>JAQVYA010000135.1 GCA_028708865.1 Desulfovibrio sp. | reverse complement strand
AAAGGTGATTCAGGATTCGTCGGTGGAATCCTGTTCCGTTGTGGTGTTGTCGGTTTCGTTGTTTTCAAGTTTCCTGGCAAGTTTGTTTTTCCTTTTTTCTTCTTTCTTTTTCTTTTTGGCCAATTCTTTTTGGCGTTTTAGGAAACTGTAGTTCGGCTTTGCCATGGGCTCCTCCTTGTTGGCTGAAGCGCCGTTTTATGAACTGTAAAACGCCGCCCCCCGGGCGGGGGACGGCGTTGGAATCATCGGTTGCTGTGCGGAGCTGTCGGCGAGAGCGCCCCGTGCAAGGTTTGGTCCCACCCTTTTTTGATCTTTGCGTCCGCCAAGTTTTTTATCTCGTATGGATCCGGGCCCAAAGTCCGTTAGGCCGCTCTGGGGCCGCGTCGCGCAGGGGTGCGTCCCTTGTTGGCGGCGGACCTGTTTACGGGCTTGCGACGAGGGCGCGGCGCTTTCCTTTCGTTTCTGTCCCGCTCTTCCACGGGGATTTGAACGGATTGCGGTTTGACGGAAATGTTCATGGTCCGCTGAATCGCCCGCAGCTGGGCTGCATCGTCCCGGGTCACCAGACTGATGGCCTTGCCCGAGCGTCCGGCCCGGCCGGTTCTGCCGGTGCGGTGTGTGTAGGCTTCAACGGTATCCGGCATGTCATAGTTGATGACGTGGGAGATCCGGTCGCAGTCAATGCCGCGGGCGGCAATGTCCGTGGCCACCATGATGGAGAATCTCCCTGAGCGAAAGCCGTTGAGGGCGTTTTCCCGCTGGCGCTGGCTCATGTTGCCTTGCAGAAAGGTGGCGTTATGACCGTTTTGGGACAGTCGGCGCGCCAGACTTTTGGCCTTGTGCTTGGTGCGGGTGAAGATGAGCATGCTTTGATGCTCGGTATTCTTGATCAGGTTTTCGAGCAGCGCGTTTTTTTCACTGTTGCATGTGTTGTAAAAGGCGTGCTCAATGCTGGTGACCGGCTTTGCAGTGTTGATCCGTACCGTTTTGGGGTCGGAGAGGATTCTCTCGGCAAATACACGGATGGAGTTGGGCATGGTTGCGGAGAAGAGCAGGTTTTGCCTTTTGGCCGGCAACTGGGCCAGAATCCGCTTGATATCGGGCATGAATCCCATGTCGAGCATCCGGTCCGCTTCGTCCAGGACCAGGGTGTCAATGGCGCTCAGGTTGACGGCGTTTTGGGCCATGAGCCCCACAAGGCGTCCTGGGCAGGCCACAATAACCTGAGAGGATTTGAAAGCTTTGATCTGGGGTTTCATTCCCACGCCGCCCATGACCACGGAGCTTCGGATACCGGTCCTGCGGGCAAAGGCGGTGAAATTTTCGTTGATTTGCTGTGCCAGTTCCCGGGTGGGGGCCAGCACCAGGACGGACGGAGCGTTTCCGGCAGAGCGCTTAGCCAGAAGTCGCTGCAAGATGGGCAGCGCGAACGCCGCGGTTTTACCGGTGCCTGTCTGGGCCAGGCCCATGACGTCGTGCCCCTGGAGGATGAGCGGAATGGTCTGGCTTTGGATCGGGGTCGGGGCTTGGTAGCCGCAGGCTTCGACGCTGGCGTTGATACGCTGGTCAAAGGAAAAAGTCGTAAAGGTCATATAAGCCTTGGGTGAAAAGAAAAGATGACGACTGCGCGCGACAGCGGTCGAACCTGAAATTTTCAGGCGGGGTAATTGGATGGCTCTGGTACGGAGAGTAAATCTTTGGACTGACGTGGAACGTTAGTTGCCCGCTGGGGCCAAGAAGTAGTCATGCGTCCAGTCACGCTGAGTACCTCTTTGTCAACCATTTTCCCGCTGAAGTAAAGCTTTATTTATGAAGCCCGGATCCTGGAGTCTTGAAAGCCTCTGCGAACCGCGGGATTGCTGGCTGCTGGAGTGTTCGCTGTTCGGCCGCGCGAAAGGAGAAAACGGTGCGCATCGTTTATTCCGCAACAGGAACGGGTTTGCACCGATCCTGACCGGCCTGGACGGACGTTTCCGGGCCGGAACGGGAAGCCCGGCGTCAACGGGTGGGAACTGTGCCCCCTTATGGAGTGGAAAGGGAATGGTTAAGCAAAGAGCAGCCCATATCCCTTGAAAAAAGAATCCTCAGCCAGTTGCCATAAGGGGACAGCGTAATTGTTTTGTCCATAGAGGCCGCCAAAGTGCAGCCCGATGACCCGTGAACTGGCTACTTCCACCAGACAGGCCCCGGAATTGCCGCCCAGGGTTGAGCAGTCGTGAAACAGGATGTCTTTATCCGAGGCCCCGGTAAAGTCGCCTCGGTGCAGGCCGCGCAGCCGCCCGGGTTGCAATCGCTTGCAATCGTAAATGTCCGCAAATATCTGCTGCAAGACTTCCGGGTCGTTGCGCGCTTCATCTTTGGCCGGGTAGCCCACGACATAGGCTTCGCCGCCGTCCAGGGCATCCGGCCCGGCTCCCTTCAGGGAGAGCGGAGCAGGGAGGGCATTGCCCTGGTTGCTGACGGGCTTGATTTGCACCAGTGCCAAGTCGTAGTGCGGATGGGAGCCGAGCACGTTTAGAATGCGGAATTCATCGGCCTGTTCGCTTTTATACTCTTCGTCAAAATCGATCTGGGCCGCTGTAAAGGGAATGAAGCTCCACTCACCGTCAGCTTCCCGGGCAAAGTATTGCACCACATGCCGGTTGGTCATGATAATGTCCTCGCCCACGAGAAATCCGGTCCCGATGTGGCGCAGGCTGTCGAGCGTAAACTCGATCCGGCCCACACTGGGCAGCACACGGCGGATTTCCTCGCGCTTGTATTCCAGGATGGCCCAGGTGTTGGGGGCGGGTTCAAAGTCATCCTGTTCCACAAGCAGGGCCGGACGTCCCACTTTGGCCACGACGGCTTCCAGCACGACCGCTTCGTGCGGCAGGATGGGTTCCTTTTGGGCCTGTTTTTGGAGTGCGCTGCGCAGGGTGGTGAAGAAGTCCGTGCCGCCACCCAGGCGGCGGGGCATCCTTGTGCGCGTTCTCGCGCCCGGGGCCGTCGTATCCAGCCGCTGGGCAATGTCCATGAGCGCCCTCTCATCCGTGAGGGATTCCACGTCCCGGCTCAGGGGGCCAAAGGATTCCTCCAGGATGCGCAGCGTATGTTCGAGGTGCTGACTGCTCATTACCTTACTCCGACGCAAAGGTTTTGTGGGGGATCCGGCCCCTTTCTCTGCGGGGGAAAGGGACCGGGGCCTTGTGGGTGGAGCTGCATTTTCGCAGCTGACTGCCGCGCGACAGACGCAAAATCTTGAGCCGTGGCCGGGAGGTGCATCTGCCCTGCGGGGAGCCGCGTATTATTTTGTCATGTTGCCGATGGCGGTTCCGGCTGCGGTTCCAATGGCCGCCCCTGCCGTGGTGGCGGTGCCGCACCCTTCCTCGTGCAGCTTTTCCGGAGCGTTTTGCTGAAACGCCTCCGTGACCTTGAGCGAGATTTCTTTTACCGACGCGTCCTCGTCCACCATTTGGAGTATTTTTTTGAAAAGGTCATCGGCCGCTTCGGAACCGATATACTTTGCCAACAACTCTTTTGCGTCCATGTTTGCCGTCATCTTGTCCCCCTTGGTTGCGTTGTGAAACAAATCCTATTGCCGTGCATCTTTATTGAAAAGCATCATCCCCGGCATTTTGCCGAAGACAATGGCTTTTTTGAGCCATGCCGGAGCGTGGTTCTCGTGGCCGCACTCTGCCGGGATGTTGGTCCGGTTGCCGGGAACCGGTGGTGTCAATGACTGCATGGAACATGGGCAGCGACGACTTCCCAGGGCCTGCATGTGGGACAGCATTCGTTGGCGCAGACGTTCGAACGGTTCGCCCACAACGCCGATGATCGGTCCGTTGCGACACATGCGGATTTGCTGGTCCGCATCGATTTCCAGCCGGGACATGTTCAGGCAGGGCGCTTCGCGGCCCCACCAGCGCCCCGGGTAGGGAACAAGAGGGGGAATAGTGGAGGAGGCCTGCCTGGTGGCGCGTCCGGTTTCGTTGGAATCTGCCGGAGGAGGGGCGACGTCGGCCGAAAAGGGTTCTCCGTTGAGCCATGCCGTGAAGGAACCGCTGCTCCGGTCTTCCCGGAGAGTGACCAATTCCTGATGGTGGACCTCAAAAGTGCTGGAAATTTCCGAAACGATTCTCCACGGCTGAACGTCGCCCTGGGGAGCTTCCGGGACCAGTTGGATGTGAAAACGTACCGGGACATGCCGTTCCAGCAGCAGATTGCGTGAGCGGAGCAGCCGCAAGGTGTCTTCGGGGGTTGCGTTACGGCAGACTTGAAGGACGGTCCCGCCCAGAGAGAGGTTCAAGGCAAGCCATTGAGCAGTTTCGGCCTGTATCTCGTCGTCGTGAATCACGACCATGGAGAGGCCGTGCTCGTAAGTGTTCGGCGCGCCGCAAGCGTAGAGCCCCTCGCGGGCGAACTGCCGGATGAGCGTGGCTTCGTCGGCTCGGTTGCTCTTGGGGGCCGGTACCACCTGGCGGACGTCGAACGGGAGTTTTGACGTGCTGGGAAGCCCGAGCACACTGGGCGAGGATTCGATGCCGAATTGGTGTTGGTTTTCCCACAGCGGGGTTCCCGGAAACACGGAAAGCACGTTGTGCATGTAGTAGTCGATGGGCAGTTGCTTGATGAAGTCCATTGTTTTCGTGGCGTGCTCTAGGTTTTCCCGGGGCAGTCCCACCATCATGCTCACCCCCACGACAAGTCCCAGGGCGTGGGCCTGATGGACAGCTTGTTGCAAATTGTCCAGGAACTTGATTTCCGGTTCGAATCCCGGGTCATCGGTTTCCGGAGGGCGGACCTTGCCGATGGCGCGCAGCACGGAGGGAGCGGCGCTTTCCAGTCCAAAGGCCACGGCCTTGAAGCCCGCTTTCCTCATCAGGCGGAGCAACTCCTGGTCCACGGTGTCGGCCCGGGTGATACAGGCCAGATGCAGCTTCAATTTGCTTTTAATGAGGGCTTCGCAGATTTTTTTCGCCCGCTTGGGAGAAATGGTAAAGGCATCGTCAAAAATGGTGATGCGCTGGTTGGTTCCCCTGGCTCCGGAATTGATGGAAATGGCGGTCAGCTCTTCGATGACCCGCTCAATGGAGTGATAGCGCAGCTTTTTTCTGGCCAGGGCCGCAAAGCAACAATAGACGCAATTGTGCGTGCAGCCTCTGCCCGTGAGGATGCCGCTGCCGCCGTCCTTTAGAATGCCGCTCAGGTAGGGGGAGGGCGAAGTGTCCAGGCGGTTCCAGAGCGTCTCTCCTTTGCCGGCCAGGGGCAGGATGTCGTTTTTTTGGATGGCGTCTGCTGTGCGGAAGGCCACGCCCGGAAGATCGGCCAGGGTTTCGACCTGGTCCGGCGTGGTGTTCAGAAGTCGGCACATGATTTCATAACCGGCTTCTTCGGCTTCTCCCAGAACGCACAGGTCCACGGCCTGACACGCGGCCAGAATGTGTTGGGAGGAAAAGGTGGATGCCGGGCCGCCGCACACGACCCAGGTTTCAGGACGGGCCTGTTTTATGGCTTCGGCCATGGCATAACAGGGTCCGGCATTGGAATCGTAAATGGTCAGGCCCACGATGGGGGGCTTGGATTCCAGTATCCTTGCTGCGGCCTGGGGGATGCTCAGGGGGGAACGATGCGTGAATTGCTGCACCTTCATGCCTGCGGCCTGAAGCGAAGCCAGGAGGTATCCCACGCCAAGATGCGGTGCGAATTCACCTTTGTTGCACAGTCCTGAAGGAAAGACAAAGCAGACATCGGTAGTTCGAGACACGTGCGGCCTCCTTGCGGGCAAAATAGTGCTGCCGGAGAATTATTTTTTTTTGGATAACAGCTTACATCCTGAATACCTGTTGCAATGTAGATGGAATTTTCGTGTTTCCTTATTCAGATCAACTGGCGAGAAAATCCGCATTTGTGCATTTGCTGCGTTTTGCGGACTGCTGAACTTCTATATCCCTTCTGTATTGTCGCGGTGTTCTGCTGGTCTGTCGTCCTGAAACAGTGCTTCCATTTTTTTTAGTTTATATCTTGTATGTAATCTTGGACAACAAGGCAATAAATTATATTTTGTGGCCAAGTTTTTTTGCATGCACGATTTGGTGCCACGGGTATTTTTACACCCTGGCGCTGTGTCCGCATGAATGGGGTGTTGAGTCCGGGGCGCTCTGCTGAACCTTGGCTTGGTGCGTAAACCGCCGCATGCGCGTCGTATTGGCGTGACCAACCGGGAGCGTTGCCGGGCCGGAGCATGCCGGTGGCGTTCTCTGGGCAGAGCGGGTAAGACGTCTGCACAAGGAGGGTCTTGAAATGAAGATGCAATCCGCCAAGTTGGCGTTTTTTTCTCCCACCGGCACCTCGCGCACCATTGCCAAGGCCATTGGCGCCGGACTGGGGCTGGAAATTGTCGAGGAAGTTGATGCTGCCCGCCCCGTAACGCGGGAGCAGCCCTTGAAACTGGCAGAGGATCAATTGCTTGTGGTGGCGGTGCCCGTGTATCGCGGCCGGATTCCCGGGCTTGTGCGGGACTGGCTCAAGCAGGCGCAACTGAAACGGGTTCCGGTCATCGGTGTAGTGGTCTACGGCAATCGGGAATTTGACGATGCCCTGCTGGAACTTCAGGATGTGCTGCGTGAGCGGGGCGCGATCCCGGTGGCCTGTGCTGCGTTTATTGGGGAGCACTCGTTTTCCTGTGCGGATGCTCCGGTTGCGCCGGGCCGCCCGGACGCCGCGGACCAGCATGCCGCCAACCAGTTTGGGCAAACCGCCCGCAAGGTCTTGGATGCCCTGCCTGAAGGAGCGGCAGCCGCTGTAATTTCTGTGCCGGGCAACAGGCCCTACATGGAAATGGAGCCCGGTGGGGCCGTTGATTTCATTGCTGTGGGCGAAGAATGCACCGAGTGCGGCGTCTGCGCGCAGTCGTGCCCGGTGGGAGCCATTGACGAGGCCAACCCGGCAGCCACGGATTTTGAACAGTGCATCCTCTGCTGCGCCTGCATCAAAGTTTGCCCGGAAGGGGCCCGGAGCGTGCGGGAAGGGCCGGTCAAGGACATTGCCCGGCGCTTGAACACCCTGTGCGGTGAACGCAAGGAGCCGGTTTTTTTCTTTCCTGGTTAAACAGGAAAGCCGCCTTGCGGCGGCTTGGGGGGATGACGCCGGGCAGGGGCTGTGCCCGGCGTCATGTGGTTGTGCCCGCGGTCTGTGGGCGGTTAGGGAGGTGGCGTTCAGTCGACCTGATTACCGGGTCGGGACCTTTACGGCCTGGGGCTTCGGAGCGGCAAAGCGGGGGGAGGTCTCCGGCGCCCAGAGCTGGCAGATGATGCCACCGAGGAACAGGGTGGCAATGCATGCGCCAAGGGCCGCGTAAATCCCGAATTGCTCACTGATGATAGGAAGCAGGAAGGCTCCGCCGCCTGCGCCGATACGGCTCACTGCAATGGTCAGGCCGACGCCGGAAGCGCGCAGCTCCGTGGGGAAAAGCTCCGGAGGATACGCGAACTCCAGGACGATGGAAATGGCCAGGACCGTGGCGAACGTGGCGAGCAGCACCAGGGACAGGATGACGGGCATGGTTTTCCAGACGGTCATGATCGTCAGCACGATGCCGGCACCGTAGAAGGTGAAGAGCAGGAACGCCCTACGGGAGATTTTGTTGATCAGCCAGGTTCCGAACAGCACGCCCACCATGGTGAAGACGTTGTACATCACGCCCGAGGCATAGGGGTTCTGGATGTTCATGTTGGAAAGCACCAGGGGCAGGAAGATGCTGATGGCGAAGAACGGCAGCACCTGACAGAGGAAGAACATGCAGGAAACCAGCGTGTTGTAGCGCAACTCCGGGCTGAACAACCGGAACCAGGACGCGGAAGGCGGCTCTTTTTCGGTTGCGGGCAGGCTGTAGGAAGGTCCGATGTGCTTGTGAATGTTTTGCAGGGCCTTTTGCACATTTCCTTTGCGCGCCAGCCAGCTGGGGGATTCGGGAACACCGAAGCGCAACAGCATGGTCAGGAAGCCGGGCACGGCCGAAGTGCACAGCACCCAGCGCCAGCCGTTGTCCCCGAGACCGTCCATGAAAAAGCCCACGATGTAGGCGATGACGTATCCCGTGGTCCAACTGACCAGCAACCAGGCCAGATAGCCGGAACGGCGCTTGGAGGGGGTCCACTCGCTGAGCAGCGAGATGCCTACAGTGTAGTCCGCACCGATACACATGCCCAGGGCAAAGCGGATCACGGCCAGGGATTGCGGGCCATTTACGAAAAATTGGGCAATGGAGAGCAAAATTGAGGCGAACATGACCGTGGCGAACAGGGGTTTTCTGCCGTAGCGGTCCGCAATGGGAC
>JAQVYA010000134.1 GCA_028708865.1 Desulfovibrio sp. | reverse complement strand
GGGGCCACGAGCACGTGGTCGCCGTATAGTCCATTGATGGAGCGTCGGGGGTAAATCAACAACCCTTCGGCAAAGGCGTTGTCCGTGAGCAGCATGGCCGCGTTCCATTCCGGAGGAAAGGGCTCCCGGGTCTGTGGATCGCGCACCAGTTCCAGGGCCGTGAGCAATCCCAGGCCGCGCACCTCGCCGATGAAACGGTGCTTTTTGCTGAGTCGGCCAAGGCCTTTGAGCAGGACCTGCCCCATGTGCCGGGCGTTTTCCGGCAATTCGTCCTCCACGATGACCCGGAGCACCTCCTGCCCCACGGCGCAGGCCATGGGGTTGCCCGCGTAGGTGTGGCCGTGGGCGAATCCGCCACGCCGCACCACAACGTCCACGATTTCATCCGTGGTCAGAACGGCTCCAAGGGGATAATAGCCCGAAGCAATGCCCTTGGACAGGGCCACCACATCGGCCTCCACTCCCCAATGTTCATAGGCGAAGAGTTTGCCCGTGCGGCCGAACCCGGTCATGACTTCGTCCAGCACCAGGAAAATTCCGTACTTGCGGCAGATGTGCTGGATGATGCCGAAGTATTCGTCCGGCGGCACCAAGGCTCCGGTGCTGGCCCCGCCCACGGGTTCCACCACAAAGGCCGCGATGTTTTCCGGGCCTTGCTCCAGCACGGTCTTTTCCAACGCCCAGGCGCACTCCAGCTCACAGTCCGGGTATTGCTTGTGGTACACGCAACGGTAGCAGGTGGGGGCCGGGATTTTTGGGTTGTCCCGCACCAGGGGCTTGAAGGCCACTTCCAGGGGAGCATAGGACGTCAGGGAAAGGGCTCCCAAGGTGGAGCCGTGGTACGCGGGCACCCGGCTGATGAATTTGTAGCGCGAGCCTTCCCCGAGGTTGAAGAAATATTGACGGCAGACCTTCATGGCGGATTCCACGGCTTCGGATCCGCCGGAAACGAAAAAGACCCGGTTCAGGTGAGGGGCTGAGTGTTCCACGAGCTGGCGGGCCAGTTCTTGGGAGGGCCGGTTTTCGAACTGGGTGCGGTAGGCGAAGAAGGTTTGCCGGGACTGGCGCTCCACCGCGGCGATGACGCGCCGGTTGCCGTGCCCGATGTTGTTCACCACAGCTCCGGAACAACCGTCCAGGTACCGTTTGCCCCGCGTGTCCCACATGTAGATGCCTTCGGCCCCCGCGATCACGGGCTGTTCCTTTCTGGTCTGGTAGAACAGGTATTTTTCCTGGTCCGGATACGCGGCCAACTCGCCGGGATGCCGTTTGAACAGGTCCGGGTGCGTCTCATGGAAGCGGGCCAGCTTTTCCACGGGCGTCAGGCGTCCCATGGTCATCAAGGGAATGTGGTTGTTGTACACATGGGCGTGGGCCAATAGTTTTTTCTCGATCTCCTCGGATGAGGCAAAAGGCGAGGGATGCCCTGTTGTGGCGCCTGCATGGTCGGGCAGGGGTTGGTGCGATTCCGGGGAGCGGGCGGGATAGCTGACGTGGTCCACGTTCAATTCGGCGCAGGCCAGGGCAAAGGGATTTTTGGAATCTTCTTCGGCCGGGCGGAACAGAGGGCGGTCCGCGGTGAGTACCCGGCGGAGATGGAAGGGGGCTCCGTCGGAAAGATGGCGTACAAATGCGGCCGCCGCCTCGGGAGAGCCGTCTTCGTGGGCCTCCAGAAAGAGCCAGCCCGAGGAGCGATCCACGGCCAGGAAAAGGTGTTTCCGGAATTCCTCGTTTTGCACCCGGGGCAGCGTGCGCTCGTGGACCCGCATAAAGCCTGGAAGATAGGATTTGTACTCCCGCAGGACCCGGCGATGCTCTTCCGGATCGGGCACGAGGTCGGCGATGCGACAGACTCCGTGGCGCCGCAGGAGCCTGTCCAGGGAAGATCGGGAGCAGGACGGCTGAATGAACATGCGCACCACGGCGAGCAGGTCGTCCAGGGAAAGGAGCATGGTGCGCCGAATTTCCACGATCAAGGCCTGCTGGTCCGGGGTGAAAGAGGTACGTGCAGACCGGGCGCGGCGGTTTTCCTCATAGCCTTCAGCGCGCTTGCGCCATTTGCGCACGGTGGATTCGCTGAGCCCCAGTTCCCGCGCCAGTTCGGGGACGGATTTTTGCGATTCCCCAATGTACTTGCGAATGGCGGGCGTGGTTCGTTTTTTTCGAAGCGTGAAGACCATTACAGACTCCGGTGCGTGCGCCGATCAGCTTTTCGACACATAATTTCAAAAAAAGCAATTACAGGCCTGATGCCGGGCCTGTAATTATCTTTTGCCGATAAAAAACGTAGTTCATTTGACGAAAGCGTTTTCAGGCGTTTTTCTGCCTTCCGGTCTTGAGTGAATATTTTTTTATAATCTAACAGAAAGTTCAAAAAAATCAAAATAGTTCTTTTGAACGTATGCAGTCGTAGTATTCTTAACGTTTCACTTGATTTACGCCAAATTGGCTAAAATGGCTTCTAAAATCGGAAATAAGCATAAATCCATTTTTGAATTTCGAAAAAATGAGTTCAAAAAAAGCTGAAAATGTTCTTTAGATATTATGTATGAGACAAAAAAAGAATATGGCCTTGACTTAATTCAAAAATCCACCTAGTAATAAGCCATCCTTTAACAAAAATGTTAGTTCAGAATGCCTCCGGATGGGAGGCGGAGAGAAGTTGTTCCCATGAATGAAAATCAGCACTCCAGCTGGCGACCCTGGGCGTTGCTGGCCCCATCGCTTGGCGCGGTTTTTCTGCTGCTCGTGGTCCCGGTCTGCTTTATCGTGGTGTACAGTTTTTGGCTGCGCGCCCCCTCGGGCGCGGACATTGTGGCGTTTCAGTTTGGCAACTATTCAAAGTTCTTTCAGGACTTTTTTTATCCCTCCATTTTGTTGCGCACCATTCGCGTGAGCCTGGAGTGCGTGTTTCTCTGCCTGGTGATGGGGTACATCCCGGCCTATTTTTTCTACCGCAGCAAAACCCGCTTCAAGTCCTTGCTCATGCTGTTGATCATGCTGCCGTTCTGGATCAGCTTCATCATCCGGACCCTGTCCTGGATCAATATCCTGGGCGATACGGGGTTGATCAACTATCTGCTGGTGTCCGCCGGAATCCTCGGGGAGCCCCTTGGCATGCTTTACAACGAGGGGGCCGTGCTCATGGGCCTGATCCAGTATCTTTTGCCGTTCATGATCTTGAATATCTACGTGAGCCTGGAGGGCATCGACCAGAGTCTGCTGGAAGCGGCGCGGTCCATGGGCTGCACCGAATGGCAGGCCTTTCGCGAGGTGACGCTGCCTTTGTCCCTGCCCGGGGTGAGCGCGGGCAGCCTGCTGGTCTTCGTGCTTTCCGCAGGCACGTACCTGCCGCCCATGATTTTGGGCGGGCCCGGCAACGAAATGATCGCCAACCTGATCTTCAAGCGGGTCATCGGCACCCTGGACTGGCCGTTCGGTTCGGCCATCAGCGTGATCCTGCTGCTCCTGGTGGGCACCATCGTCTGGACCTACAATCGCTATCTGGGCATCAACCAGGTCTTCAAAGCCATGCAATAGGGCGGTATCCGTATGTTCAAAATTACCGGCTGGTCTCTTATCCGGCTCTACACGACCCTGGTCTACATCTTCATGTTCGCCCCCATCGCCGTGGTGGTGATCCTTTCCTTCAACCCGCAGCAGTTCGGGTCCTTTCCCATGGATGGGTTCAGCCTGCGCTGGTACGCGAAACTGGCGGGCAATGCCGATATCCTTGAGGCCTTCGGCAATTCCCTGGTGCTGGGAGGGCTCACGGCCATCTGCACCACGGCCGTTGCCATCCCGGCGGCCATGGCCTTTGTTCGGTACGATTTCCCCGGAAAAAACAGCCTGAATACCTTGCTTCTGGCCCCCATCATGGTGCCCGAGGTCATTTTGGGCGTGGCCTTGCTGCTGTTCATGCGCTGGCTCCAGCAGCCCAAGAGCTTTGCCATGCTGCTCATCGGCCATGTAGTCATCACCCTGCCGTACGTATTGCTGGTGGTGCAGGCCCGGCTCGTGGGCATCCGCACGGACTATGAGGAAGCGGCCAAGTCCCTGGGCGCGAACCCGCTCCAGACGTTCCGCGAAATCACCTTTCCGTTGCTTATGCCCGCCATTCTGGCCGGGATGTTGTTTTCGTTCACTATTTCCTTTGACGACATCACAGCCACACTGTTTTGGGCCACGGCCGGCAACCAGACCGTGCCCGTGAAAATTTTCGGCATGCTTCGCAACTCCATTAGTCCTGAAATCAATGCCTTGGGCGCGGTCATGATCGTGCTCACCGTGTCTACCCCGCTTTTGGCCGGGTATCTGGCCCGCCGGTTTGCGCGCGGCAGTTGATGGAGTCAGGACCCGCCCGGAGCGGCAAAGCGCGACGACGCCCCCGGGCGCAACGCAGGTCCGGCTGAACCGGGCCCAATTCAGAGGAGGACAAATCATGAACGACCACAAAGGCAAGGAATGGAGCAAGCGGCTGGACGACGTGCACGCCCGGTACCGGGCCGGACACGTGTCCCGGCGCGATTTTTTGCGCTTTTTGGGTATTGCGGGCGCGGCCGCGGGGCTGTGCGGCGGCCCCTTTGGACTGCTGCGTTCGGCGCAGGCCGCCCAGTCCATCCGGTTTGACGGCTGGGGAGGCACCACTTCGGAGGCTTTTCGCAAGTATGCGTTTGAGCCGTTCACCAAAGCCACGGGCATTGAGGTCATTGACGGCGAGTTCGGCAACATGGACTCCTATCTCACCCGTGTGAAGGCCTCGTACCCGCCGGGCGGGGAATTCAACCTGGCGCACCTTTCCGGCGTGTTCGACTATGCCCGTTACGTGGGTCTGGGGTTCGACGCCGAACTGGACGAAGGCGGGATCCCCAACCTAGCCAACGTCATGACCGCCATGGTCGAACCCTACCGGGCCATCACGCCGGGAAGCCTGTCTGCCGTGCCGTACGACCTGGGTCAGACCGGCATTGCCTACAACACCAAATACGTTTCCAAGGGGAAAGCCGAACAGTTGGGCGCGGGCCTGCTTTTTGACGAAAGCCTCAAGGACAAGCTCGGGTCCTGGACAGACTGGCGCACCAATATCTGGTACGCGGCTCTGGCCACGGGGCAGAGCCCCAACGACATCACCAACCTGGACAAGGTCTGGGCCGCGCTTCGCAAGCAGCGCGATCTGGTCAAGAAGTACTGGGGATCCGGAGCAGAGCTTATGAGCCTTTTGGCCAACGAGGAAATCTACGCCACTCCGGCCTGGTCCGGGCGCGTGGCGCATCTTCAGGAGCAGGGCCACTCCATAGGCTATCTGCAACCCGAAGGAACGTATTCCTGGCAGGAGTGCATCTTTGTGCTCAAGGGGTCGGATACGGATGTGGCGCAGCAACTGCTGAACTACATGCTGGAGCCCGAAGCGGCCGTGGCCGTGGCCGAGGCCCAGAAATATCCGCCTTCCCTGGATCCCACCAAGGTGGACTTGCCCGCATCCGTGCGCGCATTGCCTGCCTTTGATCCCACGGGCAAGCTGGACGGGTACTTGTTCGGCGTTCCCGAATACTGGAACGGCCATCAGTTGGAGTGGGCCGAAATGTGGGATCGCATCATGGCTGGAGCCTGATGCTCTTCCGGTCGGAGTCTGATGTCTTTGAGCCGCCCCGGCGGTCTGAAGCTCAGACAGGGCGCGGGGGCCCGTACAAGGCGGGCCTCCCCTTTCCCAACACAACCAAAGGAAAACATTCGTGCAGAACCACAGTCCCGATATTCAGCACCGTTCCCCTGCCCCGCAGGTTCCGCAAGGATCCGCCCCTTCCGGGGCCGTGTCCGAGGCGGCCGCGTCCCAACCAAAGGATGCTGTCGGCCAGGAACCCGCCGTGCGGCTCAAGGGCTTGATGAAGCGGTTCGGCAAGACCGTGGCCGTGCAGGAAACCGACCTGACCATTGAAACCGGCGAACTGGTGACCCTGCTCGGCCCTTCCGGATGCGGAAAGACCACCATCCTGCGCATGATCGCCGGGCTGGAAACCCCCACCAAAGGTGACATCTACATCAAGGGCCGCCGCATCAACGATACGCCCATCCATAAACGGAATCTGGGCATGATCTTTCAGAACTACGCCCTTTTTCCCCATAAGACCATTTTTGAAAATGTGGCCTTTGGCCTCAAGTACCGCAACGTCTCCCGCGAGGAGACCCGCGAAAAGGTCTCCCAGGCTTTGGAAATGGTCCGCCTGCCCGGCGTTGAAAAGCGCTCTCCTTCCCAACTTTCCGGAGGCCAGCAGCAGCGCATCGCCCTGGCCCGGGCCATCGTCATCGAACCGGACGTGCTGCTCATGGACGAACCCCTTTCCGCTCTGGACGAGAAGCTGCGCGAGGAAATGCGCATGGAAATCGACAACATCCAGCAGCAGCTCAACCTCACCACCCTGTTCGTGACCCACGACCAGCGCGAGGCGTTGTCCATGTCCAACAAAATCGTGGTGATGAAGGACGGACGCAAGCAGCAGGAAGGCACGCCTGAGGACGTGTACGACTATCCCGACAATTATTTTGTGGCTGATTTCCTGGGGCACGCCAACTTCTTCGACGCCAGGGTGCTGGAGGTGCTGGACAACGATCAGGTGCGCGTCCGCATTGCCGAGGGCCTGGAGTTCACGGCCGACCACGTGGGACGCTGGCGCGAGGGCCAGGACGTGCATCTGGTCATGCGCGCGCAGAAGATCAACGTCACCAGCCCGGACCTGGCTGACGAGGAACTGGAATCCACGGAGCTGAATTACTACCCGGGCCGGATTTACGACCGGAGCTACATGGGCGGGGAGACCAGTTATTTCGTGGAGCTGGACCATGGCGTGCGTCTGCACATCATCAGCATGGTCCGTCGTCGGCCCCACCGTATCGGTGACGAGGTGGTCCTGCATGTACCGGCCAGGCATTGCGGCCTGCTGCCGCGGGAAAAGTAGCGCGGTCCCGCTGAGCCCGGATTCTTCCGGCCTGGCGTTGCCATTGGGACTGCGAAGGGAGATGAACGCCGCCACCGGCAACCACGCCGCACGGGCCAAGCGGTCCGGGCGGTTTTGGCGTGAGGACGCATGGACTTGACCCGCATTGAGGCGGCCTTTGCCGGGCGCTGGCCCGGCGAGCTGCTTACCGTGGATTCTCATACCGCCGGAGAAGGCACCCGGCTCATCGTGGGCGGGGTGCCGCATTTGCCCGGCATGACCATGGCGCAGAAACGGGCCGCCTTTATGGAACGGCATGATCACGTACGTCTGCTGCTCACCCGCGAGCCACGCGGCCACCGCGACTTGCTTGCCGCGGCCGTGACAGCCCCCTGCACCCCCGGGGCGGACTTCGGACTTATTTATATGGATGCAAGGCGGTACCCCCAATTGTGCGGGCACGCCACCATTGGTGCCGTGACCACTCTGATCGAATGCGGCGCATTGCCCGTGTCCGGCGGTGAGGAGGTGCGCGTGGTGGTGGATACCCCGGCCGGGCCCATGCCGTGCACGGCGAGGATGCGGGCCGGGCGCGTGGAATCCGTGGCATTTCGTTCGGTACCCTCGTTTGTCTGGGAGCAGGACGCGCTCCTGGACCTGACCGGGCTGCAACCCCGGGGATGCCCTCCATTGGGTGTGGTGCGCGCGGACACGGTCTGCGTGGGCGGTTTTTTCGTCATGATCGACGAACGTTCCGTGGGCCTTGAACTGCATGCGGACAATGGTCCGTCCTTGGTGGAGCTGGGCATGCGCATTATCGATGAAGCCAATCGACAACTTACCGTCCGTCATCCGCTGCGCGGGGACGTGCACACCGTGGACGTGGTGGAATTCCATGGCCGCCGAGAAACATCCGAGGGGGACGTGGGCGTGAACGCCGTGGTGTACGGAGAGGCCCATCTGGACCGCTCCCCCTGCGGGACCGGCACCACGGCCAAGCTGGCCCTGCTGCACCGCCGGGGCGATCTGCCTCTGTATCAGCCATATGTGAATCGCAGCTTCCTGGGGTCCACATTTACCGGCCGGGTGGTGGAGGAATCGCTGCTGGGCGGGATTCCTGCCGTTGTGGCGGAGATTGAAGGCAGCGCGCAGGTTACGGGCCTGCACCGCTTCGTGCTTGACGAAACCGACCCCTTTCCGCAAGGCTTGCTGCTGTGAGCACACCGAATCTGATTCTTTTCAACGGCGTTTTTCGTACCCAGGATCCCCTGCAAGAGCGTTCCGGCACCTTGCCCACGGCTTTGGCCGTGGCGGACGGCCGTATTCTCGCCCTGGGAGGAGATGACGAGGTGCGGGCCCTGGCAGGGCGGCACACCCGGCTTTACGACATGGCCGGGCGACTCGGACTGCCCGGGTTCATGGATTCGCATTTTCATTTTCATGATTGGAGCCTGTATAGCGATCTTTCACGCGTGGGCAGTTTTGTCGGGCTTGGGCAGGCTCTGGCCGAGGCGGCCGCGGACCGGACTCCCGAATCCTGGATTCTCGGGCACGGCTTTAATGAAACGGACTGGCCCGAAGATCGGAAG
>JAQVYA010000014.1 GCA_028708865.1 Desulfovibrio sp. | reverse complement strand
TCTCCGTAGGGCGCAATATTTTTCAACACCGCGACCCCACACGCCTGGTGCGTTGCCTGAACAAAGTGGTGCATGAAAACTGGACCGTTGATCAAGCCGTGGAGTTACTTGCGGCATCCACCACCCCGGAAAGCCCCAACGGATGACTTCGGATCCAGCTCGGCTTTGGCGCTGATGGACATCCCCGCAAAGGCCCGCACGCTCCCCACGGCGTGCGGGCCAGCAAGACAGCCCCTGATGAGACCTGACTTAAAGCTGCCGTCCTCACGGGACGCCTAAGGCTCGATGCTGACGAATATTGAAGTTTTTTTACCCAGATCCCAGTCCGTTATCTTCACCAACCGGTTTGCCTGTCTGAAGAGAACCGTTTTTTTCGCCCGCCCCCATTGCATTCCAGCCAATATTTATCTAAATAAGGGAGAATATTCGGGCGTTTTTGCCCGTAAACGGGCACGACGATCCGGCCGAGCCGCGATCAAGCAGGGAGGACAATCGAAATGGCCGCAGATAAAAGCATGCGAGTACTGGTGGTTGACGACTTCTCCACCATGCGGAAAATCATCAAGAACATCCTGCGCCAGCTCGGCTTCGAGAATGTGGTGGAAGCCGATGACGGGACCACGGCGTGGGAAGTACTCAACAAAGACAATATCGACTTCATCGTTTCCGACTGGAACATGCCCAAAATGACGGGCATCGAGCTGCTGCGCAAGGTACGGGCCAGCGAGGAATACGCGGACACGCCTTTCCTCATGGTCACGGCCGAGGCTCAGCAGGAGAACATCATTGAAGCGGTGCAGGCCAAAGTCTCGAACTACATTGTCAAACCCTTCACCCCGGAAACCCTGAGCGAAAAAATCAACAAGATTTTCGGCAACTGAGCCGCGGCTCTCGGGTTCACGCTCCCAAAGCGGGTCCATGCATCAATGGGCCCGCTTTTTTGTGCATCTTCGCCCCCACGCTCTTCACTTTTTCACATTCTTGTGCATTAAAATGCACAAACAACACTGTTCCATGTTGCACTTCACGCAAATCATTTCAGTTCTTCCCGTTGAAATAAAAGGATAAAAAAGAACGGCACGATCCATGCTACGTAGGCAGTGTGCAGCGACTCCCTCTGCACAACAGGACAAAAATGATGAATAGAACACACCCCCTCCTCCTCACAGCCGCACTCTTGGCCCTGCTTTGTGCGGCTGCTGCGGCCCAGGCCCAGGACGAAAAAGTCCAGGCTCCCTGGGCCGCGCTCTTGGGCCTGCATGCCGGTCCCTGTCTGGGGTCTGGCCTGCCCGAGGAGCAGCGACGGGAGTTTCTCAAGCTGATGCAGGAACATCAGAATCTGCGCCGCGAGCTCGGACGGGTTCTCTACATCCGACAGCTGGAGTATGATGTGTTTGCCCAAACCAAGGGACAGCAGGCCAACCTCGACGAACTAGCTGACGAAATGCGCCTCTTGCGACGCCGGATGGTGGAGGAGGACAATCGCTTCTGCCACACCGTGAAGCAGCGCTTTGGCCTGGACGTCTCCGACAGCCTGCATTGCGCCCCATCCGAAACTATTTCCGCTGAAAAATAAGGAGAGACCATGCCTTTTTTGGAAACTCTGGCCCAGTTCAACTGTACGCCGTTCTCGCATGGCGGATTCGGCTTTTCTAGCGGATTCGGCGGCCATGGCGTATGGCTCGGTGGGATGCATTTTCCTTTTGGCTGGATCGGCATCGCTCTGTTAATCGGCGCGGCAATCTGGATTGCTTCACGCGGCCGCCGCCCCGTCGCCCAGGAAGTGCGGACCGCATCCAGCGCGCTGGACGTGCTTCAGCGCCGGTATGCTGCCGGCGACATCGACAGAGAAGAATATTTCCGTCGGCGCACGGACCTCACCAATTGATTTTTCCTCCTCCCTCCCTGATCTGCTGGATGCGGCGGTTCTCCCCCTTAGACCCCGCCGTCCGGCATTAAAACCAGCGGCCCGGAACGCAATCACGTTCCGGGCCGTCTGCTTCCCACGAAAGCGAACAACACCCTTCAAAAAGCTTTTTGCGCCTGGATCGGCTCCCAGGTAAGCGTACTGATCCGGATTCCCAGCAGAAAAGCGTCGGAAGCCTGGAAGATCAATGGTCGCTCCCGGCAAGGCCGAAGCCGCCCGGATTCTGCGCAGCCTAGCCCTTACGGTCCAAAAAGCGGGGTTCATGAAACGCCGCCGCAGGATAACGCTGGGTACCGTAAGCCACAGAACGTTTCCGGTTGCCCTGCATTTGTTGCAGTTCCCGGCGAACCTCCTCGCGCTGCCGCCGGGCTTCGCCCACGGCGCCTTCGTGCAGTTCCCGCAGGCGCTCCAAAGCTCCACGCAGCTCGGCCTCGGCGCACCCCTCCCGCAGTCGCCAGCTTTCAGCCACCAAGGCTTCCCGCTGGCGCGCAAGGGCCTGCGCCTCCTCCGGCTTTCCGGCTTCCAGAAGTTGCCGCTCTTCCCGGGCCGCGGTCATGGCCTGGTCCAGCAGCTCCAAAGCCGTGCACATGTCAGGCCTCGGCTCCCGCCTCAATCTGACCACGAATGGTTACAATGACGCTTTCCCACTTGGCCACGGCAGGCAGGAACTCGTATTCCAGCAGGTCGGCCAGAAGCACCCAGTCCTCGTTGGCCAAAACTTCCATCATCTCCGTAAAGAGCACGGAAAGCTGCTTGCTGGCTGCGATGAAATCCGGCTGGTTGGACAGGGCGAATTCTTCGCGCAGCGTACCGATCATGGCCAGGAAACTCCGCACCACGTCCAGCAGATCCTGGTACGTTTCCAGGGCCTCGGCGTCATCGGCCTGACGGAAAAGTTCGGCCACTTCACGGCCGCCCTTGCCCATCAGCGCCACCACCTTGTGCAACTCCTGGGTGATGTCCACGGCCATTTCAGTCACGGGCACGCTGCGAATCTCCACTTTTTCGATTTCCTGGGACTCTATGTCCTCGGCCTGGTGGGGGTAAATCTCGGAAAACGGCTGCCCGTTGAGAAAAACATCGGTGACCACGCGATCCTGGAGTGCGTCGTTTTCCAACAGATTTTCCAGAATCTGCTCCAAATTTTCAAAATCGTTCAGGGCCACATCGCTTTGCTGGCCGTCGATCACGATCATGGGGGTTCTCCTTTCCCTTGTCGGTGAACTGCATTTTTTGCCTCTGCGGCAAGACACGCCCATGACATTCAAAAATCATGCCGACTACCTCAAAACAGCCAGTAGCGCCCGCATGAGCCGCCGATACTCCTGCACCAAGGCAACAAGCCGGTCCAACCGGTCCCCTTTGGATTGAGATTCAAAATTCCACATCAGTCCAAGCACTTCAAGATGGTGCTCTGAGGAAAGAGTTGTTCCGAGCCGTTGGCAGGTGGCCAGAAATTTCGTCTGCATGACAGGCAAGGGGCGAGCCGCCAACACCTCGGCCTGACGCTCCATAAGAAAAAGCAGTTCATGCGCCTCGGTAAGAACCTCTCGCAAACGTTGCCCTTTTTCCCGGCTCAGCCCCTCCAGGCCGGACACGGATTCCCCATCCCCCAGCTCGCCGTCAAAGAACCGACGATAGACGGCCCGTTGGAGTCGAATCCAGCGCGTCCGATCTTCAGAGTCATGGCCGGAAAGAGATTCCAGGTCCATCAGCCCATCGTCTCCCACGACACTGCGCCAGACCCGTGCCCCAGACAATGGGGGCATTGGCTCCCCGGCCAGGCAAGCGGCCGCAGCAGCATGAACCGTTTCAGGAGGGATCGCTGACCGGCAGGCCTGCCCGTGAGGACAGTCCGCGCCAAAAGCGCAGGGATGGCAATTCATGTCCGGCTCAAAGCACAGGCTGCCCGCATGATACGGCCCGGTGTCAAAGGGCTGGGCCGTGGCCAGGAACACGGCGGCAACCGGCACGCCCAACCCGGCAGCAAGGTGCATGGTCCCGGTGTCATTCGTCAAAAGCAGGTGCAGGCGGCAAAGGATGACGGCCAGTTGCGGCAGGGTGGTCCGCCCGGTCAGGTCCACCAGGGGGCCGTCATAGGCAGCGGCAAAACGCCGGGCCAGTTCTTTTTCGCTGCTGGTCCCCAAAAGTACGGGCACCATGCCTTGTTCCTGGTAAAAAAGCCGGGCGGCGCGGGCAAAATGTTCCACGGGCCAGCGGCGGCGGTCTTCACTGGCCCCGAGTTGCACGCCGAGCCAACCCCGGGCTGTTTCTCCCTGTTCTGCACCTGCCGCAAACAAGGCCTCCGCCTCCGGCGGCAGGGTGAGAGCCTTGGGGCCGGCCGCATCGGGCAGGCGCAGCGCAAAGCGGGGGGAAACATGCCGCAGGTCCGCAGCGCGCCGGAATAAATCCACTACGTTAAACGGACTGGCTCCGCGATGCCCTGACGCCAGTTGCAAAAACGCGGCCCAGGATGACGTGTCCGCATTGAACCCGAACTCATCGACTCCAAATCCCTGCACCGCATCGGGCGCAGGAGCCAAAGCCCGGGCCAAAAGCCGGGCCGGGAGCGAAGGCGTGAGATTTACAATGCGGTGCGGCGCAAACTCCGTCTGCACGCAGCGGCGCAAATCGTCAAACCCTGCCACGGCCACGCGCCAGTCCCGGTCCAGGGCGGCCAGCAGACGCGATCCCGGAAAGCCCTTCTTCCAGGACACGTCCCGCAGTAGATCAGCGGCAGGCAAAAAATTATCCAGACAAAGCAGCCCCACCCGGCAACCGGAATCGGCCAGTCCGGAAACCACGGGCTGTGTCTGGATCAAGTCCCCGAACCGGGTCAGATTGAGCACAAGCACGTTCATGGCCTTGTTGCATACCCTGAACCGCGTATGCACGCCAGTCCGGATTGCCGGACCGGGGGGGCCACCGTCTGCCCTCGGGCTGGTCCGCGCCGCCACAACAGCGGAACAATTCCCTTGGGCGCGCCGAATGCCAGAAGTTTGCCGGTTTTTTACCCCTGGGGTATGTTGAGACTTGACCGCTTCCCAGCGGAAGAATGCGGTCATGAACGGTACGCTTTGGCCGCTAAGCGGCGCCCGCCCCACTCGCTTTCCCTTCCTCCCGCTTCCTGCACCGTTCACCGAAAAGAAGGTGCGTCCCGACAAGCGGGCTTGCTATGAATACGCATCAGACAAGCCCCAATCCCTTTGCAAGGGACATTGTTTCAAACACTGCACGAGGAGGAAACGCCGCCATGACCGACGAGAAAATTGAAAGCCTGAGCACGGAATCCCGACTGTTCCAACCCCCGGCGAGTTCCACCGCAGCCGTGGGCAGCATGGAAGAGTACGAACGCATTTACCGCCGCTCCATTGACGATATGGAAGGCTTCTGGGCGGAACGTGCCGAGGACCTGCTGACCTGGGAAAAAAAATGGGACCAGGTGCTGGAGTGGGACTTTGACGCTCCGGAAATCAAATGGTTCTCCGGCGGGCGACTCAACGTGGCCTACAACTGCCTGGACCGCCACCTGGAAAACGGACGGCGCAACAAGGCCGCGCTCATCTGGCAGGGCGAGGCCGACCAGGACGTGAAAGTCTACACGTATCAGATGCTGCATGACGAAGTCTGCCGGTTCGCCAACGTGCTGAAGAAAAAAGGCGTTAAAAAGGGAGACCGCGTTACCATCTATCTGCCCATGATTCCGGAACTGGCTGTGGCCATGTTGGCCTGTGCCCGCATCGGGGCTCCCCACTCCATCGTGTTTGCGGGCTTTTCCGCCAACGCCCTGCGCGACCGCATCAACGACTGCGGATCCAAGGTGCACATCACGGGCACGGCCGTGACCCGGGCCGGGCGCGAAATTCCCCTCAAGCCCAACACGGATGAAGCCCTCAAGGAGTGCCCTGGCGTGGAGCAGGTCGTGGTGGTGAATTCCGCTCCCAACTACCAGGCCGACATGGTGGAAGGCCGCGACGTGTGGTGGCACGAGGAAATGAACGCGGACGACGTGCGGGGCGGCTGCCCGTGCGAAAGCATGGACTCCGAGGATCCGCTCTTCATCCTCTACACCTCCGGCTCCACAGGCAAGCCCAAAGGCGTGTTCCACACCCAGGGCGGCTACCTGACCTACGCGGCGCACACCTGCCAATGGGTCTTTGACCTCAAGGACAACGACGTGCACTGGTGCACCGCGGACGTTGGCTGGGTCACGGGGCATTCCTACATCGTGTACGGTCCTCTGGCCCTGGGAGCCACCTCCCTGATGTTCGAAGGCGTGCCCACATATCCCAACCCGGACCGGTTTTGGGAAATCTGCGAGAAATTCAAGGTCAACATTTTCTACACCGCGCCCACGGTCATCCGCGCGCTCATGCGCGAAGGCGAGCAGTGGACCAAAAATCACGACCTTTCCAGCCTGCGCGTGCTCGGCACCGTGGGAGAACCCATCAATCCCGAGGCCTGGATGTGGTATTACACCCACATCGGCAACTCCAAGCTGCCCATTGTGGACACCTGGTGGCAAACCGAAACCGGTGGACACGTCATTTCCGGCCTGCCCTACGCCACGCCCATGAAGCCCGGAGCTGCCTCCACCCCGCTGCCCGGCATCGACGCCGCCATCATCGACAAGGACGGCAAGGAAGTGGGCCCCAACGAAGGCGGCTTCCTGGTGATCCGCAAACCCTGGCCCGGCATGCTGCGCGGCGTCTGGGGCAATGCCGAACGGTTCAAGGCCACCTATTTTGCGGGATTTCCAGGAACCTACGAATCCGGCGACGGAGCGCGCCGGGATGAAGACGGGTACTTTTGGATCATGGGCCGGGTGGACGACGTGATCAACGTCTCGGGACATCGCCTGGGCACGGCGGAAATCGAATCCGCCCTGGTGGCCCATCCCGCGGTTTCCGAAGCGGCCGTTGTGGGCATGCCTCACGAGGTCAAGGGGCAATCCATTTATGCCTACGTGACCCTCAAGGGCGATGAAGACGAATCGGACGAACTGCGCAAGGAACTGGTCATGCACGTGCGCAAGGAAATCGGGCCGCTGGCCGCGCCGGAAGTCATGCAGTTCGCCCCGGGCTTGCCCAAGACCCGGTCCGGCAAAATCATGCGCCGCATCCTGCGCAAGATCGCCGAGGGTGACACGTCCAACCTGGGCGACACTTCGACACTGGCCGATCCGGGCGTGGTTCAGGACCTCATCGAGGGCAATGCGGACCTGCTCCGCAGCTGATCGTCCGGAAAACACATACAGGGGACACGGCCCCGCTCCGGCGGGGCCTTCACCACAAGCCCATAAGGGGGAGAATATGTCACAGGAAAAAATGAAACAGTATTGGAGAACCAACCTGCGGTATATGGTCGTGCTTCTCGCAATCTGGGCCTTTGTCTCCTACGTATGCGGCATTTTGCTCGTGGAACAGCTCAACGCCATTCAACTGGGCGGTTTCCCTCTGGGATTCTGGTTCGCCCAGCAGGGCTCCATCTATGTATTCGTGGTGCTCATCTTTGCCTATTACGTGTTGATGCGCCGTTTGGACCGCAAGTTCGACGTGCACGAATAAAGCGTGTGGGTACACACATTACGACCTTAAGGAGCCATTCATGAACAGCATACAAGTCTGGACCTATGTCATGGTGGGGCTGACCTTCGGCGTCTACCTGACCATTGCCTGGCTTTCACGCGTCAAGGACGCCAAAGGCTTTTACGTGGCCGGGGGCGGAGTTCCGGCCATGGCCAACGGCCTGGCCACCGCCGCAGACTGGATGAGCGCCGCATCGTTCATCTCCATGGCCGGGCTCATTTCCTTCATGGGCTACAACGGCAGCGTGTACCTCATGGGCTGGACCGGCGGCTATGTGCTCCTGGCCCTGCTGCTGGCGCCGTACCTGCGCAAATTCGGCAAATTCACGGTGCCGGACTTCGTGGGCGACCGATATTACTCCAACGCGGCCCGCGTGGTGGCCCTGGTCTGCGCCATCTTCGTGTCCCTGACCTACGTGGCCGGGCAAATGCGCGGCGTGGGCGTGGTCTTTTCCCGCTTCCTGGAAGTGGACGTGAATACCGGCGTGTTCATCGGCATGGGCATCGTGTTCTTCTATGCGGCTCTGGGAGGCATGAAGGGAATCACCTGGACCCAGGTGGCGCAATACTGCGTGTTGATCCTGGCCTTCCTCATTCCGGCCGTGGCCATCTCCATGAAAATCACAGGATCACCCATCCCGCAGATCGGCTTTGGCGGCACCATCGCCTCCGGGCCGGACGCTGGTCAGCACCTGCTCGAAAAACTGAATGAAATCGGTGTTGCCTTGGGCTTTGGCGGGTACACTTCCCCCTTTGCGGGCCTGTCCATGCTCAACGTCTTCTGCATCACCATGGCCCTCATGGTGGGCACGGCGGGCCTGCCCCACGTGATCATCCGCTTCTACACCGTGCCCAGCGTGCGCGCGGCGCGGCTTTCCGCCGGCTACGCCCTGCTGTTCATCGCCATTCTCTATACCACGGCCCCGGCAGTGGCCTCGTTCGCCCGCTACAATATGGTCCAGACCCTGGCCGAGGTGGATTATAAGGCGTCCCTGTCCACGCCTTTGCCGGACTGGTTCCACAATTGGACCGCCACCGGCCTGGTGGCCTGGGTGGATAAAAACGACGACGGCAAAGTGCAGTACCTGGGGCCGGCCATGGGCGGCGGTCCGGCCTTTGAAGGCAAACCCGAGCTCATGGATTCCGGGACGGACCGCTACGGCCTGCCTCGCATCTCCAACACCCCCACAACCAACGCCAATGAACTTTACGTGGATCGCGACATCATGGTGCTGGCCAACCCGGAAATCGCCCAACTGCCCGCGTGGGTCATCGCCCTGGTGGCCGCCGGTGGACTGGCTGCGGCCCTGTCCACGGCCTCCGGGCTGCTGCTGGTCATTGCCTCGGCCATCTCCCATGATCTCTATTACCGGATCATTAACCGCCAAGCTTCTGAAAAGCAGCGCCTGCTCGTGGGGCGGGTCATGATCGGGGTGGCGGTCTGCATTGCCGGGTACTTCGGCATCAATCCCCCGGGATTCGTGGCCCAGGTGGTGGCCCTGGCCTTTGGGCTGGGAGCGGCTTCCTTCTTCCCCGTCATCGTGCTGGGAATCTTCTGGAAGCGCACCACTCGAGAAGGAGCCATTGCCGGAATGGTGGCGGGCATCGGATTCACCATGCTCTACATCATCCAATGCACCCCCGCCTTCCTGGGCATGGAACCCTGGTTTCTGGGCATCCGGTCCACCGGCATCGGCACGGTGGGCATGCTCCTGAACTTTGCGGTCACGGTGGCGGTTTCCCTGCTGACCCCGCCGCCGCCCGAGGAGATCCAGGAAATGGTGGAGAACGTGCGCATCCCCCGAGGAGCCGGAGCGGCCACGGACCATTAATCCTGAATCAACAAACACCAAACCATGGGAGGCCCTTCGGGGCTTCCCCTTTTCCGGACCCCGGGGTATAAAGACACTGGAGGCCTTTGCGCGGATTCCGCCCCACAGGCTCACGCAGCCCCAGGAGGAACATGGCCGCATTGCCGGGTGAACAGCCGTCCGTCATCATTGATTTCTTGCAAAGCACGCTGCCCTTCAGCCTGCTGGACCAGGCCGCGCTGCGCCGCTTGGCCGCGCATTGCACCGTGGACTTTCATCCGGCCGGAAGTCGGGTGCTGGTGCGCGACCAGACCCGGCCCAGAGAATTGTTCGTAGTGCAGAAGGGCGGCGTCAAGTTGACCCTGCGCAACAGCGAGGACCAGGAGACCCTGCTGGACTACCGGGGCGAAGGCGGTTGCATCGGCGAGCTGGCGCTGTTGCAAAACCGGCCCGCGCCCATGGACGCCACCACGGTGGAAGACACTTTTTTCCTGGTACTTCCCGGAGACGAATTCCTGAACCTGATCAAAACCCAGCCCCTGGTGGCCGAGTTCTTCCTTCGGGATTTTTCAGAGACCTTTCTCCCCCGCGCCTTTGCGGAAATGCGCGAACGCCACGCCGCCCTGAGCTGCGACAGTGGTCTGTATCTCTTCAGTACACGTCTGGCGGCCATGTGCGCTCGGGCCCCTGTCTGCACCTGTTTTGGCGAATCCATCCAGATGGGAGCCTGGAAAATGTCCAAGCACCGTGTGGGCTCTCTTCTGGTGCGCGAACCCTCAGGCCGGGTGGCGGGCATCGTCACGGACAAGGACCTGCGCAAGGCAGTGGCTTTGGGCATGGACTACGCCGCTCCCATCGAAACCATCATGTCCACACCGGTGGTGACCATGGACGAAGGGGAAGTCTGCTTTGACGCGCTGTTGCAGATGATGACCCGCCAGATTCACCACCTGGCCGTGACCCGGGACGACGAGGTGACCGGCGTGGTCACGTCCCACGACATCATGGTCTTGCAGGGAAAATCTCCCATGGCCGTGTTCCGCGACATCCAGGCCCAGGAGCGCCTTGAAGGGTTGCACCCCATCAGCGAACGAATCCCCCAGGTATTGCGAACCCTGGTGGAGGAAGGAGCCCGCGCCGGGCACATTACCCGCATGATCACCGTGATCAACGACTTGATTTTGGAAAAACTGCTCACCCTGCTGCTCAAGGAAATCGGGCCACCCCCTGTGCCGTTCTGCTGGCTGCTCCTGGGCAGTGAAGGACGCCGGGAGCAAACCGTGGCCACGGACCAGGACAACGCCCTGGTGTACAGGGACCCGGGAGACCCCATTTTGCAACGCGCCGCGGACATCTATCTGACCGCCTTTGCCGAGCGGGCCATTCAGGAGCTGGTGCGGTGCGGATTTCCCTCCTGCCCCGGGGAAATCATGGCTTCCAACCCCAAATGGCGGCAGCCTCTGACCGTCTGGCGCAATTACTTTGAGCGCTGGATCATGGTCCCCAATCCGCAGGAAGTGCTCAACGCCACCATCTTTTTCGACTTCCGTCCCGCCTTTGGCGAGCTGGAGCTCGCAAGCGCCCTGCGCGAACACGTGGCCCGCCATGCCCCACGCCAGGATGTATTTCTACGCCATCTGGCCGCGGACTGCCTCCAGACGCGGCCCCCTCTCTCGTTCTTCAAAAATTTTGTGGTGGAAAAAACCGGAGAGCACAAAAACCGCCTGAACATCAAACAGCGCGGCCTGGTGCCGTTTGTGGATTTTGCCCGCGTGCTGGCCCTGCGCCACGGCCTTGCGGAGACCAACACCCTGGGGCGGCTGCGACGCCTGAAGGAGGACGGGCATTTGCCGGAAGAGCTGGCCAAGGAAGCTGGGGAAGCCTTTGAATTTCTGCTCCAGCTTCGCCTCGTGCACCAACTCGGTCAGGTGGAGGACGGCCGCAAGCCCGACAATCACGTGGCCCCCACCGAGCTTTCCGAACTGGAACGCCAGACCCTCAAGGAAGCGTTCAGCGTCATCGGAAGGCTGCACGGCCATCTGCGGGACGTCTTCCGCCTGGAACTGGGCTGAGAGGCAAGACATGCCGCGCTTCTCTCCCCTTCGTTCAGGCCAGAGCCCCTTGCAACGGCTGCAACGCGGACTGCTGCGTCTGGTACATCCCCTGTTCGGCCCGCTGACCGCCCCCTTGCTGGACCGCGACGGTCCGGCCCGATTGCCCGAGTTGCAACGTTTGCGAGAACATTTCCAGACCCTGAATCAGGATCGGCCCCTCACGGAATACGAATTCACGGTGCTGGATACGGAATTGACCGGATTTTCCCCACGACGGGACGAAATCGTGTCCGTAGGCGCGGTACGAATCCGCAACCTGCGCATTGATCCCAACCAGACTTTTTTTACGCTGGTACGGCCGCGCATGGACCTGCCCCGGCTCTCCACCCTGGTCCACCACATCACGCCCGGAGAGGTGGTCCGCGCGCCCCGACTGGAGGAAATCCTGCCCGACCTGGTGGAATTTTGCGGAACCAGCCTGTTGGTAGGGCACCACGTGGGGCTGGACATGAGTTTTCTGAACCGCGCCCTGCGACGCGAATACGGAGCGGGATTCAATACCCCGTGCCTGGATACCATGCAGCTGGCCAGGGCCTATGAGCAGCGACTCTGGGAAGGATTTTACGACCAGTTCAACATGAAGGTATCCTATCATCTGCCGGACCTAGCTGAAGCCTTTGGTCTACCCGCATTCACAGCGCACCATGCCCTGGCCGACGCCCTCCAGACCGCGTATCTCTTTCTCTACTTGGTGCGTAAGCTCTTCGCCATGGGACAGGCCGGGCCTCGCCGGACTCCCAGTCTGCGGGACCTGCACCGCGCCGCCAAACCCCGGCGCTTTGTTTAAAGGAGAATCTATGCGAACCTATTTCCTTCTGCTCAGCATCCTGTTCCTCTCCAGCGCCTTCTTAAGGATATGGAACATGGTCCATGGCCTTTCCGGTCCACTGCTGATTTCGCACCTGTCGGACCTGATCCTGTTCGGACTCTGCCTGCGGGTTTGCTTTGGCATGGCCTGGAACAGGCGCTACTTTGAGCCGCCCCAGGTCCGGCTGATTTATTGGGGCACCATGCTGCTCGGCCTGATCTCCACCGTGCTTCGGGGCCTGGGCCCCCGCGTGGGCCTGCCCTTTGCTCCGGCCTCCCTGCCCGATCTCCTGCTCTGGTTTCTGGTGTATGCCCTGTTTGCGGCTCCGGCCGTGCTTTTGGACTACAGCCTGCGCCGGGAAGAGCAACAGTCCGGCTCCGGACCGCACCCCCACGGTTGACAGGGGGAAAGCGAATCCCTATCTGTTACACCACGACAAACAAGGAGACTTTCATGGCGTATGACATCCGACTGGTAAAGTTGGTCACCGGCGATATGGTCGTCGGTAAATGGAGCGAGGACGGCAAAACCATCACCGACCCCGCCATCCTGCAAACCGTGCCCACCCAGCAGGGTGTGCAGATGATGCTGCTGCCCTTCGGCTATCCGTTCGAAACCGAAGTGGGCGGAGAACTCTCCACCGAGCATGTGCTCTACGAATACAAGACCTTCCCGGAAGAGCTGAAGACCCGGTACATGGAAGCCAGCAGCAACCTGACGCTGTCCTCCCCGGGCGACCTGCAAAATCTGGAACAAATGGTTTCTCCCGGCGGCGGCGGACTCTCCGACCTGCTCAAAAAATAACCACCACACATCGCAAGCCCGGGGGACGGCAGGCCGGAACCACCACGTACCGGTCCGCGCGTCCCCCTTTTTTTGACATATGAAACACCTGCTGCCCCTGCTTCCCAAACCGAGCCGCTACCTAGGCTCGGAATGGGGTTCCGTCCGGAAGCCCGCGTCCGAAACCCGCGTCCGCGCGGCCCTGGCCTTTCCCGACCTCTACGAGGTGGGCATGTCCTACATGGGGCAGCGCATCCTCTACGAAGCCGTGAACCGTTGCCCGGGCCTAGCCGCGGAACGGGTCTACACCCCTTGCGCCGACGCCGCCGCCATTTTGCGCCAGCACGAGGTGCCCCTGGCCACTATGGAAAGCAACATCCCCCTGGGAGAACTTGATGCCGTGGCCTTCAGCCTCACGCACGAATTGTGCTACACCAATGTGCTCTTCATGTTGGATCTTGCGGGCATCCCCTTGCGGACCGACCAGCGCGACGCGTCGCACCCGCTGATCGTGGCGGGCGGCGGCGCCTGCTTCAACGCCGAACCCCTGGCCCCGTTCCTGGACCTCATGGTTCTGGGCGACGGCGAGGAGATCCTGCCTGACCTGCTGCAACGGCTGGCCGAGGCCAAAAAATCCGGCATGGACCGCACCGCGTTCCTGCACTCCCTGGCCGGGAGACCCGGGTATTACGTCCCATCCCTCTTCCGGAGCAATGGCCCGGCCGCTCCCACCCCGATGCTGCCGGAATACTCCCGCGTGGACAAGGTCGTTGTGGAGGACCTGAACCATACGCCCTTTCCCACGCGCACGCCCGTACCCTTTGGCGCGGTGCACGACAGGCTGACCCTTGAAATCGCCCGGGGCTGCACCCGCGGATGCCGGTTTTGTCAGGCAGGTATCCTCTACCGTCCGGTACGTGAACGCAGCCTGGAGAACCTGGAAAGCCTGCTGACCCAGGGGCTGGCTGAAACCGGTTGGGAAGAAACCTCCTTCTTGTCCCTTTCCACAGGTGATTATTCCGCCCTGGATACGCTCTTTGCGGAAACCTTTGACCGCTGCGCCGCCGAACAGGTGGCCATTTCCCTGCCGTCTTTGCGGGTGGGCTCCCTGTCTCCGGCCATCATGAAGCGCATGGCCAGCATCCGCCGTACCGGAGCCACCATTGCACCGGAAGCAGGCAGCCAGCGCCTGCGCGACGTGATCAACAAAGGAGTGGACGAGGAAGGACTTCTGGAGCACGTGCGCCAGCTCTTTGAACACGGCTGGCAGTCCGTCAAGCTTTACTTCATGATCGGCCTGCCCACGGAAACCAAAGAAGACCTGGACGCCATTCTGGACCTCTGCCGCAAAGTGCGCGGGGCGGCAGGTCCCGAAATCAAACGTCTCCAGGTTACGGCTGCTGTGTCTCCATTCGTGCCCAAGCCGCATACCCCGTTCCAGTGGGAACGCCAGCTCAATCTGGAAGAGATGCATGAACGCCTTTCCTATCTGCGGGAACTGTTCCGCCGGGAAAAACGCATCACCCTCAAGCACCACATCCCGGAAATGAGCTATCTGGAAGGAGTCTTTTCCCGGGGGGACCGGCGCCTAGCCCCGGTGCTGGAAACCGCCTACCGCAAGGGAGCGCTGTTTTCGAGCTGGAAGGACCACCTGCGGCTGGACCATTACCTGGAATCCCTGGCCGAGCACGGACTCACACCCGGAGAGTTTTTGGCCGAGCGCGATCCGGACCAGGAGTTGCCCTGGGATCATCTGGACTGCGGCGTGAGTCGTCGATTCCTGCGCACGGAACGCCGCCGCGCACTGACTGAAAAAATCACTCCGGACTGCCGGTACAATACCTGCCGCAACTGCGGCGTCTGCAACCATGAAGGCCGCCGCACCGAACTCGCCAGCCAGGAGCACAAGGCCATCCATCCCCGCATGGTCTTTCCGGAACGGGACCAGCAACAAAACGTGACCGCGGCTCCGCCGGAAATCCATGAAGATCTTTCCGCCAAGGGCATCCATGTACGGCTTTGGCTGCAAAAGACCGGTCCGGCCTCCTACCTCAGCCAGCTGGAGCTTCAGTCCGTGTTTGAACGGGCCTTTCGCCGCGCCGGGCTGCCCCTGAGCTTTTCCGCGGGGTTCCACCCCATGCCCCGGCTCTCTTTCGGGCGCGCCCTGCCCGTGGGCGTGGAAAGCCTGGCCGAATGGGTCAATGTCTATGTGCGCCGTCCTCTCTCGCCCCAGGCCATTTTCAAAGGACTGGTGGGCCAGCTTCCTGGCGGCATGCACGTAACCAGCGTGGAGCCCCTCGACATGGGGCGTAAGCAGGCCCAACCGGATTACGAAGTCTGGAGTATTGTTTTCCGCGGGGAGGACGCTGGTCAGCGACAGGCCCAATGGCTGGGACTCATGGATCGGGAAGAAATCATGGTGGAACGCAAAAACCGCAAAGGGGTCAAGCGCACCAATGTTCGCCCCCTGATGCTCTGGATGGTTCCGGAAGCTCCGGCCCATGACCACCCGCACGGTCCGCAGGACGGGGAATTCGGCGTCAAAATCGGGTTCGATTGGTCCACGGGCTACGCCAACCCGCTGACCATGCTGCGTTGCCTGGAGCCGGACATGGACATCACCGTGGCACCGGGCCGTACCCGGCTGCTCAAGCTGTCCCAAAGCTTCACACCGCCGCCCCGCCCCTGACGCGCCCTGCCCAGACGCCACCGCCCCAAGGCCGGAAAAAACCGCCGGCGCGGACGATAGGACGAGTAGTCCACAACAGCAACGCCCCCTGTCCTTCGTGACAGGGGGCGCTACTTAAACAACAATTCATATTCCAAAAAAAGCGACAAGCACCCGGCATGGACGCAAAACGGTTCAAGGCCGCTTGTCGCAACTCGGTACCATCTATTCTTCCACCGTCACCTGAATCAGCTTGTAGGTTTCCAGCGGACCGCCGCCCTGTGCACGGATGCGCACCTCCACCACGCCTTTTCCGGGGCGCAAGGGCGTGAACGCATAGCGGGCGCGAAAGTCCTCTTCCAAAACTGAATCCAACTGGAACAACGAAGGATCAAACGCCACCCCGGCAAAGGTGTACCCGGAAATGCCGGGGTCGCGCATATCCAGGACCAGAGGCAGTCCCACATGGGCCGTCTCTTCAAAGTTCTGCTCCCCGTCCACGGTCAACTCCGTGGGCCCAGGGCTTCCTCCGGCCCAACGGGGCATCATCGAACACCCGGCCAGGCCAAACAGCAGCACTGCTGCCAACCAGTAAAAACCCCAGCGGGGCAGAGTCCTGCTCCGGCCCCAAATCGCAAACAGCATTACAGCTCCAGCCCCCATTTCTTCAATCCGGCCATGCCGCCCTGAAGATTAAAGACTTCAGTGAACCCCTGATCCATCAGCGTGATCTGCGCCTCATAGGAACGCGCGCCAGTATTGCAGATCAACATGAGGCGTTTATCCCGGGGCACTTCGGCAAGGCGCGCGGCAAGCTGGCCCTGGGGAATATTGTGCCATTTTTCCAACCGCTCCACATAGGGCCCGGCATCGGCCTGTTCGCGGCAATCCAGGAAAAAACATTCGCCCTGGTCCGATTCCCAGCAGCGGGCGAATTCATCGGGCATGACTCCCACGTTGCGGCCGTCCAGCACGTTGTCAGCCACGTTGCCCAAGGAGTTGAGCACATCCATGGCCGAGGCGAACGGCGGGGAATAGGCCAGTTCCAGATTGGAAAGCTCGTCCACCGTGGGCTTATGCGGCAGGAGCGCGGCCACAGCATTGACCCGCCCCACCATGGCGTCGCCGGTTCCGGCGAATCCCTGAATGCCCAGGATCCGACGGGTCTCCTTTTCCACCACCAGCTCCAGGGTCATGAGTTCTTTGGTGGGGTAAAAATGGGCCCGGTCAAGCTGGATCTGAAACACGCTCACCGCGTCGAATCCGGCGCGACGGGCCGCGGCCAGGGACAAGCCCGTGCCCGCCACCGAAGTTTCAAACAACTTGACCACAAATGACCCCACCGCCCCGGGAAAAGTCTTGCCCCGGCCGGCCAGATTATCGCCGATCACGCGGCCTTGGCGGTTGGACATGGACCCCAGAGGCAGGAAAAACGGCTGCCCGGTGACCAGGTGTTCGACCACCACGCAATCCCCACCTGCGTAAATATCCGGATCCGAAGTGCACAGTTGCTTGTCCACCACAATGCCGCCGCGTTCATGACATTCCAGGCCGCATTCCCGCGCCAGAGAATCCCCGGGGACCACGCCGGTGGACATGATCACCAAATCGGCCTCCAAAGGGCCTGCAGAGGTCACCACTCCGGTGACCCGCTCCTGTCCCTCGATCCTCTCCACGGTGTGGCCCAGCAAAAACTGCACACCGTTTTCCTCCATGTGGCGGCGAGCCATTTCGGCCAGGGACGGACTGACGAGCCCGGGCAGGATCTGGTCCGTGATCTCCACCACTGTGGTTTCCACGCCCCACATGTCGGCCAGGGCTTCCGCCATTTCCAGGCCGATGAATCCGGCCCCCACGATAACGGCCTTGGAAACCTCGCCCCGGGTCACGGCCGCCCGGATATTTTCGGCATCATGCAGGTCGGCCACCATGTGCACGCCGGGCAGGTCCACGCCGGGCAGCGGCAACCGGCGCGGGGAGCTTCCCGTGGCAATGACCAGCTTGTCGTAGCTCAGATATTCCTGTTTTCCACTGTCCAGGCGCTCCACAAGCACACGCTTGTTTTCGCGATCAATGGACAGGGCGCGAGTTCGCGGCTGCATGTCCACGCCCTTGACGTCGCGGAAGAATTCCACGTCGCGGGTCATGTGGAAGCTGGTGTTGCGCAGTTCTTTCACGTCCGACACATCGCCGGAAACATAATAGGGGATGCCGCAGCCGCCATAGGAAAAACAATCGTTCTGGTCGATCATGGTCACGGTGGACCCCGGTTCCAGCCGCTTCAAGCGGCAGGCGGCCTTGGGCCCCAGGGCAACGGCACCAATGATGAGTACGTGTTGGGACATGGTTGCGATCCTCGCGTTTTTTGTCGGAAATGAATGAGGGCTTATATCCGCTGCGGAGGCGTGACGCAACCCGCAGCCCGGATTCGGCCCGACAACCCGAGGTTGACGAACTGCTCCGCCATAAAAAAGCGAGGCGGAGAAGGATGTTCCTTTCCCGCCTCCCGGTCCGCTGTGGGCCGCATCTTTTCCACCGCGCCGCTAGCGCAAAAACTCCTGCAATGCTTTGCCCAGGCGCGCCACGCCTTCGCGAATCATTTCTTCCGACGCATTGGAAAAATTCATGCGCAATGTATTTTCCCCCAACCCAGCATCCACATAAAACGGCTTGCCCGGCACAAAGGCCACCTTGCACTCCACAGCCTTGTCCATGAGCTTCATGGCCGAACAGCCCTCGGGCAGCGTCACCCAGAGGAACATACCACCTTCGGGCTCGGAGATGCCGACGCCTGCGGGGAAGTGTTCGCGAATGGCTTCCACCATAATGTCCCGCTGATGTCCATACCGTTCCCGGATCATGGCCACATGGGCGTCCATGTCGAAATGCTCCAGCAGTTCCACCATAATGCGCTGGGTCAGAGACGGGGTGTGCAGGTCCGACGCCTGCTTAACGCGGATGAGCGCGTCGCGGACCTCTCCCCGGGCCACGATCCAGCCGATGCGGAACCCGGGGGTGGCGATTTTGGAAAACGACCCCATGAGCAGGGAGCGACCATTGGCAAAGGTGTAGACGGACGGCAGGTGCTCCCCTTTGAAACGCAGCTCGCCGTAGGGATCATCCTCCACAAAAAGCAGCCCCCGCCGCTGGCAGATCTCGGCCACGGCGCGCCGTTTTTCCAGGGAGTAGGACAGCCCCGAAGGATTCTGAAAGTTCGGCACTGCATAGAACAGTTTGGCCGGCCCCTCATCCAGCAAGGCTTCCAAGGCGTCGAGATCCGGTCCGTCCTCCAACAGGGGAATGGTCCGGAACCGAGGTTCGAACACGGAAAAAGACTGAATGGCTCCAAGATAGGCGGGCCGCTCCAGCACCACGGTATCCCCCTGATCCAGGAAAACCTTGGCCACTAGGTCCACACATTGCTGGGAACCTGTCGTGATCAAAATATCATCCGGGTCCAGCTTCAGCCCCATGCGCTGGTCGTACCGCTTCGCGATCCAGGCCCGCAATTCCGGGTCCCCTTCGGAGGTGGAATACTGAAGTGCACTGACAGGGGCCTTGGTCAAGGCGCGTTGCGCAGCCTCGGCAATGGCTCGGGAAGGGAAGCATTCGGGGTTGGGCAGGCCACCGGCAAAGGAAATGATCGATGGATCGGCCGTAACCTTTAAGATTTCACGAATAAACGAACGGTGCACCTGCCCCATTCGTTTGGCAAATTTATCCTGCATGTTTTCAGCTCCTTGAATCGCGTTACGCTACGCTCGCGCCCGGGGGAAGGCAAGCACGGACTGCGTGGAGCGTCAAAGGGGCCGGGCAAAACCCGGCCCCACAGGGAAAGGAAGGAGGAGTCATGCTCCAAAACTATTGGTCCAATTCCGCCCGCAACCAAGAGCGCACTTCGGGGGTCAGGGCATATACTCCCTTATGCCCGCCCACGTGGCGGCAAAAAGCGGCTGCCACGTCCCCAGGCAATTCCCGGGTCCAGAGTTCCCGCGCCTCCTCGGAATTGCGGCGGATCAAAATGGCACGCGGCCGTTCATCCCAATTGTAGACCACAAAATAGTTGGTATAATCCTCCTTGGAGCGGACCGGTTGAAACCGACCGTGCCAGGAGTTGTTGCCCCACTCCAGGTACAGGGTCACGGCATCCTCAGGGGTCATGTTCCAGTCAATTTCCATATGTCGGTAATTCTTCAGGCTTGCCATGTTGTCTCCTATTTTTAGTAAAAATAACTAATACTAGAAAAATGTCAACACCAATCATAAGAAGACGACGATGACTGTCTCAGTGCTTTAATCATGCCTGGAAAATCAAGCTCTGATGATAAACTTGCCAGGATTGCTGGAGCATGCCACCAAAACATGACAGGATAGAATGAACACGCTCTGTGGAGGTTTATATGGAAGGCATTGAATTGCTCGTGGATCTGCACAAGGAAGGGCTTCGTCAGGGTCCAGGCAGTGAGACAACCACGCTCAAGGCTTTGGAACTAATGCGCCTCCCCCCGGGAGGCCCGTTCCGGATGGCGGAACTGGGATGCGGCACCGGAGCCGCTTCCCTGGCCCTGGCCGCGGCTCTGGACGTTCAGATCACGGCCGTGGACCTGTTCCCGGAATTCTTGGACGTTCTTGTCGAACGGGCGCGGCAGCGCAGCGTTTCAGACCGAATTACGACGCAAGCGTGCTCCATGGACGACCTGCCCTTCCCGGCGGAGACATTTGACATGATCTGGTCCGAAGGGGCGGTCTACAATATTGGTTTTGAACAAGGGGTTGTCTATTGGCACCGCTTTTTGCGGCCCGGCGGCTTTTTGGCTGTCTCGGAGATCATCTGGCTTGCCCCAAATCCTCCGCTGGAAATCCAAGGCCACTGGGATGTGGAATACCCGGAAATGGGCACTGCATCAGCAAAGATGGATATTCTTGAACGGCACGGCTACGCGCCCACAGGATTCTTTGTTCTTCCCCAGGACTGCTGGACCAAAGAATACTACGATCCCCTGCAACAACGCACCCCTGCTTTTTTGAAGCGGCACAACCACAGCGCGGAGGCACGGGAAATCGTGGAGGCGGAAAAAAAGGAAATCGACCTGTACCAACGGTACCAGGACTGGTTCGGCTACGGCTTTTTTGTAGCCCGCAAGGTTTAAAGAGCCTGAAAAAACGGCAACACGGGCACCACAGATCTTCTAGACACCCACACGATTGCAATGACCGAGATTAATGATCAACACTGATCAACAATAAACAGCGAACACCCCAAAGAAAGGTTCGCCCTGCCCGGACAGAGCGAACCAAAACGCAAATCAAAAAGAACGAATATGGGTACCGGGCTTGCAGCAACAACTGGGAGTCAGCAAAAGAGGCGGCGGCGGATCAGGAAAAACTGCGCGGCTCGAAAGAGGCAGACGTACGAATGGAAAGAGAGCAGGCGCGGCGAATGGGAGGCAGGAGGAGCGGGAGCGCGGTTCAGAAAGATAAAAAGGTCTTATTCCTTTTCAGGAGACCAGTTGGGGTCCCGGTACTTTCCGGGGTTGTAAATCCGCCAGTCCCGGCCATCATCATACTTTTCGTCGGCACCGGGAAAGGGAACGTACACACGACCCTCATGATTTTTTTCTTGGCCGTTGTCACGGATATTGTTGAACACGTTTTCCATGATCATTCACCTCTTGGGCAAGGATTTCAGCGGATTGACCGACCGGAAAAAGGCCGACGGTCCGTACCGCCGGCCCCTCAATGCCCCATTTACACGTCGGGGTCAAGCTTCGGTTTGACGTATAATTCACCCCCGTGACAGTCGTTGACCACCAGCAGGGGAAAATTCTTGACCTTCATGGCGCGCACCGCTTCCGGCCCCAATTCGTCAAAGGCGATGACCTTGGATTGTTCAATACACTGGGACAACAAGGCACCGGCACCACCCGTGGCACCGAAATACACGGCCTTGTATTGCTTGAGGGCGGCTTTCACGTCGTCGTTTCGTTTGCCCTTGCCGATGGACGCCTTGAGTCCCAGGCTGTGCAACCGGGGGGCATAGGTATCCATGCGGTAGCTGGTGGTGGGTCCGGCCGCTCCAATGGCTCGGCCCGGAGGTGCGGGCGTGGGGCCCACATAATAGACCACGGCCCCTTCCAGCGGAAACGGCGATTCCTCCCCCTTGTCCAGCAATTCGATGATTCTCTTATGCGCTGCGTCCCGGGCCGAATAGATCACCCCGGAAAGGCGGACCACATCGCCCGCCCGGAGCTGCACCACGTCTTCATCCGTCAGTGGAGTTTGCAGATTGTACTCGCTCATTACAGCACCACCTCCTCATGCCGGGCCGAATGGCACTGCACGTTCACGGCCACCGGCAAGCTGGCGATATGGCAAGGTTCCAGGGCTATCTTGACGGCCAGGCAGGTTGTTTTGCCGCCCATGCCCATGGGGCCGATGCCCAAGGCGTTGATCTCATCCAGCAGTTCCTGCTCCAGAGCCGCCACCTTGGGGTCGGGATGCACGTCATCCAGAGCGCGACCCAAGGCGCGCTTGGAGATTTTCGCGGCGTGCTCAAAGGTGCCGCCCACGCCCAGGCCGATGATGGTAGGCGGACAGGGATTAGGACCGGCCTCAGCCACTCGCTGGACCACGAATTTCTTAATTCCCTCCCAGCCCTGGGCCGGGGCCAGCATGGTGACGCGGGACATGTTTTCGCTGCCGCCGCCTTTAGCCATAAAGGTGATCTTGAGCTTGTCCCCAGGGACCACATCCGTATGGATAATGGCTGGCGTATTGTCGCCGGTATTTTCCCGAGTCAGCGGATCACAGGACGAATTGCGCAAGAATCCGTCCTTGTACCCACGGCGCACGCCCTCGTTGATGGCTTCCACAAGATTTCCGGCCACGGCCGCATCCTGCCCCAGTTCCACAAAAAACACGGCCAGTCCCGTATCCTGGCAGAGCGCCAGGCCCGTGTTTTTGGCCAGTTCCGCATTTTCCAGCAACTGCCGGAAAATTTCCTTGGCCGCCGGAGCGTCTTCACGCTCATACGCGGCCTGCAACGCCCGGTGCACATCCTCCGGTAAATTAACGTTGGCGGAAATACACATCCGGGCCACGGCCTCGGTGATGTCCGCCGGTTGGATCATTCGCATGTTCACTCCTCCGCCCTATTTGCAACTCTTGCGGGAAAACAGATTCTTGATGGCGGTAATGCCCATCTTGCGCCGCAAAAACGCAAGCTGTTCCTGCAAGGGCAGGTGTTTGGGACACACATCTTCGCAGGCCAGCAGGCCCATACAGCCGAAGATGCCCTCATCGTTGCCGATGATCTCGTAGTATTCCTTGTCCGTGCGCTCATCGCGCGGATCGATCACAAACCGGGCCACACGGTTCAACGACACTGCGCCCAAAAAATCGTCGCGCAGGCGGGCCGTGCCGCAGGCGGAGACGCAACAGCCGCACTCCACGCAGCGGTCCAGCTCATAGATGGCTTCGGCCACCTCGTTTTCCATGCGCTCCTCTTCGGCTGCAGGGTCGAACTCCTTGTTGGTGTGGATCCAGGATTCCACCTTGTTGTACATTTCCCGGAACCAGGACCCCGTGTCCACGGACAGGTCCCCCACCAACTGGAAGACAGGCAGAGGCAGCAAAGTGATTTCGCTGGGCAGGTCTTTTGTCTTGGTGTGGCAGGCCAGCCCGGGACGGCCGTTGATGACCATGCCGCAGGAGCCGCAAATCCCGGCCCGGCAACAGAAATCAAACTGAAGGGAACTGTCCTTTTCCTCGCGAATGCGGTTTAGGGCGATGAAAAGGGTCATGGAATCGGTTTCCTCCAGAACGAACTCGTCCATGTGAGGCACGGATTCCGGGTTCTGGGGGTTGTACCGGAAGATGTTGAACTTCAGCAATCTGGCCATTTATTCGTCCCCCTTCGCCTCGGCGGGATCAGTGTCATCCTGGTCTGCCTGGCCTGTTTTTGCCCCGCTTTGGTCCGCGGCCCCGGCTTCTTGTCCGTCCATAGGGATGATGTCCATCTTACCGTAGCCGCGATAGCCCGGTGGAATCTCGAAAACCGTGGTGGCGGGTTCGTACTCCAGCGTGGGCAGTTCGTCCCCCTCGCTTCTCCAGTAGGCCAGGGTCCGCTTCAGCCAGTCGCGGTCATTACGCGCGGTGTAGTCCTCGCGATTATGCGAGCCGCGGGATTCCGTGCGTTGCAACGCGCCGTACGCCACCATCAGCGCCATTTTGACCTGCCCTTCGATTTTCAGAGCGGCGGACAACTCCGGATTGGCCCCCAAGCCGTCCGAGGCAAGCCCCACGCGCCGGGCACGATGCAGTACTTCCTGCAACTCCTGCACGCAGGCGGTCAGGTCCGCATCGTTGCGGAAGATGTTGGCTCCCCGGTTCAGGGAATCCTGCATAGCCGCCCGGACCTTGTAGACATTTTCCCGCCCGTGGGTGCCGGAGATCAACCCGTTGATCCGGGAGCGCTCCCGGGCCACGGCGTCATCAATCACCACGGAGTTGAAGGAGACTTCCGCTCCCCGCACGTATTCCACGATCTTGCGGCCCACGATGCCGCCAGCCACCACGGTTTCGGCCAGGGAGTTGCCGCCCAGGCGGTTGAAGCCGTGCATGTCCCAGCAGGCGGCCTCGCCAGCGGAAAACAACCCCTTCAGGCCATAGGCGGCGCCGTCCTTATTGGTCCGCACCCCGCCCATGGAATAGTGTTGGGTGGGCCGCACCGGAATAAGCTGATAAATAGGGTTGATACCCAAAAAGCCGGTACAGATTTCGTAAACTTCTCGGAGCTTGCCTGTGATATGCTTTTCGCCCAGATGGCGGATATCCAGCCAGAGATGGTCCCCGTAGGGGCTCTTCACGCCTTTGCCCTCGCGGATGTGGTGGGTCATCCAGCGGGAGACCACGTCACGCGAGGCCAACTCGGCCTTTTCCGGTTCATAGATGTGCATGAACCGCTCTTCGTTGACGTCCAGCAAGGTGCCGCCGTCGCCCCGGCAGCCTTCCGTGACGAGAATGTCCGTGGGCACGATCCCCGTGGGGTGAAACTGCACGGCCTCCATGTTCCCCATGGGCACCACCCCGGTATTCAGGGCCGCGACGTGCCCGCCGCCGTCACAGACCACGGCGTTGGTGGTATTGGGATAGATGCGGCCGAACCCGCCCGTGGCTATCATGGTGGCTTTGGCAAGGTAGACCCGCAATTCACCGGTCTTGAGGCAGCGCACCACCGCGCCGTAACAGGTATCGCCGTCATGAATCAGGGCGATGGCCTCGGTTTTGTCGTGTACTTCCACGCCAAGCTGGGCACAGCGGTTGTCCACGGTGAAGAGCACCGAGTGGCCGGTCCCGTCGGAAACGTAACAGGTGCGCCATTTGGCCGTGCCGCCAAAGGCTCGGGCCGTGATCAGCCCGCGGTTCTCATCCTTTTCGACTTTTTCAAACTCTTTTCCGCCCTTGAAGTACTTGCTGCGTCCGGGCACCACGCGGTTCCAGGGCACGCCCCAATGTGCCAGACGGCGCATTTCAATGGGAGCGGCATCCGCGAACAGCCGGGCCACCTCCTGGTCGCAACCCCAGTCCGAGCCCTTGACCGTATCCTCAAAGTGCACGTCGGGACAGTCACCCTCGCCCATGGCGGAGTTGCCCAGGGCAGCCTGCATGCCCCCCTGCGCGGCCGAGGAGTGAGAACGCCGCGCCGGCACCAGACTCAGACAGATGGTGGAAAATCCGGCCTGCCCGGCCTCAATGGCGGCGCGCTCTCCGGCAAGGCCCGCGCCGATCACCAGAACGTCGGTATAAAAGGTCTGCATGGCGTCCCTCCTAGGCGAGCGTGTTGATGAACCAGAACCGAATCAGGGTCGCCAGTCCAATACAGATGAAAATCAGGGTGAGAATCCGCTCCCCCCGGTGCAGTCCGGCCCGGCCATCGGTCTTGACCAGCCCCCACTTGACGCCGATGCGGTACAGACCGACGCCCACGTGCAGCTCCACCATCGGCAGGAGCAGCAGGTAGAACCCGGTCCAGAACCCGCCCTGGATGCGCGCCGCCGACTTGGCCGCGGTAATGGGCAAATCCGTGAGCACCACCCACATGTGAATGGATCCCATGATCAGAATAATCATGGCGGAAACCGCTTGCACCACCCAAAGCCAAGTGTCTCTGTGGCGCATCATTTTGGCATGGGAAAAAATTATCTTCATGCCTTCGAAGCGGAACGGCAGCTTTCTGGCCGCCAGCAGAAAATGAAACAGGAAGAGCAAAAAAATCAGCGGACCGCCGACCTGGGCCATGCCCGTGCTCTCAAAAAATTCGGCAATGGCGTTCATCACGCCTGGTCCGAACAGGACACTTGCCACCAGAATCATGTGCGCCCACATGAACAGGATCAGACCGATGCCGGACAACATCTGGCAAACATCCAGAATGCCGTCCCACTTCGACGGCCTGCCAGCGAGAATGCTGGTTTCAACGGTCATCGTACCCTCCGGGGGAAAGAAGTGGACTGGTCATGCAAAAAGCCTCCAAGCGGAAAGGTTTACTTGTACCTTTGTGAAGTTTTTGTCAATATGTACCAGTAGAATCCATGGTTTCACACCAACTACCGCATCGGCTTGACCCGTGGGAAACGCCCGAGTACATCCCTCGACAAGAACAAAAAGCAACTTATTTTTGGGGAGAAAAGGAGTGCAGCACGCATGTATCGTACCATATTGCTTCTGGGGGCCCTGCTCATGACAGCAGCCTGCTCCGGGAAATCCCCGGTTCCCCCGACCATGGCCGAAGGCGGATTCGACTTCACCCAGGCTGTTTCCAGCGCCGAGGCCCCCATGGTCACGCGACTGGAAAACGGCCTCACCGTATTGATCAAGGAGGATGACCGCTTCCCCCTGGCCAACGTACGGCTCTACGTACATGCCGGTTCCGCCTATGAACAGCCGGAACAGGCGGGCATCAGCCACTTGCTTGAACACATGGTCTTCAAGGGCTCGGCCAACCGCGCTCCCGGGGAAACGGCCCGGATGATCGAGTCCGCGGGCGGCAGCCTCAACGCCGGTACCAGTTGGGACTATACGGTCTATTACGTGGAAGTACCGGACCACGAATGGAAGCTCGGACTCGAAACCGTGCGGGAAATGGCCTTCCACGCCAATATCGACCCCAAGGAACTGGAACCGGAAAAAGAAGTGGTGCTCTCTGAACTGGAACGGGGGGAAGACGCGCCCGGCTCCCGCCTGTTCAAGACCCTTCAGTCCATGGTCTGGCCAGGCACGAGTTATGAGTGGCCCATCATCGGCTATCGGGAGACGGTTTCCGGCCTGACCGACAAGGATATCAAGGATTACATCGCCCGGCTCTACCAGCCCCAGTCCATGCTTCTCGTGGTCACGGGCAAGGTGGACGCGAAAAAGGTCCTGGACGAGGCCCGCGTTTCGTTCGGAGACTACCGGAACACCCACGACGTCCCCGCGGTAACGCCCGAGCCACTGCCCGCTCCCAAAGGACCGCAGGTCACCGTCGTTCCGGGCAAGTGGAACAAGGTCTACCTGGGGCTGGGATTCCCCATCCCGGATATGGGCTCTTCCAAGGCTACGGGCCTGGAAGTGCTGGGACAGACCCTGGGCGGCGACGACACCTCGCTGCTCTACCGGACCTTCAAGTACAAAAAGCGGCTGGTGGACGACATCGGGGCCTATGCCCTGACCCTGGACCGCGTCGGCATGTTTTATGTTTCCGCAACATTGGATGCGGAAAACCTGGACGAATTCTGGGCCGAGCTGTTGCGCTTCTTCGCAGACTTGGACGCTTCAGCATTCCAGAAGCAGGAACTGGAACGGGCCAAGCTGAACCTGGCCGATTCCCTTTTCCTGACCAAGGAAACCCTGGCCGGACTGGCTTCCAAGCTCGGGGCCTTCCAATTCTTCTACGGCGGGCAAAACGCCGAAGCCAACTATCTTTACGAATTGGCACGGGTGGACCGCGAGGAACTGGGCGAACTCATGGCCGAATACCTGCGGCCCGACCAGCTCTCGGGCGTCCTGCTGACCCCGGAAGGCACGGAAACCACTTCCCAGGGGCTGACCCAGGCCGTGGAGGACCGCTGGCCCGCCAGGACCAAAGCCGTGGAGGACCAAGACGCCCCCAAACAGGGCAAAGTCAAGGAAATCGCCCTGCCGGGGGGCAGTACCCTGGTGCTGCTGCCGGACCACACCCTGCCCTATACGGCCCTGTCCATCTATTGGCCGGGCGGCGACGGCTCCCTCGCCACGGACGAGCAGGGGCTGGCCATGCTCACGGCCAAGGCCCTGACCCGCGGCACCCCGGACATGACCGCCACCCAAATCGAGGACTACCTCTCGGACCGGGCCTCCAGCGCCGCGGCCACCGCCGGGAGGGATACCTTTGCCTTCAACGCCAAGTACCCCTCCTGGTTCGCCGGAGACGTGCTGCCCGTGTTCGAGGAAATGCTCACGGCTCCCACCTGGCCTCTGAAGGAAATCGACCGGGCCCGACAAGACCAGATCGCCGCCATCAAGCTGCGCGAGGACAAACCGCTGGGCACCGCGTTCCGGCACATCTTCCCGTTCCTCTACCAGGACGGGCCTTACACGTATCTGCATGCAGGCGAGGCTGATCAGGTTCGCTCCTTCAGCCCGGACCAGATCATGCAGTATTGGGAACGGCAATCCAGAATGCCTTTTGTCCTGGCCGTATGCGGCACCTTCGACGCCAAAGGCATGGAGGCGTTCGCCTCTCGGCTGGCAACGGAACTGACCCGGCCCGGCAATGAATACGAATACGTACGGCCCGGCTGGAACCCTGAAAAACAGGTACAGATGCACCTGCCGGACCGCAACCAGGCCCACCTGCTGACCATCTTCCCGGTGCCCGGCACCGAGGACCTGGAGGCCAGCGCCGGACTGACCCTCTTGCGGGCGGCCCTTTCCGGCCAGAGCGGTCTGCTCTTTCGCGACCTGCGCGACAAACAGGGCCTGGGGTACACTGTCACGGCTCTGCTCTGGCAGGCGCCAAAAACCGGGTTCATGGCCTTTTACATCGGCACAGAGCCGGAAAAGCTGCAACAAGCCGAACAGGGGTTCGCCGACACCGTGGCGCTGCTGCGCCAGGACCCCCTGCCCGCCGAAGAGCTGGAACGGGCCAAAAACGTCATCAACGGGGAATACTACCAGGACCACCAAACCCTGCTCTCGCGCAGCCGCCAAGCCGCCAACCTTCTGGTGCAGGGGCTGGATCGGGACATGGAAAAACAGCTCATCGAACGGGCCAAGGCTCTGGGACCGGACGACCTACAAAAGTTGGCGCGCCGATATCTGATTTGGGATGAGGCCTACACTATGACCGTGCAGCCCTGACCTGAATGAACCATTCATAACCGACACAAAACACTCGGCGGAAGGAATCTCCTTCCGCCGTTTTTTTGGGGCAACGTTCCCGATCCGTGCAACCGCCTGTCCGCCCTTGCGGAGTAGCCCGCTCTTGCGGTACAAGGCGCCATCATCTTGAAACGGCAGGAGTGAAGCATGCCCCTTATTTTCGGCGCACCAAAAAAAAATCCGCGCTCCCAGGACGACCGGCAGGACCGCCGCATCAGCATGGCGCGGGAACAATACCTCGCAGGCAAAGTAAAGGTGGTGACCACCGAGCAAATGCCCAATCGGCAGGTGCAGGGCACCTTCGGACTGTTGGTCTGCCGTTCCTTTAATTTCGACAACGCATTCTACGGCCTGATTGCCCAGGCTCTTGACGTGAACGCCGATGCGGTGCTGGCCTACCGCGAATCCGTAACCTTCCACCCCGAGGGGGACCGTTACTACTCCTGCTACGGCACTGCGGTGCGGCTCAAGCCGGAAAGGTAGCCGCTACAGGCCGGGCCCCTCACGCAACGGGCGGACGGATTTCATCCGCAGGCACGGTCCGGCATCCCCTGAAATTTCTGATCTTCTTCGATTTCAACCACCCCGGGAAGACGCACCGTGACCACGGTGCCGAACTCCTCGCCAGTGCGCATCTCCACGCCTCCACCCAGGGTTTGCGCAATCAGGCGCGCCGAGTAGGTCCCGATGCCGGTGCCGTTCTTCTTGCCCGCAGTCACGTATTTTTCAAAAAAACAATCCCGAATTTCCCGGGGAACCGCTCCCAGATTGGATATACGGAAAAGCACTTCCGCCCCGTTGTTGATCAAGCTCAAGGTCACCGGTCCGAAATCCGGAGACGCTTCTACAGCATTGGCAACCAGATTGCCGACCATGGAATAACACAGGGTTTCATCCCCGCGAATGCGGACAAAGTCCCCCGGCCTTGCTGGTCGCCCATTCACCAAAATCACGGCTTCCAGCCCCCGGGCGCGAATCATGGCCTGCTTTTCCTCCAGGCTGCGCTCCACAATGGGCAGCAGATCCACGCAACGGCGCTGAAACACGTAACGGCCCTGCTCCATTTTGTAGAGGTCCAGAGACATGTTCACCATGTTTAGGACCTGATACCCGGCATCCTCAATGAGTCCTAGCAACCTGCGCATATTCGGTGCCAGCCCTTCTTCCTCGCGAAGCATGGCGGCTAGGCTGATGATGCCGCCCAGCGGGGATTTGATGTCATGCCGGGTAATACGTTCCATGTCCTCCCGGACATTTTCCAGTTTACGCTGCTCTGTAACGTCCCGCATGGAAACGAGAAAGGCAGGCCGTCCCTGCCAAACCAATGGAACGGACCGCAACTCCATGGTCATCTGCAATTTGGTCCCATGCAGCAGGCCGATCTCCCTGGACACGCCATCACACTCCCCAACCATGGACAGCCAGGAGGCATCCAATTGCTCCTGCTCCTGCAACAGGGCCGCGGCCGCTGGGTTGGCAAAGTGGACCCGTCCGTCCCCGTCCGCCACCAAGAACGCATCGGGCACAGCATTGATGACCCGTCGGATCCGCTGTTCCTGGCGTTCTACTTCCTGGTTGCGAAGCGTCAGCTCCCGGCGAGCGTTGACCAGCTCGTTATTCAAGCGCATGAAGTCGGAAAGATGCCTGTCATCAACGTCTCGCAGCTCCCGGCACTCCTGCTGGGCCGCCCGTAACAGGCCGGACTGTTCATTGAGCATGCGCAACAATTCGTCATACAGAGAAAACAGGTTTCGTGGAGAATCCGAGACAATACAAAAAATGTCTCCTTCCGCCCGCAGCCCAAAACAATTCATGGGCGCGGCCTGCTCCGACATGCGGATGTTCAGCTCCCACGAAAGGGCTGCTCCATGGCGCTCCACCGTGGTCAGAAATGACTGGAATTTGTCCTGTGAAGCCGGGTCCACAAGTTCGAAAAACGAAGCCGGCGCCTCGGGCAGAAAAAGCCCCAGGTCATCGGCCAGCACGTGCCTGATTCGGCCACACTCGTCACAACGAAACACGGCTCCGGCCGGTTCGTCCGTTTGCGGGCTCATGCTTCCCGCTCCAAGAGCTGTTCGGCGCGGGTCACGGCATCCCGAGCATCCCGAGCCGAAGCGTTCCCGCCCACTCGGGCGACTAGGCCAGGGTTGATCAGAAACGGAAGCCCGCCCACCATAATGGGCAGGCGCTCCAGGCCCGGCGTCTGCCGTACTCGCGATGTCAGGCGGCGCACCAAATGCACGTTGGACGTCAGAGCCACGGAAACGCCGAGCAGATTTGCGCGGCGTTCCTGCACCATGCGCACCACGTCCCGGTCCGGTGTATTGGCACCGAGAAAATACGTATGCCAGCCCTGAAGTTCGAAAAAATCACAAACCATGCGCATGCCCAGTTCGTGCAATTCTCCCCCCACGCAGCAGCCCACCATGCTCCGACCATGCTTTGGCGTCCCGGCAATATGCGGAAACAACTGGGACATGATCAATTGCGTGGCGGCCGTGCAGTAATGCTCCGTGGCCACGGATATCTCGTTGGCCTGCCAGAGGCGGCCTACTTCGTACTGCACAGGCTGAAAAACCTGGAGATAAATGTCACGGATATCCGTTCCATCGGAAACAGCCTTCAAAACGATCTCGGAAGCGCGTTTCCTGTCCCCGGCCATGAGCAGCTGAAAATATTCTTTGGCCAGGCGCTGCAAGGCCGGATCTTCAATCCCCAACAACCCCGCAGACACGGATTCATCCGTCATGGGTGCCCCCTTCCGATCCCGCCACCGGCTCCCACAGCCCGTCCCGGGTCCGGAGGCGAGCCGCCGACCGGTAGTGTTCCAACAGCCAGTCGTAAAACGGCCTGACCTCGGCATAGGCTTCCCTGGTCAGAATATTTTGAAGCAGGTTCAGGCTCTCCGGAAGCATGACCTCCCAATAGGCCAGACGCACCCCACGGTTCAGGTAGGTGCGCAGGACCCAGATCACGGTTTCCAGAAAGCTTTCCGGATCATAAAGTTGGAATACGGAGTTCAGGTAGTTGAAGTGGTTGACGTGGTTTTCGCGCATCAGCTCACGAAGTTCCGGGGGGTACAGCTCGTCCCGCCGGGGATGGGCATCCATGACCCGGGAAAGCTCCTGTGCCAGCCGCGACTGCGCCCCCTCAAACTCCACGGCTGTCTTGGCGCTGGGCTGTTGCAGCAGGGCCGCCCGGCGCAACAATTCCTCTCGCTGCATACCGCTCCCTCGTTATCTGAATCAGAATACCTCAAGAGTAACGCGTCCAGCGGGATGCGGCAATAAAAAATCCGTTAAAACAGGTGGGTCTCTATTTTCTTTCCTCGAAGAGCCGCAAGTCACCGTTCCCGCCCCAAACGGCGGTCCAGCAGCAGTAAATCCGCCAGCACCAGGGCTGTCATGGCTCCGAGTACGGGAACAATGCGCGGAATGGCCGAAATATCATGCCGCCCCCCGATTCGGATGCTGGTCTCGGCCCCTTGCGTGGTCACGGTACGCTGCTCCAATGCGATGGAAGGGATAGGCTTGACCGCCACGCGGGCCAATACATCCTGCCCCGAGGAAATGCCCCCCAGCACGCCACCGCCCCTGTTGGAGGCAAAGCCATGCCGCGTCATGGCATCGTTATTTTCCGACCCGAGCAGACGCGCCGCGGCAAATCCGGCACCAATCTCCACGCCTTTGACCGCCCCCACACTCATGAGCGCTCCGGCCAACCGGGCGTCCAACTTGCCGAATACGGGCTCTCCCCAGCCTGGAGGCACGCCCTGGGCGCGCACCTCCACCACGCCGCCCACCGTGTCCCCGGCTTGCCGCACCTGCATGACACGCTCCCGCCATCGGGATGCCGACAGGGGCCCCGGAGCAAAAAACGGCTGTTCCAACACCGCGTCCCAACCATCCTCCTCGCCCTGCGCCGCCGGTATGCCGCCCAGCTCCACAGTGCGGGCCTGAACGGTCACTCCTTGCATCTCAAGCAAACGGCGGGCCACGGCTCCCCCCACTACGCGGGCCACGGTTTCCCGCCCCGAAGACCGCCCGCCCCCGCGGTAATCGCGAAGCCCAAATTTGGCATGAAACCCGAAATCCGCATGGCCCGGCCGAAATACGCGGCTGATTTCCGAATAATCGCCGGAACGTTGATCCTCATTGGCGATATGAAACCCTATGGGGGTTCCCGTGGTCACCCCCCGGAAAACGCCGGACAGCAGCCGCACCCGGTCCGATTCCCGGCGCGCTGTGGACGCCGGACCCTGGCCAGGCTTGCGACGGTCCAGCTCCGCCTGAATCATGGTCTCGTCCAAAGGCAGCCCAGCGGGGCAACCGTCGATCACTCCGCCCAATCCGGGCCCGTGCGACTCCCCGTACGTGCTCAGCCGGAACAATTCGCCAAAGACATTGCCGCTCATGCGTTCACCCCGTCACCTTGATCACATCTTCCGCATTGCCGAGCACCACCAGGACGTCCCCGGTATGCAACACCTCGTCCGGACTGGGCACAAAGCTGAATTGGCGGTCCTCCTTGTGCTTCCAGGCCACCACCTGGGTGCGGTAGTCCGAGGGCAAACGCAGCTCCCGCAGGGTCTTGCCGCTCCATTTGTCCACCTCCACCTCGCGGACGAGCACGCCCTTGCCCAGGGCCAGATAATCCAACAGTCCGGGCACGGCCAGACGATGCGCCAACTGCCTGGCCACGAACTGTTCGGGGAAAACCACGAAATCTACCCCCAGCCGCTTGAGCACTTTTTCATGCTCCGAACTCACGGCCTTGACCCAGATATTATTCACCCCAAGGTCCTGAAGATTGAGGGCCACTAGAATGCTGGCCTCCATGGAGTGCCCAATGGAGACGACCACGTAATCCAGTTCCTTGAATCCCAACTGCTCCAGCGCCTTTTTATCAGTGCCGTCAGCCTGGAACACCTGAGTCAGGCTTTCCTGGGCGTGCCGCACGCGCTGTACGTCCCGGTCCACGCCCACCACGTCGTGCCCCAGTTCGGCAAGGGCTTCTCCCAGGGAGTAGCCGAATTTTCCCAGGCCCACGATGCCCACTTCGATCCGTTTGCTCATATTCTCCTCGCTCGCCGCGCTCCCGCGGCCACAGACGCTACCCCAGGGGGATGTCCTTTTCCGGCAA
>JAQVYA010000133.1 GCA_028708865.1 Desulfovibrio sp. | reverse complement strand
ATTCAACTCCATGCGTCCCTTTTGCGCCAGGGAAACCATGTCGTTGCTTGGCTCCGCCAAAATAACAAAATCAGGTTGCAAACCCCGCTCTTCGATAAGATATTCCCAGGCCAATCCTTCACAAGGCTCTTCCTGAACGCTGGCGCAAACCATGAAGGTAAAATTCTTGGCAAGATCCAGATCCTTGATGACCCGGCCCGCATAAATCATGGCCGAAAGAGCAGACTTCATATCAGTGGCGCCGCGACCATAAATATTCTTCTCGTCCTGATCTCCGGAAGTGGGACTGCGGGTCCACTGGCTTTCGTCGCCATAACCGACCACATCCATATGCCCATCAATGCAAATCAGGGTCTTGCCGTTCCCCATGGACCCGCAAACGTTCCCCATGGGATCAACCTGGACATCGTCGAATTCCAATTCCCGCATCTTCGCCTCAACCAGCCGGGCCACCTGCCCCTCCTGTCCGGAAAAGCTTTCCGTGCGGACCAGTTCACTGGCGAAATCGTATATTTCCTGTTCGTATTGTGTTGTGCGTTCGATTATTTTTTCAAACATGATCGCAGCCTTGTGGCTTTGGTGTGCCGTGGAGACCGGCCGGCCTCCACGGCACAATGTTATGGAAGTAACGACAAGGGTTCAGGTCGCTCTACTTCTTAAACTCCGCCCGGAACATCTTGAACGTACTGATGATGCAGACAAAAAGCACGAACATGAGCGGCAAGGCGAAGATCAGGCTGATGCTCTGCAGCAGCTCGATGCCGGTTTTACTACCGAGCATGAGGGTCAGGGCCATGGCAGCCTGGGCAATGGTCCACACGGTCTTCATCTTGTTGCTCGGGTTGGGAGCGCCGTCCGAACTCATGCTGCTCAACGTATATGTGGAGCTGTTCAGGGACGTGATGAAGCAGGTGAACAAAGCCAGGACAACACCGACGGAAACAACGGTACCAAGGGGAAACCCTTCCAGCACGATGAACGTGGCGGCCTTGGACGAGGCAGCAGCGGCCTCCAGAGCCTCTGAAGAAGATTCCAGACCAATGGTGCCGAAAAACGCGACCCACAGGAAGATGCCAAGGCAAGGCAGAATCATGGAACCCAGGATGAATTCACGAACCGTCCGGCCTTTGGACACACGGGCGATGAAGGGACCCACAAAAGGAGCCCATGCAATGGCCCAGGCGTAGTAATAAATGGGCCAACCCGAAATCCAGGAGGTTTCTTCTTCCGGCGCAAAGGTGGGCAGCATCAGACCGTCGCTGAAGAAGCCGTTCACATAGTTGCCGATGGTGTCGAAGTAGACGTTGAGCATCTTGGTGGTGGGTCCAAGGATTCCCACAAGGATGATCAAGCCGAACAACAGGTAGGCATTGTAATCGGAGAGGATTTTGATCCCCTTCTCCAGCCCGGTGGTGGTGCACAGGATCGTGATTCCCGTGATGACGCCGACCACGAGGAACTTGGTGATGTTGGTGTCCGGGGTGTCGAACAGGTAGGCGGAACTGACGCTCAGCGAAAGTCCTGTCTGCCCCAGCGAGGTGGAAATCCCCGCAATGGCACCGAACACGCAGATCAAGTTAACGATTTTGCCCCACTTGCCATAGGCTTTATCTTTTCCCCAAGGAAGCAGAATGTTGCTGATCAATCCGCTCTGCTTCTTGCGGTACATAAGATACCCAAGCACCAGCCCCACTACGGCGAATGCGGACCAAGCCTGCACTCCCTGGTGGATAAAGCTTTGCTTCATGGCGAATTCGGCGGCTTCCGGCGTCTGGGCGGCAATGCCGGTGGTGGAAAGCGGATTCATGTAATGATACACGGGTTCCGCAACCCCCCAATACAGCATCACCGTACCCATGCCTGCGGAAAAAAGCATTCCTATCCAGGAAAACGTGCTGAATTCCGGTTCGGCATCATCCGGTCCGAGGCGAATGTCGCCATATTTGCTGAAGGCAAAAAAGAACATGATCATGACGAATGCGAACGAGCCGGCCATGTACACATAGCCAAAGGTCTCGGTCAGATAACTCATGGTCCCAATGCCGACATTGTACAGTGTATCCGGGAACATGATGCCGGACAAAACCACAAGCACGATAAAGCTCATGGTGCTCATAAACAGCATCTTTCCCTGCCGCAGTTCAGGCTCTTGCGGCTTGGCGACCTTTCCGGCCGTTGTCGTCACTCCGTTAGACATGGTTTGATCTCCCTCCATCCGCTCTAGTCAATGACGATGATATGCTCGCTGGCGCGGCGGCTCAGCCACTCGGCACCGTCTTCAGTAATGACGATGACTTCCTCGTGGACCATGTCCTTGCCCGGGGCATAGGTCATGCCGGGCTCCAGGGTCACCACCATGCCTTCTTCCAGGACGGTGTTGTCGGTGGCGGTGTTGGACGGCCATTCCGTCAGCTGGGTTCCCAGTCCGTGCCCCAGACGTCCCACACCATTACCGAGCGCTCCACCGGCTTCCAGGATGTCCCACATGGCGTTGTACAAATCAGTGGTAGTAATACCCGGACGAGCCGCAGCAAAACCAGCGTCAGTGGCCTTGTACACGCAGTCATAGGCGCGCTTGGTTTCATCGCTGCAATCACCAAAGGCGAAGTTGCGGTCAAAGTCGGAGAAGTACCCGTCGTACACGGCCCCCACGTCGATGATCAGCACGTCGCCCTGCTGAATGACTCGGGGAGTGGGTCCCATGATGATGCTGTCGTAACCGTCAGGACCGGAACCGGAGATCAGATACTTGACGAATTCGGCACCCTTGGAAAGCATATTGATGCGCATCTGCTTGCAGATTTCCTGCTCGCTCTGGCCGACCTTGGCATGTGTGGGCAGCAAATCGAAGCCGTCATTGGTGATCTGGCAGGCGCGACGAATCTTTTCCACCTCAGCCGGAGACTTCACCGAACGCAGGTGATGCATCTCGTAGGCGATGTCCACAAATTCCTTGTTGATCATGGAGGACAACTTGACATAGTCCGCCGGCGGCATGCGCAGGTAGGACTCAAAACCCAACGTGGCGCCGATGCGACCGAAACGGCTGGGCAGGGAGTTGATCACGCCGCTGACCAAGGTAATTCCGTCGTCTTCGGGGTTAGGAGAAGCCCAGGTGTGGATGTCGTCAATCCAGGTACCGCGCATACCGCTTTCGCCGATGCCAGGAATCACGGCAATGGGCTTGCCCTCCAAGGGCACGATCAGAAACCAGGGGCGGGTCGGGCTTTCCCAAAACTGGGTGTAGTAGCCCGTAAAATAGCGCACGTTCGGTTCGGTGGTCAGGAAAACGGCGTCCAACTCTTTTTCCCGCATGACTTTCTGCATGCGTGCCGTTCTTGCTTCAAATTCCGCCTCTGCAAAACCAGACTGTTGGTTACTCATAGCGTTCCTCTTTTGTTGTTTTAGTACAAAAACTACAGGTTTCTCCGTCCAAACCAAACAACATCCCTATATGTCCGGGGGGAAGTATCCCCTTCGGTGCTGATGCAAAGGACCTTGGATGAGGCGTCCAGGCCCAGGCGTTCTCGGGCTTCCTCGGCTTCATCCTGCTGCATGACCCACTGCAAGAAGCCTGTGGTCGCGGCTCCGGATTCACCGGAAACCACTTGCGGATCCCCTGGCAGGGGCGCACCAAGGATGCGCATGCCGTTGGCGGCGACGCTGTCCTGACAGGAGGCATACGCCACAGGATAGTCGCGCAGCATCTCCCAGCTCGTCAGGTTGGGCTCTCCACAGGCCAATCCCGCCATAAGCGTGGCCAGATCCCCTTCCACGGCATGGGGGGTGCCGTCGTTGGCCACCGCTGAAACATAAAAGCAGTTGGCGGCTTCCGGCTCCACGATGATGAAGGTGGGAGCGTTTTCGCCAAATACGGACATGAAGAATCCGAGCATGGAACCGGCAAAACAGCCGACCCCAGCCTGCAACAGCACATGCGTGGGGCGATCCACGCCCATCGCTTGCATCTGTTCCAGAGCTTCAAGGGCCAACGTAGTGTAGCCCTGCATGATATAGTTGGGGATTTCTTCGTATCCCTTCCAGGCCGTGTCCTGAACCGTGATCCAACCGTTTTGCTGGGCCTTTTCCCAGGCCATGCGTACACAGTCGTCGTAGTTCAGGTCGCTGATGGTGCACTCGGCACCATGAGCCCGGATGTTATCCCGCCGTACAGGGTCGGACCCCTTGGGCATGTAGATGATGGCTTTCTGGTTAAACTGTTCCGCCGCCCAGGCTAGGCCACGGCCGTGGTTGCCGTCGGTGGTGGAGGCAAAGGTAAGGTCACCGACCGCGTTGCGGGCTTCCTGCGAACGCAGATACTCGCAGCTCACTTCGCTGATGTCCTTGCCCAGCTTGTGCGCCAGGATTTCAGCCACGGCGTAGGAGCCGCCAAGCACCTTAAATGCATTCAGACCAAAGCGATAAGACTCGTCTTTGACCAGCACCTCACCAAGGCCGAAATCCTGGGCAAGGTGTTGCAGTCGAGCCAGCGGAGTGGGCTCATAGGCATCAATGGTCCGGTGAAACGCACGAACCTTTTCGGCGTTCTCTCTGCTCAGCAGAGATACGTCAGCTCCGGCCAACGGAGCCTTTGGGTTTCCGTTAAATTGTATCTTGACTTTCGACAACGTGAGTTCTCCCTTTCGTGAATTCAATGCGAATGTGCCTCTTAAAGCAGAGAGCGTGCCAAAACTGTGAACTTTTATAAAATTCTTTTATGTTAAGAGTTTATGGTAAAAAAACTTAAGAAACACTCTCTCTATTCGCATTTTTCCCTTCACAAAATGAGAAAATTCTCTTTTTGTGAATCAAAGTGCGAAAAGCAATATCGCACCGCTCGAAATGAGAAATTCAAGGCGGTGCGAAATGACAAACAAGACAGACAGGAAGAAAAAGGAGTCGGCGAAGTAGCGGTACTGAGGAGGATTAAAAAGAATGTTTGTCGATGATTACAGCACTATTTTAATTTACGATACAAAGTAGCCAAACCAATTCCAAGGGCCTTGGCTGCCTGCTTCTTACCTGTGGACGAATCGCCGTAATAGGCGAGAGCCCGCAAAATCGCCTGCCGTTCCAATTCCTGCAACGGTACGACGGGAGGTTGTTCCATTGTCCCGGAGGATGGGAGTACCCGGCTCGTGTGCCGCCCGCTGGGTTGCAAAAATCCTGAATGCAGAGCCGCCTCATTGATGGTTCCATCCTCGGCGGACATATTCACAAGGTATTCCACAGCATTTTCCAGTTCACGAATATTTCCGGGCCAATCATATTGACGCATTTTTTCCATCAACCGACGTGGAATGGAAATTCTCTTCTTCCCGAACAAAGAACAATACTTGTCAGTAAAGTGATCCACGAGAAGATCCAGATCGTCCAGTCGGTTGCGCAAGGGAGGGGTGTGCAGCGGAATCACGTTCAGGCGGTAATACAAATCGCTGCGAAACATATTTTGATCCATTAATTCATGTAGGTTGTCATTCGTCGCAGCAATGACCCGGATATCAACGGACACAGGCCGGTTGGCCCCCAGGCGCGTAATGGTGCGTTCCTGGAGTACTCGCAGCAACTTGACCTGCAAATATAATGGCATGCTTGATATCTCGTCGAGAAAAAGCACTCCCCCTTCAGCCAACTCAAACTTCCCAATTTGCCCTTGCCGGAGCGCCCCGGTAAACGCACCACCAACATACCCAAACAATTCACTTTCAAGCAAAGTGTCGGGGATGGCACCACAGTTGATGGCCACAAACGGCTCATCAGACCTGTCACCGATGGCGTGGACGGCCCGGGCCACCAGTTCCTTACCTGTGCCGCTTTCGCCGGTAATCAAAACCGATGAGTTGGTCTGAGCAGTGGCCGCAATCTGCTCCTTGAGTTTGATCACCAGCGGGGACTGTCCGATAATGTGATCAAGACTGCTGTCAAAACTTACCGTGGCGCCTTGGCCGGATCTGGAAATGACGGATTGAATCGTGTCGAAAACAAAAACAGAAGAAAATCGATTGGTTTTCGGGGAAAGTTCAGCACTTTTGCCCACGATGAGCTGCTGGCGCTTGTCCTGCTCCACCGTATACTCATTCCAGTCCGAAAATTGAAAACCGGTGGGTGTGATGGAAAAATTCTCAAAATGCGAAAGGATGGTTTTCCGCAAAATCTGCCGGGCACGATCATTGTGATAAACGATGTCCCCTTTGGCATCATATAAAATTGTTCCCTTGTCGTTGATGTTGACGACCTGGGACATGGCGTCAAGCAGGTCGCTGATGTCCTCCAGCTCCTGCTTTTCGCGAACACGCGCCGCAATACTGCTGGCCAAAAGCCCCAGAAAGGTTACATAGATATCCCGCTGGCTCAGCACGCGCTGCCGGGCCGATTCGGAAAAGCAGATCATATCGATGGCGCCGTAAGTATTTTTCCCGTCCGCGATGGGGGCGCACACCGAAAGCAGTTCCCGACACTCTTCCTTGGTCTGACACCCTTCACAAATGGCGCTTTTACGCGGATTGACAACAAACAGGGGCTTTACCCCCTTAAGAGTGGTCTTCAGCAGGTTTCCGGCTTTTTTGATGCTTTCACCAATCCCTTTGGAATAGGCACCGGTCCCGGCAATACGGATCATATCCGTATCCACCACGTCCACATCCAGCCCGGTAATCGTAGAAATGGTTTCAGCGTAATATTGAATTTGTTCCTGAAGCGTCAGCAGCATTTTTCCCCCGCAAAAGAAAGCGGAAGTCCTCCGCAGCGGGCAAGCCAGGGCGAGAGGAAACTCCGTTCGTAAAATAAATAAGGATATACTGTGGTTGTTTCTTTTTCCTAGGTGTGAATGCTCTGTCTCTTGATGGATCCCTCGCGCATGGGCAGGGTGGGGTATACATCCATTGCTTTTCCTCTGTCAAAACATCCCGCACCGATCATAAAAGCCCTTTAGCGAGCCCAGCAGTTCATTTCGAACTCCCTCTCTATAATAGGGAAAACTCCCAAATCAGCACGATTCCACACCAGGGGGGCACTCTTGGCCTCACTACGGGCAATCGAAAAAAAACATAAAAAAAGCCCCGCAACCTGCGTTGCGGGGCAAATCCAGATTTTTTTTGGAGCACCTACTATTATTGAACTTCCCGACGATAGGCGGCCAAATCATCCACCGTCAGCACGGGGAAATCGTTCCGGCTACCGAACTCCACGATTTCCGGCAAACGTGCCATGGTTCCATCCGGATTCGTAAGTTCGCACAAGACGCCGCATGGGTCCAATCCTGCCAGCCGCATCAAGTCGACCGTGGCTTCAGTATGTCCGCGACGCTCCAGCACCCCTTGAGGTTTGGCGCATAGTGGAAACACATGCCCTGGCCTGGAAAGATCCTCGGGACGGGCCGTCCGGGCCACAGCAGCTTGGACCGTCCGCAGGCGGTCCGCAGCGGACACTCCGGTGGTAACCCCTTCAGCCGCCTCGATGGAAACGGTAAACGCGGTCTGATAGCGGCTCGAATTGCGTTCGACCATAGGCGGCAACTGCAACGAACGTACTTTTTCCGAAGTCAGGCATAAGCAGACGATGCCGCTGCATTCGCGAATCAGCATTGCCATTTGATCCACAGTAAGGTGTTCGGCCGAAAAGATAAGGTCGCCCTCATTTTCCCGGTCCTCGTCATCCGTGACCAACACACCTTTACCGGCATTCAACGCCGTAATGGCGGCGAGCACACGTTCGACCCGATCTCCATAACGCGAAAGCAAAGACTGATCCATGGTAATACTCCTTTCGAGAATCAGTTTACCAGAATCAGGGCACGGGGAAGACAGCCGTTCATAAGAAATGAAACAGCCAACGCGAAAAGGACATTCGCGCAGGAAGACTGCCTTATCCTCTTCCATCCGGACTATTACCGTCGGCTCCGGATTCTCACCGGATCTGCTGACCTCTTTTACACAAAAGAGCGCTCGCGGGCTGCCAGCCAAGCTGGATCACCGCCGGTGGGGAATTTCACCCCGCCCTGAGAATAAGCGGTTAAAAGAGACTCCTTTCCGGCCTTGTTGTCAATACCCGCAAAGACAATCAGGCAAATTTACCTCGGCCCGCTCCCCGCGACAACGGACCTGCGAAAGAAAATAATAGCCCCCCCTTTACACAACATCATCAATATTCTATGGCTGGAACGAACTATCATTTCTGGAAACATCTGATCCAGGAGGTCAATGTATGGCGAACATGGATTATCCGGGCCCCTGCCCCAGTTGCGGAGGAATCGACGGTTGCAGCGCCGGCGTCTCAAAGGAAGAAGCCGTCAAGCATTATTGCCAGGGACTGGAGATGGAGCTTAATGCCTGGAAGGCTCGTCTTTATGACGTACTTGTGGAGGTCGGGAACCTCAACGCCGCGGACCAGGAAAAAGTAAGCGACACTCTGACCCTGATCAAATCAACGGTCAAGGAAATAGAGGCCGTTCGGGATCAAATGCTGGAGGTCTGCCCCACCAGTCTGACGGACCAGGAGTCCGAATTGGGTGGCAAACTGCAACAATTACGCGTCAATTACACCAAGGCCCTGCAAGTCATCTGAAGTAGCCCCCATTTCGACCGGACACCTCGGCCTACTTAGGAGGTAGGACTGGAGGTATGACCAGACATAGTGCTAACGAGTATCCATCGGTGGAGCTGGTGACCAGTGTCCAGCGTCGACGCTG
>JAQVYA010000013.1 GCA_028708865.1 Desulfovibrio sp. | reverse complement strand
CCGCCCGGTGATCCGCGAGGAGGACTGTGTGCGTTGCGGCATTTGCGCCATGTATTGCCCGGTGAACTGTATTCACAACGGCGGGGACGGCCCCACCGAGATTGATCTGACCTATTGCAAGGGGTGCGGGATCTGCCGGGTGGAATGTCCGAAACAAGCAATCGATTGGGTTCAGGAGTAATGGCAGATGTTGGAAACACGTGATGCATTGACTGGCAACGAGTGTGCCGCCCATGCGGTGCGGCTTTGCAAGGTGGACCGTGTGGTCGGCTACCCCATCACCCCGCAGTCTTCCGTGGTGGAGTATCTGGCCGCCATGGTGGCCAACGGCGAAATGTCCGGTGAGTTCATCTCTCCGGAGTCCGAATATTCCGTCATGAGCATCCTCAAGGGGGCGGGCATGATGGGCGAGCGGGTTTTTACCGCCACTTCCGGGCAGGGACTGGCCTTTATGTATGAGCCGTATTTCAGCATGTCCACGGCCCGCATTCCCATGGTCATGGCCATTGCCAACCGCGAGATGATTTCCCCGGTAACGGTCTGGAGCGGCCTGCAAGACACCCATTCCGTGCGTGATGCCGGATGGATCCATCTTTACGCGGAAAGCAACCAGGAAATTCTGGACAGCATCATACAAGGATACATGATCGCGGAGCATCCTGATGTGATGATTCCCGTGCACGTCTGCTACGATGGCTTTTACCTTTCCCACCAGTCCGCAGTCGTCAGCATGCCCGACCAGGAGCAGGTGGACGCTTTTTTGCCTGCGCCCAATGTCCGCCAGATGCTCGATGTGAACGCTCCGTGCATGGTGGACGGCAACACGCCGGGCGATTTGATGATGGAATACCGCGAAGATCATCTCTGGAGCATGAAGCAGGCCCTGTCCGTGATTGAGCAGGCCGACGCGAAGTTCGCCGAGGTTTTTGGGAGGAGTTATGGCGGGCTATTGGATACCTACCGGTTGGAGGATGCGGATGAGGTGCTTGTGGTCATCGGAGCGCTCAGCGGTGCGGCCAAGGATGCGGTGGATGATGCCCGTTCCCAAGGCCGGAAAGTGGGCCTGATCCGCGTGCGTTGCCTGCGCCCCTTCCCCTCTATCCAGCTTGGGGAATTGCTGGCTGGCCGCAAGGCCGTGGGCGTGGTGGACAAGAGTGTCAATTTCGGCTGGTCGTCAGGCATTGTTTACCAGGAAGTGCTTGGAGCCCTGGGCAAGGCGCGTCTGAACGTGCCGACCCTTTCCGCCGTGGGGGGGCTCGGAGGAGCCGATATCCGCAAGGACCATGTGGCCCGGGTCATCGACCTGGTGCACGAATGCGCCCAACACGACAAATCGCTGGAAGACACGGTCTGGCTCCGACCTGACATGCTGCAAGACTGAGGGAGAAGAGAAGATGAGCACGATGGATACACTTATGAATAATGAAGACCTGGTTTCCCCGGGCTTGTCCGCCTGTCAGGGCTGTCCCGCGGAGTTGTCACTGCGGACCGCATTCAAGGTGCTCGGCCCCAAGACGGTCCTGGGAGTGCCTCCGGGATGCATCGCCGGCGTCGGCGTTCCGGGCTGGGGATTGAAGACCGGCATGAAAACTCCGGTGGTCATGCCTTTGCTGGGTAACAGCGCTTCCCTGATGGCCGGAGTGAAGCAGGCGTACGCCAAAATCGATCCGGAAGTGCACTGCGTAGTGTTCGCCGGTGACGGCGCCACCGTGGATTCAGGGTTGCAGACTTTGTCCGCTGCGGCCGAGCGGGGCGAGAACATCATATACTTTTGTTACGACAATGAAGGCTACATGAACACGGGCTTTCAAAAAAGCGGCACGACCCCGCACGGGGCGCATATGTCCACTTCGCCTTTCGGCCCTTACAGCCGGGGCAACGTGGGGTTCAAAAAGGATGTGCCGCTGATGCTGGCTACACAGGATGCCGCGTATGTGGCCACCCTGTGCCCGAGTCATGTCCAGGATTTTGTGAACAAGGTCCAACGGGCCACCGAAGTGAAGGACGGCCTGTGCTACCTGCATATCATGAGCCCTTGCCCCACGGGATGGGGCGTGAAGCCGGATCAGAGCATTCAATATGCCCGGGCCGCGGTGGAATCGCTGTACTTCCCGCTTTTCGAATATGACCACGGTACGTTTACCATTTCCAGGCCGTCTCTGCGCGCCGGGAAAAAGCCGCGTCCCGTGTCCGAGTTCATTGCCGGACAACGCCGGTTCCGTCATCTGACTGAGGAAGAAATCCAGCAGTTACAGGATGATGTGACTCGTAAATGGAATCTGCTGAACAAGCTGGCTTCCTGACCTTCATATTCGACATTCACTGCGTCCGCTTTCCGAGGATCTACCGACCCCTCGTCACTCCATAAGATGTCCATGGGCCGTCATTGCGGGCCCATGGACACGTGGAGGCGGCGGACGCCGGCAACCCGTCAAGGAGAATACGCATGCAACACTCCATTTTGGCCATTAATTTTGGTTCCACTTCCACCAAAATGGCCTGGTATCTGGACGAGGACCTCCAGGTACGGGAAACCGTGCAGCACGAGCAGGAGCAGATCATGCGCTTTGCATCGCTCCTGGAACAGCGGCCCATGCGTCGGGCCGTGATCGTGGATTTTTTGCAGCGCCACAGCATCGAACAACAAAGCCTCACCGCCATCGTGAGTCGTGGCGGACAGACCCGGCCTCTGCCCAGCGGAGCCTATCGCATCAACGAACTGATGCTTGATGACGTGCAAAGCGGCCGTTGGGGGCTGCATGCCACCAACCTGGGAGTGGTGCTGGCTCATGAGTTGGGCGCGGAATGGAATTGCGTGCCCATGGTGGTGGATCCTCCTGTGTCCGATGAGTTTGAACCGTTGGCCCGGGTGACGGGCATGCCCGAGCTGCGGCGACAGAGCAGTTTCCATGTCCTGAATCAGAAAGCGGCGGCCATGCGCCATTGCCGTGAGCAGAATCTCGTGTACGAACAAAGTCGCTTTGTGGGCGTGCACCTGGGCGGCGGAATTTCCGTTTGCGCCCATAAGCAGGGCTGCCTTGTGGATGCCAACAACGCGTTGGACGGGGACGGTCCGTTTTCCACATCCCGTGCTGGCACGTTGCCCAGCGGTGACCTGGTGGAGCTGTGCTTTTCCGGAAGGTTCACCAAACAAGAGCTGTTGGAGAAGATCAACGGACGAGGCGGGGTCATGGCGCATCTTGGCACCACGGATATGATCGAGGTGGAGCGCCGCATTGAAGGAGGCGACGCCCGAGCCGAATATATCCTCGAGGCCATGTGCTACCAGGTGGCCAAGGAGATCGGAGCCATGGCCACGGTGTTGCGCGGTCAAGTGGATGCCGTGTTGTTCACGGGGGGCATCGCTCATTCCCGCCGTGTGACCGAGTCCATTGCCGACCGGGTTCGCTTTGTCGCTCCAGTGTTCGTCTATCCTGGGGAAGACGAGATGCAGTCCCTGGCCTTGGGAGCGTTTGCGGCGTTGACCGGGGTGCGTCCCTGTCGGGAACTTTCCGGCGCTCCCGGGTTGTTGCCGGAGCAGGTGGAGCATGAACAACAAATTTGTGCTTAAGGAGAATACCATTGTTTTGTTCGTTTAATGAAATGCTGGAGCATTGGCAGGCAAATGCGCATCCGGCCCGCATTGGTGTGGCCTGTCCCGAGGATGAATTGATCCTCAGGGCGGTGCTGCGTGCTCGGGACGCCGGCGTGGTGCGGCCCGTGCTGGTAGGGGATGCCCGAAAGATCACAGCCCTACTGGATCGTGAGGGAGAGTCCCCGGACGGCTTTGAGATCGTGGACCAGCCTGACGGAAAACAGGCCGGGCAATACGTTGCTCGGGGCGTTGCCTCAGGGGAGTTTGCTGCCCCAATGAAGGGGCACATGCATACCTCGTATTTTTTGCGTCCTTTGTTGGACAAGGAGCTGGGCATTGTGCCCAAGAACGGGCTTTTGAATCAGATCACCATTTATGAGGAGCCTGCTGGTGATCGGCTGCGGTTGATTTGTGACTGCGCCGTGAACATTGCTCCGGATCTGGATCAGTTGGCAGCCATTGTCCAAAACGCCGTGAACCTAGCTCGTAACCTGGGCTGTGCGCGGCCGCGTGTGGCCGTTGTTGCCCCGCTGGAAGTGGTCAATCCGGATATCCCGTCATCCGTGAATGCGGCCCTGCTGGCCAAGATGGGGGATCGGGGACGTTTCGGCGATGCGGACGTGGACGGCCCTCTGGCCCTGGATCTGGCTGTTTCTCCGCAAGCGGCGCAGTTGAAGGGGATATCCGGACCCGTGGCGGGCAATGCCGATATCATGGTGGCGCCGAATCTGGATGCGGGCAACATGACCCACAAGGCCCTCGTGCATATCGCCGGACTCAAAACTGCGGGCATTGTGACCGGTGCCAACAGCCCCATCATCATGACTTCGCGCACGGACTCCACCGAGGACAAAATGCGGTCCATCCTGGCCTCCATGGTGGCGGCCAGAGCTCAGGGGGCAGGCTCCTAGCATCGAAGCCCGTGCCCGGCCGGGTTCAACCATCAGGCAGGACGCGGCCTTTTTTTCGGACTGTTGGAACAAGGGCCGGCGGTGCATGGCGTATATCCGTGCCGCTGGCCCGCTTTGCGACTTCAGGGCGTTGTCATGGTTTCCGCTGTGTGGAAATCAGTTCTTCGCTCGGGTTCAGCCCCTGCCGCGCTTACTTTCCGTGAGGGATAATCTGTTTGCCTCATGACGTCTTTCTCTCTAGAATACGACGAAGAATGATATTTCCCGCCTTCGTTGTCCGACGCGGACGGAAGGTGATTGAACTGTTGCGCTTACGGGAACACACCGCCAGGGGCAGGGGAAGATGTCCGTGGGAGCGGCGTGGAGCGCTGTGCATTGAATTTAAATTTGGAGAGATGTCGCATGGCTGAGTTGGACAGTATCGATAAAAAAATTCTTGAACTACTTATGGAGGACGGGCGCATGCCCATTGCCCAGATTGCCCAGCATGTGGATCTTTCCCGGGTGGGGGCGCGGGAACGGATCAACAAGCTTCGTAAGCGCGGGGTGATCAAAAAGTTTATTCCACTGATTGACAATATCGCCATCGGCTACGAATGCTCCGCGTTCTTGGATATCGAAGTGGACCCGCAATTTATTGAAAGCGTTGCCGGTGAATTGAGCAAGCTTGACGAAATCATGGTGGTTTACCTGATGACCGGCAATGTGAGCCTCCATGCCCACGCGCTTTTGCGCAGCAACAATCACCTGGCGGATTTCCTGCGCAGTAAGATTTATCCCATCAAGGGAATCAACAACGTCAACGCCAGTGTCATGCTTCAACGCTATAAGACGGAATTGAATTTGCTGTAGCTCTCCTGGTAATGTGTGCGGGGTATTCCGCTTTTTGAAACGGCTCGAAGTTCAACGTGACTTCTTGCCGTTTTTTGTTTCGAATCGAAGCTTATTTTTGCATTTACATTTACAAATGTTTTTGTGTCGCGACCGAAGAAATAAAAAAATATTTATTTCAGGTGATTATATCTTAACTTTTTGCTGACCCCAAATCGTTGAAGGGAATAATGCGGGAGTCATCTTGGGCGCGGCTTCCTTTCCGGCTTTCAGGGAGGGGCTGGATTGTGCTCAAAGGTGGAAGATTAGGACTTATAGAAGGAAAAAGAATAAAAAATATACCGATTCGTCCAAAAAAAGATTTTTTCTATTTACAAAAGAAGATCGTCCGGCTAGTGTGTCCGCAAGATGAAACGGATGGACATATTGGGCCCATGTCTCCGTCTGGAGTGAAAGAATCCGTCAGGGGAGCGGCGGTTTAACCGGCACGGCAGGAGGGATATCCGGCCGGGGGGCGATGCCTTCGCGTCAGAATCGACGCGGCGCGGTAAAGATCGGGCTCCCGATGTGTGTAGGCGTTGTACTGAAATGAAACGCGGCAGCAAAATTGAAAGCGGGAGTCCGGCCACGGCCGGAATTCCGTCCCGCTGCCCAAATGCTGGATGAAACCGGGAACGCGCCTGTGGTCGGCTGTTCTTGGCTTTTACAGTGAGGAGACGCTTCATGACCATCAAAAACCTAACATGGCCGGTGGTGCTCGTCGGGACAGTGCTTGTCATGCTCCTGGTGTATACGCACAATTTGCCCAACGACGTAATGGGTGCCTATGGGCTCATGTTCATCCTGGGAATCGTGTTCGGAGAACTGGGAACCCGCGTCAAGTTCATTAAAAACTGGCTGGGTGGCGGGCCCATCATGTGTATCTTTGGGCCGGCCCTGATGATTTACTTCGGCTTGTTGCCGACAGAAACTATTGGAATCATGAAGGAATTTATGAAGGCTTCCCCGAGCTTTTTCAATTTCTTCATTACCTTCCTTATTTGCGGCGCCATGTTGTCCATTTCCCGCCGCATTTTGCTGCAATCCACGCTTAAGTTTCTGCCTACTGTGGTGGCCGCCATTTTGTGCGGCTGCGCTCTGGCGGCTCTAGGCGGCCTGGTGACCGGGTACGGCGCGGTAAAAGCCGTGATGATGCTGGCCGTGCCCATTATCGGCGGAGGCGTGGGAGCCGGCGCATTGCCCCTGTCCCAGATCTATTCCCAGTCCGCGGCCATGACTACCGAGCAGATGCTTTCCGTGGTCATGCCTGCCGTGGTGCTTGGCAACATCATTGCCATCCTCTTTGCCATCGTGCTCAACAAAGTGGGCAAGAAAATACCTTCCCTTACGGGGTACGGCCAGATCATGCGGATCGACGACTCCGAGTTGCGTGCCTCCCTGGACGAAGAGAAGAAACAGCGCGACGCCATTCCCATCACCATTGACGGGCTGGGCGTGGGCTTTTTCATCAGCGTGACCTTCTTCCTGGCCGCCTTTGCCATCAATCGCTTCCTGGCCCCCGGTGTGCATACCTTTGTCTGGCTCATCCTGCTGCTCACGCTGGCCAAAGCCGCAAAGATGCTGCCGGAAAAGCTGGAGGTCTCCACCATTCATTGGTCCCAAACCTGGGTGAAGAACCTGCTTTTTGCAGCCCTGGTGCCCATTGGCATCGCATATATGGACATGACGCAGGTCATCGCCGCGGTGTCCAACCCGGCCTACGTGACCATCGCTCTGCTCACGGTGCTTGGCAGCGTTATCGGTGCCGGATTCGTCGGCATGCTGCTGAAGCTGTATCCCATCGAATCCGCCATTGCTGGGGGACTGTGCATGGCCAACATGGCTCAGACCGGTGACCTGGCCACCCTGGCCGCGGCCGAGCGTCTGGAGATCCTGCCGTACTCGGCCTATGCCTCGCGCATCGGCGGCTCCATCGTGCTCGTACTGGCCGGGTTGCTGGTCAGTGCCGTGGGCATCGGCATCTGACGGCCCCGAAACCCCTGAACGTACGATAACCGGCAACGGCCGTTTTCAAGGAGTTGAAATGAAGATCGATTACGAAAAGTGCAAGGCATGCGGCATCTGTGTTCCGTTTTGCCCCGTGGGTGCCATCAGCATGGTGGATGGAGAAGTGGTCATTGACCAGGACGAATGTGTGGAATGCTGCCTTTGTCAGCGTACCAGCAAGTGTCCCACCGGTGCCTTATATCAGGAAGCCCTGCAAATGCCGCGTTCCATCCGCAAGGCCTTCAGCGATCCGCTGGGCAAGCATGAGAACACCGACCTGGGCCATTTGGGCCGAGGAACCGAGGAAGTCAAGACCAACGACGTGACCGGACTGGTCTACGGTGTGGATTATATCGCCATGGCTGTTGAGCCAGGCCGTCCTCTGGTGGGAGCGCGTTTCGCCGATGTGGAGAAGATCACCATGGCCATTGCGCCGTATGTGCTGGCCTACGATCAGAACAATCCTACCACCAAGCTGTTGATCGACCAGGAGAAAGGGTTGCTCGAACCGAGCATTAAAAACGAGAAAGTGTTATCCTGCATCCTGGAGTTCAAACTGGCCATTGAGAATCTGGACCCGATCCTCAAGGTGTTTGAAGAGGTGGCCAAGGAAGTGGACACGGTCTTCAGCGTGGGCGTGATCGCGGCTACGGATGAACAGGGTCGCTGCCCGGCGGAGGACATTATCCGCGACCGGGGCATCACCTTTGAAAATACCTCCACCAAGGTCAACATGGGGCTGGGCCGCCCGTTGTTCCAGGCGTAGTCCTGCACTGCGGAACCGACAACCAAGAGGAAGAACAATGTCGCATACGCTTCATCGCATCAAGGATACCGCGCAGCCGGAAATGGATTACGTGGTGCTGGTCATGCCCGCCCGCGGGGTCAACAATGACGACGTCGTGGAAAAGTATGGGAAATACATCGATATATTCAAGAAATACAATCCGGTGAACATCGGTGGCATGAAAATCGGCCTGCTGGTGGACAATACGCCGGAAGAACTCAAGGTCAACGCCTGCGACGATGCGCCCATGGTGCACGCCGTCTTCCGTAACCGCGAGGATCTGGCCGGAGTGCTTAAGGAAATCAAGGAAAAGGACTACGGTTTTTCCGTTGTGGTTTCCGGATTGCTGGACCATGTCCGCGAATGTGCGGAAAAGGTGGGACTCACGCCCCATTCCTACAACTTCAGCCTGGGGGTCTATGGCGCCTTGGATAAGCTGCCGCCCCGGCCTGTCCTGGACATCTGCACCATGTGCGGTCACGCCATGGTCACTCCCGGTCTGGTGGAAAAGCTTGTGGCAGACATTCGCAAGGGGAAAACCACGATTCAGAAGGCCGCCAGCAAGCTGACCCGGCCGTGCCTTTGCGGTATATTCAATACCTGCAAGGCGGAAAGTGTGTTGGAACGGATTGTGGCCGCTGAGTCCTGAGCCGTTTTCCAGATCTCTCAATCCTACTTTGGGGCGGAACATTTGTTCCGTCCCGTTTTTTTGTGGGGCTGAAATGGTGTACGTCCTTTTTCCAGACCTCTTGACGGGTGGGGCTGGATGTTTAATTTATGTAAAACATCAATTCAAGGAGGATGTTATGGATTTCACCAAGCTGAATCCCTGGAATTGGTTCCGGAAAGAGGACGAACAGCAGACTGCTTTGCCCGTACAGCGCGGTCGCGAGGAGCCCCAGCAGCGTCATCCGTTTTCCACAATGCAGGCGGAAATGGACCGCCTTCTTGAGCAGACTCTCAAGCGGTTTGGGCAAGGGGCCGCGCAGATGCCTTCCCTTTTGGGGGGCTCAGTGGCCAAGCCCAGGGTGGATGTGGCCGGATCGGAGAAGGAATACGTGATCACGGCGGAGCTTCCAGGCATGGACCAGGATGATATTCAAATCGAGTTAAAGGGAGATTCTTTGATTCTGCGCGGCGAGAAAAAGCAGGAGCAGGAAAGCGAGGAAAAGGGCTATTACCGGATGGAGCGTCGGTACGGAGCGTTTCAGCGTGTTTTGAGCCTGCCCGACGATGCGGATGCGGATCAAATCAAGGCTCGGTATCTTAATGGAGTGGTGCGAATTACGTTGCCGCGCAAGGAAGTGCAAAGCGGTCAGACCAAACGGATTCCTTTGGAGTGACCGTATCATTTCTTAGTTTTAGTTTTTTGTTGTGAGCCCCGGGTGGTCCGGGGCTTTTTTTATGAAAAATAGAAATTAAGTCTTGATTATGAAATTGAAATTCATTATCAATCTACTCAGGACAACGAACAAACTTTTTTTAAGCAAGGAAGACAAGATGAAAGCATTGATCGTGTACGGTTCTTCCACTGGAAATACAGAAACCGTGGCTGAGTGGATTGAAGAAGTGTTGCGTGAGGGTGGATTGGATGTGACGGTCAAAGATGCGGCCCAGGCTGATGCCGAAGGTTTGGCCGACGGGTATGACTGGGTGCTGCTTGGTTCATCCACCTGGGGCGATGAAGAAATCGAATTGCAGGATGATTTTGTGCCGCTGTTTGATGACCTGGACCAAGCCGGGCTCAAGGGACGACACGTGACCGTGTTTGGATGCGGCAGCACGGATTACACTTTTTTCTGCGGCGCTGTGGATGCCATTGAATCCCGGGCCGAGGAACTGGGCGCCAAAATTTTGGGAGATCCCCTCAAAGTGGACGGCGATCCGGATCGTGATGAGGTCTTGAACTGGGCCCGGTCTGTGCTGGAATCCTTTATCGGAGGCAAAGCCTGATGGCAGGCGGTGCTTGTTCGGGAAAATGCCGGATTCTCGGAAAGGTGGGGGATCTTTGCCGTGGCGGAATGGCATTGTGCTCGGCAGGAGAAAACTTACTGGCTGAGCGAGTACTGCGTATTGCTTTGGACATGAGCCGGGAACACGGCCTGGGGCCTGTTCTGGAAGCCAAAGCCGTCAACAACCTCGGTCTGGTATTGCAGTCTGAAGGGCGAAGCCGGGAAGCATTGGATGCTTTTGGTGTGGCCTTGGGATTGATCCGGGGCCGGGTTGGCACGGACAATAAGCTCTACCGGACCGTGAACAACAACTATCAGCAGGTGTTGGGAGTTCAGGTGGCGGAATATAAACGTGTAACTGAAGCCTGCGCGGGCCGATGCGCCCCTTCGACAGGGCCCATGAGCGACCCGGCCTGCGCTTGCGGGAGGATGGCATGCCGGAATTAAAAGCCATTGCAGACTATAACCGCCGGGCCATGCGGGCGGCCCACGAGGGGCGGTTGGAACAGGCGTTGTTGAATCTTTCCATGGCCCTGCGCCTGGCGCGTGAGATCCATCGTAGCCAGCTCGAATCTTACTCCAAAGGGAATATGGGCCTCGTCTATCTCATGGCGGGCAAGCGCCGGGAAGCTGCGGTTTGCTTTCGGCTTGCGCTTCAACGAGCCCGGTCCGAATATGGTTCGGATCACCCGCTTTGTTACGCTTTGAAGAACAATATTCGTAAAATGTCCATGCGGCAGCGCAAGGCTGCCTGATCTTTATTCCCATCAGGGCACGCTCGGGCTTGACCCCGGCGGACCGGAAACGTAGACAGTACGGGTGTTCTTGTCTTTTCCGACCGCCGGGGAATCTTGCATGCGTTACGTTTTTATCATCTGCTCCATACTCTTCTCTTCGTTGTTTTGCCTGCTTCCCAGGGCTTATGCCCTCGGCCCTGGAGACGGTGATTTTTTGCGTGGCCTGGAGTTGGAAAGCCAGGGGCGGATTTCGGAGGCGGTGCGAGCCTACTCTGACGCCGTTGAAAAAAATCCACAGGATTACGAAGCGCTTCTCAATCGCGGCGCTGCCTACGTGGAACTGGATCGACTTCATGATGCAGTGGAGGATTTCAGCCGGGTTATTCTTCTGCATCCGGGAGATACGGACGCATGGTACAATCGAGGCTCCTGCTGGGCGGAGATGGGGGACTACGAAAAGGCCGTGAGTGATTATGACGAGGCCGCCCGGCTGGACCCACTGGACGCCGATGCCCGCTACAATCGCGGCCATGTTTTGCGTCAGCTTGGCCGGCCGCGAGAGGCGGTTCGGAGCTTTCGGGCGGTGTTGCGTCTCCAGCCCACGGCCGGAGATGCGCGTCAGCAGATCGGCCTGACCTACTGGGAACAGGGTGATATGGACCGGGCCTGTCGAGAGTTGCAAGAGGCCTGTGATTTGGGTTTTTGCCAGGGCTGGCGGTTGGCCAGGGAACAGGGGCGGTGCCATTGATTTCGTCCCCGTCAAAAAAGAGAAAGCCCCGTTTCCGCTGGAAGGGAATGGGGCTTCGGCGTTTTTATTCCCGGAGTTATCCGTTCCTGTTGACGATGCCGCCCAATCCGGCGTGAGCGCCGAGCACCTGTTCCTGAAAGGCCATGTTTGGGTCTTTGGCTCCGGTTATGGGGTCCGTGTTGAGGGTGTTGAGCGTCTGGGCTACCACGGCCGCTCCCATGGTCTGTTTGTCGGCCAAGGGGGCGCTGCCCGTCAGGTTGGTGAGCTTCAGCTCCAGTCCCCGACTGATCGTGTCGGCCAGGGATTGCATGGCCTTGCTGTCGGGAAGCATGCCGCCGGGTTTGCCCATTTCCCTCAAGGGATCTTTGAGCAGTTGCTGACCGATGATGGACCAGTCGGTCATCCCGCCTGCCCCGGTTCCGTCAATTTTTGACATGGTCCGCCCCTCCTTGCCGGGACAAAATAACGCCTCTACGTATTTTCGTCCTGTTCGTCCCGGATCTTTAGGGCTTGTCAGCCTTATTTTCTTCTTTTTTGGCCTGCTGCCAAAGTTCTTCCATGCGTTCCTGGGGCAGGTCCGTCAATTCATTGCCATCGCAGCGGGCCAATTCCTCCATGCGGGAAAAGCGGCGGAGAAATTTGCGGTTGGCAAAATCCAGAGCGGCATTGGCTTTGATACCGCGGCGCCGCCCCAATTCCACCAGCGTAAAGAGGTAGTCCCCGAATTCTTCTTCGCGTTGTTCCTTGCCACCGGAGCGGTCCGCTTCCTGCCACTCGCACCATTCGGCTTCGAGCTGTTTTTCCATCGCCGCATCGTCCTGCCAGGTGAATCCCGCCCGGGCCGACTTGGAATGAATGCGATAGGCTTTCAAAAGAGGGGGGAGACCCTTGGGCAAGGAGTCGAACACGCCCGGCAGGGTCCCTTGGTCATCTTCTTTTTCCGAACGCTTGATCCGTTCCCAGGTGCGCATCAATTCCTTTTGGTCCTTGAATTCTGTGTCCGCAAAAACATGCGGATGGCGTCTGACCATTTTGGCACGGGCTTCGTCCAAGGCGTCCTGGAGGCAGAATTGCCCTTGTTTCTCATAAAGATGGGCCACGAAAAGCAACAAGAAGAGTACGTCTCCCAGTTCTTCCCGGGCTTCCGAAGGGTTGTCGGACCGGACCGCATCCACCAATTCAAAGGCTTCTTCCACGACATAGTCGCAGAGGCTCAACGGGGTCTGTTCACGGTCCCAGGGGCAGCCTTCGGGACCGGTAAGCGTGGCTACGACTTCTCGCAACCTAGTAAACGATTCGTTGGTGGTCATTGTTGGTGTGTCTTGGGTTGAGGGTTGCTGTTGATGATGCCTCAGCGGAACGGATTGCAGAGGAGGCTAGAACCCGCCTTGCAGTAGACGAACCAAACCGTCCGGGAGGTAGGCCGTGAGCAGCCGTGAACCGGGCAGCAGGAAGGGCGCCAGACTGGAGTCACGCACCAGGGCGGCTTGCGGAGCCAGGGCCCGGGCCGCGAGCAACAGGAGACAACAGGCGGCGTAGCCTTCCAGCAGGCCAAAGGCCGCGCCCAGGCCGCGGTCCACCGGTCCGGCTGGACTGAATTTGAGGGCTTCAGAAAGAATCCGGGCCAGTACCCAGACCAGACCGACGGCCAGCAGGAATGTTACCAGAGCGGCGGCGGCTTCCACGGTTTCCGGGCTGTCGATATGGACGGCCAAGTGCGGAGCCACGAACGGACTAAGATGCCGAGCGGCCAGCAGGCCCAGCAGTACGGCACCAATGGACAGAAATTCCAGGGCTAGCCCCCGGAACAGGCCGCGAAATCCAAGAAGGATCAGCAGGGCGAGGAAGATAATATCGAGTGTGTTCATGGAAGCTCCATCGTCATTCTCGGGCAGGGATAGCATTGCGCCGGGCAAAAGGGAATACGTCGTTGTTTTTTCCCGGCACGGCTTGTCCTTTGTGTTCAAAGGGGATACATGCCGGAACGTTGGCACTCCGCACTTGTTTTGTTATGCGGAAGGGAACGGGATGCGGTGGGCAAGGAGGTTGTCATGCGGGTGAGTCAAACCGAGTTTCCGGGAGTGCTTGTCCTGGAGCCCAAGGTTTTTCGGGACGAGCGCGGCTTTTTTCTGGAGAGCTTCAACCGTGAGGCCTTTCGGCGCGCGGGGTTGCCTGGGGATTTTGTGCAGGACAACCACGCCTTTTCCAAAGGGCTTGGCGTGTTGCGGGGGTTTCACTTTCAGGCTCCGCCGGCGGCCCAGGGCAAATTGGTTTGGGTGACGCGCGGAGCCGTGGTCGACGTGATTGTGGACATCCGCAAGGGCTCTCCCACTTATGGGCAGTGGGGCCAATTGCGCTTATCCGCGGAGAACTTCCTGCGTCTGTACATTCCGGCTGGATTTGCCCACGCGTACATGACCCTCTCGGAGCGTACCGAGTTCATGTACAAGGTGGACGCTCCCTACGCGCCGGAAACCGAAGGCGGTATCCGGTGGGATGATCCTGACCTGGCCGTGGCCTGGCCCAAGGTGTGGCCTGGGGAGGGGCCGGTGCTCTCCGGGAAGGATCTGCGGCAGCCGTTGCTGCGGGATCTTGCAACGCCGTTTATATATTATGAGGAAGCGTGACCCCGGACCGGGGCGCGTAATACGTGTATGGAAACGAGGGCTGAAAAGGAGGTGGAAACGTCGATTGAGTTTGAAAATTCACGGAAACTTCAGGCTGTTTCCCGGCAACGGGGCAAAGCGCATGAACTCCGCATGGGCCGGACGTTATACGCAGTCCAAAGGTCGTTATGGAAGCCTGTATCGCCAGATTGAGTTTGTCGCTATGGCCTGAAATCAATGGAGCTTTGGTTTTCTGGCGAGGAATCGAAACCTCGTGAAATTTTTCATATTCTCTTGACACGGAAAAGAGCTGTGCCGTAAAGGAACGTAATTCATTTGGCCGTTTTTTGTGGTTTTTCAAAAAACTCTAGGAGTGATGGGGCAGGTTATGGAGGAAATGAGAGCATCGAAACAGTACGGTGGAGCCCTTCCGTTCCTGCTGGGTTTCCTGGTGGTTGCGGTCGCAGGGTGGGTGCTGTTCCCCGACATCCTCTTTGTCGACAAGGAACAGCCGTTCCGCTTCAGCCATGTGGCCCACGTGGAGGGGCAGGGAATGCTCTGCGAGGACTGTCACTACTTCCGTGAGGACGGCTCCTTTGCCGGATTCCCCACGAACGAAGAGTGCGCCATGTGTCACGACATTGGCGACCCGCAGGAGCTGGTGGATGCCTTGGCGGAGGTCACCGGCAGCCCAGACAACATTGAGGATGTGCTCAAGCAGGAGGAGGGGCCTGAGGCGCTGGATTATCTGATCTTGAGCGCCGAGCCTGAGGACATTCAGGCCGAGCGCGCGTTCATCGTCAAGTATCTCGCGCAGGGCAAGGAAGTGCCTTGGTACAACTACCAGTTCCAGCCGGACAACGTGTTTTTCTCACACAAGGCGCACGCCGATCTGACCATGGCCCAAGTCGCGGCCCTGGAGGGCGGACACGGTGAGGCCGAGGCCGCCGAGGCCGATGCCGAAGACGGGACCAATTGCAATCTTTGCCACCTCGAGGACATTCATCTTCGCTCGGACACGCCTCCCTTCCAGGAGAACGTGATGACCGGCTACAGCAAGATGACCATGAAAATGTGGCAGTGCGAACGGTGCCATGCCCAGATGCACCAAAGCAACGCCTGCTACGTGTGCCACAAGTAAGAAAAGGGGTGCTGCAATGGGTTTGAATCGCAGAGCATTCATACAATTCTCCGTGGGTGGCACGCTGGGCCTGCTCGTCACCCCCGTGATCTGGAAGACTTTGGACGACGTTTCCATCTGGACCCAGAATTGGGGCTGGATTCCGACGTTGAAAAAAGGGGTCGAGGAACGCGTCCCGGCGGTGAGTAAGCTGTGTCCTTCGGGTTGCGCCCTGCGGGTGGAAACCGTGGGCGGTGAGCCTTATTCCACCACCGGGGATGAGGACAATCCGCTGAGCAAGGGCGGGCTGTGCCCCATCTGTGCGGACGCCGTACCCCTGCTGTACAGCCCCACCCGTGTGCAGGGCCCCATGGTCCGTACCGGCGAGGGGCAATACCAGCCTGTTAGCTGGGACGAGGCCAAGAAACTGCTCGCAGAAAAACTCGGGGCCGCCGGCTCCTCCGTTGCCGTGATTTCCGGCGACGATACAGGATCAGGCAACGAGGTTTTCTCGGCCTTGCTGGCTGAACTTGGCAGTGATGACTACTACATGATGCCCAGCCCGCAGATGGCGGCCACCCGGGCCTGGAATGGCCTGATGGGGGGAGAGGGGCAAATCGGTTACGACATCGCAGGATCGGATTTCGTGCTGTTTGCCGGGGCCGATGCCCTGAGCTCCTGGGGGCCCACGGTCAGCAACATGAACGCCTTTGCCGAAAGTCATCCTGCCGGAGAAAAGGCTAAGTCCACTTATGTATACGCTGGCCCGGCCCGCAATCACACCTCCTCGGTCTGTGATTCCTGGGTGCCGGTGCACCCCGAAGGCATGAGCGCCTTCCTGCTGGGGCTGGCCTACAATCTGATCACTGAGGGGCGGTATCTGGAAAGCGGTGACTTTGCCGCGTTGCGCAGCCTGCTGGCGTCCAAGTATTCTCCGGCTCAAGTGGAGAAGCTGACCGGGGTGAGCAAGAAGTCTCTGGCCGAGTTGGCCGGAAAATTGCTGCGAGCCTCCGCCCCTGTCGTGGTGGCGGATTATGGATGCAGCCCGGCTGTGGCTGCTGCGGGCATCATCGTAAACCTGCTCCTGGGACGCATGAATACCTGGGGCGGCATGGTGGCGCTGCCGGAAGTGGAGCCCGTGCTCGGCTCCGCGCTGGATCGTCCCACCCGTTTTGCCAAGGATTTGCCTGCCGATGTAGCCTCCGGGGCGTTTGCTCCCAAGGTTTGTCTGATTTACGACGCCAACCCGGTGTATGGACTGCCGCAATATGGGGAGAAGATTGCGGAAAAGGCCGAATTCACAGTGGCATTCAGTACGTTCAAGGACGAGACTGCGGCCGTGGCGGACCTGGTGCTCCCCGCGGCGCACCCCTTTGAACGGTATGACGATCTCGTGAATCCGTTTGGTGTGGCCAATACCACGTATGTGGCTTCTTCTCCGGTGGTCAAACCTTCGCTGGACGTGATGGGCGCTCCGCAGTTCGCCTTGGATTTGGCCGCGGAAATGGGGCTGGACCTCGGGTTCGAGAACTTTGAGGAAGTGCTGGAGGCCAAGGCCGAAGCTGCGGAGGCCGCAGTGGGGACCGTAGGTTCCTATTCCGTGGGGCTGGGGCTGCCGGCCCTGTCCGATGCGGACAAGACCTCCGGGCAACTGGCTTTGTATGCCTACTCTCAATTGCACATTGGTTCCGCCAGCATGGCCACGACTCCGCATAACCCGACCACGATCCGCGATACCGAACTTCAGGGCAAGCAGATGTTTGTCCGTATCAACTCTGAAACCGCCAAGGCCAACGGCCTCAAGGCCGGTTCCAAGGTCCGGCTGTCGGCCAACGGCGTGGAGTGCCAGGCTTTGGTGCATGTGGACGAGGGCGTGATGCCCGGCGTGGTTGCCGCTCCGCTCGGCTTTGGTCACACCGCCTGGGACGAATTCTCCATGGGCAAAGGCGGCAATGTCTATAAGCTCCTGACAGTGAGTGCCGGGTCTGGTGGGTCCGCCTGGACCGGCTCTGCCGTGACCATTGCCAAAATGTAGGGGGGACCGAAATGCAAGTAAAAGAATTCAAAATCAAGTGGGGCATGGTCATCGACATCGACAAGTGCTCGGGCTGCGGCGCGTGCATGGTGTCCTGCCAAGTCGAGAACAATATCGCCCCCATGACTCAAGAGGACCCGCATAACCATCTGCAAATGATGACCACCAAGCGGGATGATCCCTCCAACAAGCTCCGGACGCTCACTTGGCTGAACGTCTATGAGCTGAACAACGGCAAGGCGTTCCCCGAGCATGATGTGGCGTACCTGCCCCGCCCCTGTATGCAGTGCGGGCATCCCGCCTGCGTGCCGGTTTGCCCTGTCGTGGCTACGGATAAGAACGAGGAAGGCGGCATCGTCAGCCAGATCTATCCGCGCTGCATTGGTTGCCGGTACTGCATGGCGGCCTGTCCTTACCATGCCCGGTACTTTAACTGGTGGGATCCGCTTTGGCCGGACGGCATGGACAAGACCCTGTCCCCCAACGCCTCGGTACGCCCGCGCGGAGTGGTGGAGAAATGCAACTTCTGCCATACACGCTACATGAAGGCCAAGGATCGCGCCCGGGAAGAAGGCATTGATCCCATGGAATTGCCTGAAGGGTACTATGTGCCCGCGTGTGTGGAGGCCTGCCCCACCGGGGCCATCGTGTTCGGCGATTTGAATAACCCCGAGCACAAGGTGGCCCAGTTGGCCAAGAGCCCCCATAGCTTCCGCCTGCTGGAAAAGCTTGGCCTGGATCCGCAGGTTTACTACATGAGCAAGCGTGAATGGGTCCGTGAGCAGGGTGACAACCATGCTGCCGGGGACCACAATTCCGCTGTCAAACAAGCCTCTCAGGGCCACGAATAAGGAGGAGGGACCATGGATAGCAAGCTCTTCCCGGAAGGCGCCACCCGATGTTCCTTTGGCCAGTATTTGCTTTGGCTCGGCTTCATCAGCGCCATGCTGCTTTGGGGTGTTTACGCGTCTTTCCTGATTTTTTACAATGGGATCGGCGTGACGGCCATGGACAACTACTTTGGGTTCGCCCTTTGGATCACCTTTGACCTGGCGGTCATTGCCCTGGGCGCGGGAGCCTTTTTCTCGGGTTTCCTGAAGTATATCCTCAAGATCAAGCAACTTGAGAAAATCATTAACCTTACCGTGATTGTCGGTTTCATCTGCTACTCCGGTGCCATGTTGATTCTGACCATGGACATCGGGCAGCCCGGCCGTGCTTGGTTTGGCTACTGGCATCCCAACGTCCATTCCATGCTCACGGAAGTTATTTTCTGTATCACCTGTTACTGCACCGTGCTGATCATTGAATTCGTTCCGTTGATCCTGGAACAGAAGCAGTTGAACCGGAACAAGTTCATCCATGCCCTGGCGCACAACATGCATGTGCATATGGCGTTGTTCGCCGGTATCGGCACCTTCCTTTCCACCTTCCACCAGGGGTCCCTGGGTGGCATGTATGGTGTGCTCATCGGCCGCCCCTACGCTTACCGCGACGGGTTCTTTATCTGGCCGTGGACGTTCTTCCTCTTCGTGCTTTCCGCTGTTGCGTCTGGCCCGGTGTTCACCGTGCTGATTTGCACCATTATGGAAAAGGTTACGGGGAAGAAGTTGGTGGAATACAAAGTTAAGGCGCTTATGGGAAAAATCGCCGGTTCCATGCTTTGCCTGTACTTGTTCTTCAAGTATCTGGACACCTGGGCTTGGGCTACTGACGTGCTTCCCCGTATGGGCTTTACCTTTGATCAGATGTTCTACGGGCTAATTTACGGGAAGTGGCTGTTCTGGTCCGAGTTGATTGTTTGCGGACTGGTTCCGGCCATCATGCTCATCGTGCCCGCGTTCCGCAATCGTCCGTGGATGCTGTACACCGCAGCACTGCTGAACTGCACCGGAATCGTGATCAACCGCTATGTATTCACGGTGCAGACCCTGGCGCTGCCTGTGATGCCTTTTGACAAGTGGTACACGTATGCGCCGAACTGGTCGGAGTACGCCACCAGTCTGATGATTGTGGCCTACGGGCTGCTGGTTTTGACGTTGTCGTACCGCTACTTGCCGGTGTTTCCTCAGGAACGAGAACTCAACTCCTAGTTGGACACGGCACCACCTGTGTTCTCAGGCCCGGCCTTTTGGCCGGGCCTTTTTCTATGGATCGGCGCCATGGACGCTGTTTTTCTTTTGGCCGTAGATGTTCATCTCCATTGAGTGACGTGTGAAAATTCTCGCCGGAAGCCGGTGGCGCAAGGGTTGCCAACAAAGCCAGGAACAGGAATGGTCTTTTTATGCAAAGCAACAACGTACTGAATTATGAAGGTCACGGTGCCAATGTATCCGTAGAACAGGATGGCACCCTGCTCGGAAGTTTTCGGATCCGTGTGGATGAATGCGGGCCGGCGGTGCAGGCCAGGCTGGGTACCCTGGCCAATTATTTACAGGAAATGGCTTGGAACCATGCCGAATTGTTGGGGTATGGCAGGGAAAGTCTGCTGGAAGCCAACGTGGCATGGGTAATGACCCGCATGCGTTTGCGTTTGGAACGTGCCCTTCTTCCTGGAACAGATATACGCATCAGGACATGGCCTTCAGGACGTGACAAGTATCTGGCTTATCGTGATTTTGTAATCATGGACCGTGGGGGCGACGAGGTGGGACGATGCACCACGGCCTGGGCGCACATGGACCTTGAGGAGCGTCGCATGGTTCCTCTCCAGGAAAGCGCACCGTTTCCCGTGGATGCCTATCGCTCCCTGCTTTTTGAAGGGCGCACCGTACCCCGGTTGCGTTCAGCTGAATATTCGGCTGAGATTATCTCACGCCGGAGCGATCTGGACGTGAATGGACACGTCAACAATGTGCATTTTATGGAATGGGCTTTGGAAAGTGTCCCGCATTTCTGGGTTGAAGCCCATGATTTTTACGAGATGGACATTTCTTTTCGGCAAGAATGCTTGGCACAGGAGACCTTGTCCTCTTTTTGTGTTGTGAACGAAGATAAAAAGCAGCTCCTTCACTGCGTGAAGCGTTGCCGGGATGACGTGGAACTGGTGCGTGTTCGCTCATACTGGCGTTGAAAAGTAGTAGAGATCGACTACAAATTCGAATTGGAAGCGGCGTTTCGGCGTCGCTTTTTGCTTTGCCGAATCGCGCTATTGGAAAAGCAAAGGAAAGCAGGAAGAGGAGCCTTGCTGAAAAAAACGTAGCAGTTTGTAATAGAAATCCAGCCTGTAAGCTCGTTGGGTGGCCAGGGAGGGGAGCAAGATTTGCTGCTTTTTGAGGTGAAATTTGCTTCAAAATTCCGGAGGAGAACGAGGCAAAGAAATATTTTTTGTTTTGCTTGTCGGAAAAAAGTTGGCTGTTCCCTAAAACACTATTATACGCCATGGTTCTGACGATAAAATCTTTTGGGTTGGTCACTTGTTCAGGGGAAGCTTATCGTGAACATTGTTTTGCCGCGTTGCTTGACGGTCAGCCCTGGGTTGACCCAGGTGTGAAAGCGGTTCAAAGTGAATAAAACAATGTTTATGAAGACGGTTTGGCAATCTTTGGACGGTACATCCTGAACATACGTTTCTTTCATGCCCAAGTATTTTTTTGAGGGTACCGCCTCCCTCGGTGGGGGGACTGGTGGGGTCTGAGACTGAAAATCGCGTCCTCGTGCTCTCAAAATAACATTGCGATTGTGTTGGAACAGCCAAAAAATCAGACACGGATATGTTTTTTCGAGAAAGACAATGGTGAAAAATGGAACGAAGAATGGGATTCCCGATTGTTAAAAACTGGTTTGCTGCGGCCGGGTATTGAGCGGGATTTCATTTCGTTCTGCACAGTAAAGTGGGGCTTGAAATGAGCGTTGAAGCTTGACTTTTCAGGGAATTTCTTTATTGTTTCGTCTTTAATCTGAACTGTCACAACGTTGCCGGTCCTGAGTCTTTGGTCAGGAGGGCTGCCGGCGGGCGGTAAAATAGATCTCGTAGCGTGGAGTTTTTTCTATGGCAATGATCGAAGTAAATGATTTGCACAAGTGGTACGGGGATTTCCATGTCCTTAAGGGCATCAATGAAAGTGTGGAGCAGGGAGAGGTGCTTGTCATCTGCGGGCCTAGCGGGTCCGGCAAGAGTACCTTTATCCGGTGTATCAACCGGCTCGAGGAATACCAGAAAGGGACGATCATGTTCGACGGGCGGGATATTCACGCTCCCGAAGTGAATATCAACACCTTGCGTTCCGAAATCGGCATCGTTTTTCAGCAATTCAACCTGTATCCCCATCTTACGGTATTGAAGAACGTCACGCTCGCCCCGGTTAAGGTCAAGGGCATGGACAAAAAGGCCGCCGATGAATTGGGGCTTCAATTGCTGCACCGCGTGGGCATCCACGATCAGGCCCATAAGTATCCTGCCGAACTTTCCGGCGGCCAGCAGCAGCGTGTGGCCATTGCCCGCGGTTTGGCCATGGAGCCCAAGGTGATGTTGTTTGACGAGCCCACCTCAGCCCTGGATCCGGAGATGATCAATGAAGTGCTGAACGTGATGAAAGATTTGGCTCGCGAAGGGAAAACCATGCTTTGCGTGACGCACGAAATGGGCTTTGCCCGCGAGGTGGCCGACCGGGTCATCTTCATGGATTACGGTGAAGTCATTGAACAGAATACTCCGTCGGAATTTTTTAAGAACCCGCAACATGAACGCAGTCAGCAGTTTTTGAAGGAGATTTTGTAGAGGAAACAAACAATGCCGTGACAACGGCGTAGTCAACCCCTAACTCGTCAGGAGGGATGTGTATGAAGAGAATGAGTGTTGTTCTTGCCCTGGTGCTTGCGCTGGTCTTCAGCGTATCGGCTGCCAACGCCGGCAAGCTTGAGGAGATCAAGGAACGCGGTACCCTGATCTGCGGCGTGAAGGACTCCGTCAACCTCTTTGGTTTTGTGGCCCCTGATACCAACGAGCTGGTTGGTTTCGACGTGGACATCTGCCGGTACATCGCCTCCAAATTGGGCGTGGACGTGGAGTTCAAGGTCGTGACTTCCAAAAACCGCATCCCCATGCTGGCCCAGGGGTCCGTTGATCTGCTGGCCGCCACCATGACGCACAAGTTCTCTCGTGACGAGAAGATCGACTTCTCCATCACCTACTTTATGGATGGACAGAAGCTGCTTGTGGAAAAAGATGGCGGCATCAGTTCCACTGACGACTTGGTTGGCAAGAAGGTCGGCACCGTGAAAGGGTCCACCTCCGAGAAAAACATCAAAACCGCCCAGCCCAAGGCTCACGTCATCTCTTATGACGAGTATCCCCAGGCCTTCCAGGCCTTGAAGCAGGGCAAGGTTGTGGCCGTGACCACGGACTCCGGTATCCTGGCGGGACTTAAGGCCGGAGACGACCATCCGGAAAAGTGGGCCATCGTGGGTGAATTCTTCTCGGCCGAGCCGTATGGACTGGGTGTGCCTGAGAATGATTCTGATTTTCGTGATTTTGTTAACAAAACTTTGAACGAGATGTGGCTCGACGGTACTTACCACAAGCTCTTTAAGAAGTGGATGGGCTACGACCTCCCGGCTGGCTGGGAGATTGAGCAGTGGCCCATGTAGCCGACTGATGGCGAAATGTGAGCCGGGAGCGTTTGCGAACGCTTCCGGCCCCCTTCCGCAACCACTTCAAACAATGGATCAAGAGCTTTGCAGTACCAGTTCAATTGGATAGCGACCGTTACCGGAGAACCGGGCCGATGGCTTTGGGAAGGCTTTGTCACCACCCTTGAGGTTTCCTTTATCGGCATCGTCTTTGCCATGATTCTCGGCATCGTCATTTGCGTACTGCGCATGACGCGTTTCAAGCCGTTTGTTTGGTTTTCCGTGGCCTACACAGAGTTTTTCCGCAATACCCCGCTGCTCGTGCAGATTTTTTTCTGGTACTTCGGGGCGGGCGTGATTCTTCCCGATTCCATCAATGACTGGATCAACCAGCTCTACTATTGGTTTCCCGGGCCGTTCACCCTGGGCGGCGGTGAATATACGGGCGAATGGATGCTGTTTTCGTCCGAGTCCGTCAGTGTGATCATTGCCCTGGCCGTGTATACCTCGGCGTTCATTGCCGAAGAATTGCGAGCCGGAATTTTTTCCATCCCCAAAAATCAGTTGGAAGCGTCCCGCGCCACGGGGCTGACTTTTTTGCAGGCCTACCGGTTCGTGATCATGCCGCAGGCCATTCGCATCGTGGTGCCGCCGCTCATCTCCCAGTTTTTGAACCTGATCAAGAACTCCTCCCTGGCCATGGCGCTCGGAGTGACCGAGCTCACCTACCAGGCTACGCAAATCGAGTCCTACCACGGCCTTGCATTTGAGGGGTTCACTGTGGCGACGCTCATTTATCTAGCCATCTCGCTGGTGGTTTCGTTCGCCATCAATATGTACAACAAGCACTTTATGCTTCAGGTCAAATACTAGGGGGAAGGGAACGTGTCGTATTGGGATGTAGCACCTGAACATTGGGGACTGATCTGGGACAACCTGGACTACTTCCTGTGGGGAGCGGCCAAGTTTACCGACCAGTTTCCGTATGTAGAGAATTTGGGCGGTCTGGCCGCCAGCATTGTTTTGGCGGTGTTGGGGATTTTGGGGGCGTTTTGGCTTGGCCTTGGGGCCGGTCTGATGCGTATCTCGAGGAACAGGTTCGCCAAATACACCTCTATCGTTTATATTGAAGCTATTCGCGGCACCCCGCTGCTGATGCTGATATTTTGGTTTTTCTTTCTTGCCCCCATTCTTATGGGGCAGACGCTGCCAGCCTTCCACAGTACGCTCATCGCCTTTATCGTCTTTACCTCGGCGTACATCGGCGAGATTGTCCGGGCGGGGGTCAACGCGTTGCCGCGTGGCCAGATGGAGGCCGCACGCGGCTCCGGGCTGTCTCACGTGCAGGCCATGCGGTATGTGATTTTGCCACAGGCCTTGCGCAATATGATTCCGTCCTTTGTAAACCAATTCGTATCGCTGACTAAGGATACCTCCTTGGCTTACATTATCGGGGTGAACGAACTCATGCGCACGGCTGTGCAGGTGGATAATCGGGAAACCAAGATTTCTTTTGAAATCTACATTACCATTGCGATCTTGTATTTCGTGGTTTGCTATGTGTTGACTTCCTATAGCCGTCGCCTGGAGAAAAAATTATCCCGCTATCAGGCCAGAGATCGGTAAGCCCACGGAATAAGAATTTTTGTCGTTCTGGTCTGCCTGGACCGGCAAAGTGTTTTCCGCCTCTGTTCGAGAATTTGGACAGGGGCGGTTTTTCTTGTGGTACTGGGAATCCCGGAATACAAATAGCGCATGAGTAACAAGAAAGTTCAACTGCATTCGGCTCAAAAACCCATGGAGATCGAACAATCTTCTTTGGGGATTATTGATCGGGAAGTACCGGAGCCGCGGCCGTTCCAAGGTGTGGAATGGGAAGTGGTGCGCCGTATGATCCATACCACCGCGGATTTCGAATTGCTGGATTTGGTGTGTTTTCATCCTCGGGCCGTGGAGGCCGGGGTGCAGGCTCTTGCTGGAGGGACCCGTATCGTTACGGATACGCACATGGCCCGTGTCGGCATCCCCATGCGGCGTATGGAGCCTTTGCGTTGTGTGGTGGAATGCCTGATGACCGATCCCGAGGTGGCTCAACGGGCTCAGCGAGAGCGCACCACCCGGGCACGGGCCGCCGTGGACATGATTTTGGAGCATGACGTCCAACGGGCCGATTCGGCACCGCGCATCTGGGTGATCGGCAATGCCCCTACCGCGTTGATGCGGCTGCTGGAGCATATTCATTCTGGAGCGACTTGTCCGGCCCTTGTTGTGGGGATGCCGGTCGGGTTCGTCAATGCGGCGGAGTCCAAGCAGTTGCTTCAGGCGCAGGACCGCGTACCTTTTGTGACCATCCAGGGCCGCAAAGGCGGCTCAGCCCTGGCTGCCTGTGTGGTCAATGCCTTGGCCGACGTGGCGCTGCGTTCTTGAGGAAACCGAAGTCCCTGGCTGCCGGGCCCTGCCCTTTGCGCAAGGTCGGGTCATTTTTCTTTTTAATTTCATGCTGCTTTGCCCTGTTGAAAAAACAGGGTACTCCTTCAAATTTTTGAAAGCGTTTGCAAAGGCCCTATAATGGTGGTAGTGGCCGATTCGTATATCCGTTAGTTTGGCAACCGTTGGAACAGCGTTGTACGGGCGTTTGAACACGTGGTGCAGGCCGGTTTCACGGTCAAGATTGTTCATCAACCTTTTTTCAGGTGGGGTCATGGCCAAGGAGAAAGGAAACAGCAAGGTCACCATTTACCCGGACTGGTGCAAGGGCTGCGGCATATGTGTTGCCTTCTGCCCGGCCAAGGTCATTGAACTGGACGGCCAGGGAAAGGCCCGGGTTGTGCGTGAAGAAGATTGCATCCATTGCGGATTCTGCGAACTGCACTGTCCCGATTTCGCCATTGTGGTTACGGAAATCGAACGGTGCCCCAAGTGAGGCGGTGAGACATGGCAGCGGGCAGAAAGAAAAAGCGGAAGGAACTGTTTGCACTCGGCAACGAGGCCGTAGTGGAAGGGGCCTTGCTTGCAGGGTGCTCTTTTTATGGCGGATACCCCATCACGCCTTCCAGTGAAATCATGGAGGTCATGGCACAGCGCCTGCCAAAAAACGATAACGGCGTTTTCCTCCAGATGGAAGACGAGATTGCCAGCATGGGGGCGGTGATCGGCGCTTCCCTGGCCGGATGCAAGGCCATGACCGCCACGTCCGGGCCTGGGTTTTCCCTGATGCAGGAGCACCTCGGATATGCCTGTATGGTGGAAGCCCCCCTGGTGCTGGTCAATGTAATGCGCGGTGGCCCGTCCACTGGGTTGCCCACCAGTCCGGCCCAGGGGGATGTACAGCAGGCGCGTTGGGGCACTCATGGCGATCATTCCATGATCGTGCTTTCGGCTTCCAATGTTCAGGAATGTTTGGAAATGACCATCACGGCTTTTAATATGGCCGAGAAGTACCGGACCCCGGTGGTACTTTTGCTGGACGAAATCACAGCCCATACGCGAGAAAAAATCACCATCCCCCGCGAGGATGAATACGAAGTCTTTAATCGGGTGGTGCCGACCATGCCGCCGGAGTGGTACAAGCCGTTCGAGGAGACAGTGCGTGGAGTGCCGCCCATGCCGCCCATCGGCTCGGGGTACCGTTTTCACGTTACGGGACTGACGCATGATCCCAACGGATTCCCGACCTCCCGCCCCGAAGAAGTGGCGGATCTTATGGAACGGATGTTCCGCAAGATTGACCAGTTTTTGCCTCAGGTTTCGCTGTACGAAGAATACCTCTGCGCCGACGCCGACGTGTGCGTGGTGGCTTACGGCTCAGTGGCCCGATCTGCTGAATACGCCGTGGAGCAGGCGCGGGAGCGGGGGGTGAAGGCAGGCTTGCTCAAGCTCAAGACGCTGTTCCCGTATCCCCGGGCCGCCACCGAAAAGGTCATGGGGCATGCCCGGGCCTTGGTGGTGCCGGAGATGAACATGGGGCAGATCTCACGCGAGGTGAAACGGGTGAACAACGGCAGGGCCACAGTGCGCGCCCTGAACCGCGTTGACGGCCAGATCATCACGCCCTCGGAAATCCTCAAGGCGATCATGCAGGTGTAGCCATGTCCGAAGTTATTGGGAACCATATTATTCATAAGTATCTGCGGCACAACAAGAAATTTCCCCATGTGCTTTGCCCGGGATGTGGTCATGGCATCGCTTTGGGGGCCCTGATCCGCAGTGTGCATTGTCTGGGGCTGGAAAAAGATGACGTGGTCATCGTGGCCGGTATCGGATGTTCCGGACGCTTGGCTGTCTATGTGGACTTCAACACGGTGCATACCACGCACGGCCGCGCCCTGACCTTTGCCACAGGCATCAAAATGGCGAAGCCGCACCTCAAGGTTATTTGCCTCATGGGCGACGGGGATGCCTTGTCCATCGGCGGCAACCATTTGATTCACGCGGCTCGCCGCAACATCGGGATCACGGCTCTGGTCCTGAACAACAACATTTACGGCATGACCGGGGGCCAGTGTTCGCCCACCACGCCGCATGGTTCATTTTCCATGACATCACCTTACGGCCAACTGGAAAAGGGCTTCGATGTGGCCGAGTTGGCGCGCGCTGCCGGGGCCAACTTTGTGGCCCGGGGCACTTCGTTCCACGCGCAGCAGCTGGACAAGCTTCTTATCCAGGCTTTGCAGCACCCGGGATTCAGCATGGTCGAGGTGGTGTCCCCCTGCCATACCCAATACGGCCGGAAAAATAAGTTCAAGGGTGCCGTGGATATGTATAAATGGCTTAAAAAGAGCGCTACGCCCGTGGAGCGGTATGCGGAACTGGACGAAACCGGACAAAAAGACCGGTTCCCCATTGGGGTGTTTGTGGATAACGACGCGCCCGGCCTGGAAGAACAGTATTATGCGCTCAAAGAGAAGATGCGGGGGCGGAAGTCATGAAGCAAGGCGTGAACCTGGAACGGTTTGAAATTCGGCTTTCCGGTCTGGGCGGTCAAGGAATCATCACCCTGGGGCGCGTGTTGGGGGCTGGGCTGGCCTTGGGGCATGGCTATCAGGTCACCCAGACTCAAAGTTATGGGCCGGAAGCCCGGGGCGGTTCCAGCCGCTGCGATCTGGTGGTCAGTTCAGGCAAGATTAGCTATCCCAAGGCGCAAAGCCTGGACCTTCTTGTGGCGCTTTCTCAGGAGGCCTGCAACGCGTATTATTCTTTCCTCAAACCGGGTGGCATCCTTGTTCTGGAGACGGACTTAGTGCGCCAGCCGCCGACCAATCTGTACCTGGGATTGCCGTTTACGGAAATGGCCGCGTCCAAGGTCGGAATCGTGCAGGCCATGAATACTATTGTCTTGGGGGCCATCAGCTACCTGCTTCCCTTTGTGGAGCAGCGTATCATGCGCAGCTCTTTGCAGAGCGCCTTGCCGGCCAAGATTCGCGACGTGAATACCAAGGCCTTCAACCTGGGGCACCGTGAGGCGAAACGGGAGTTTGGTGAGCAGCCGGAAATTTGGAAGGGCAAACCAGAGGAGCGCGAAGGTTCCGATATTTGATGGCTTGCCCTTTGTCGGTATCAATGAAAAACCGCCTGTGAAAGGCGGTTTTTTTTCTGGCCGTGCCAAGCTTGGCGTTCAAAATTGGGTGCGTACGCTGGGGGTCAGCCCGCCTTCTGGCCGACGAAGCTGCGGCAACAGGGTCATGGTGTTCTGGTTTACCGGCAGGGTCCATTGCCAGCCAGCCAGCACCGCACCAGAGGCCCCTGCGGAGATGTTGGCGGAAAGGTAGATCACATCTGCGGCGATCAGGTAACTGCCTTGCAGGTCCGCATGGGATGGCCACTGGATTTCGTCGGGGTCTTGGGCCGGAAGCGTCTCTGGAGTGGATTCCGTATTTGCCCTGGCTCCGTCTCCCGTGTCCTTTTCCGCCGGTTGGGGCCCGGGCGTTTGGGTAACCACATGATAATCCCATTGGGTAAGCCGTGCAGCCACTTGCTCGGCAACCACATACCCGAAGGGAGAGGGATCGTCAGGACGGCCCAGATTTTGGAAATTATGGACCACGATGGGGACGAAGCGCGGCAAATCATTTTTCAGATCCGAAACGATTTCGTCCCCGGCTTCATAGTTCAGGTCGATGATGGAGGTCTTGTCCTCTTCGTGCAGCGGGGCCGTGGTGGGGCCGACGTCGAAAACGAAATGAGCGGCCCGGTCGTACTGACGTTTGGCCTTGTTCCATGTGCATGCCGTCAGAGCGCAGCACAGCACGAGCAAAAGCAGGGCAAGCGCGCGCAGGCGATTATATCGCTTGGCCGGGAAACGCCCGGTGTGGTGGTGAAAGGGGAAACGCGGCCGTGTGTTCATGGATGGTCCAGGGTTGAGGGTTACGGATCTCAACGGTGTTATCGGCAGATGGCGTCACGAAGTTTAGCAGGGCATCGCGAAAGGGAAAAGCCGACATCCCGACGCAAGAACGGCTTTTCCCGGGAAATACGCGCCAGTGCCGCGTTCTCGGGTTGTGCACTGCCCCATTTTTCCTGTATAAAGCGGAAAGAGTGAGTCTTCTTTTTGAAGAAAAAGTACATGCACTCCTTGAGTTTATTGAAAAAATGGCCGATAGCGCAGACAGGCCCTCCAGGCCTTGCGGAGTGTGCGCGAGCACGGCAACGGAAACAAGGACAGGCTTCATTTTATGGATATAGCGACTCTATTCGGGCTGATCGTTGGTATTTCCCTTGTGGTGGGTGCCATTTTTCTTGGCGGAGCCGTGGATGTTTTCATCAACCTGCCCGGTATGATGATCGTGATTGGCGGAACACTGGCCTCCATTACCGTGGCGTTCCCTCTGGAAGAGATTGTGCAGGCCTTCTACGCGGGCATCAAGGTTTTCGGCGCCCGCAAGGTCAAGGCCCGGGATGTGATCAACATCATGGTCAAGGTGGCTGAAATCAGTCGCCGCGAAGGACTCATGGCCTTGGAAAATGTGCAAACGGAAAACGTGGTGTTGAAAAAGTCCTGCCAACTCATCGCGGACAACGCCGATCCACAGCTTATCCATGATACCTTACGCATAGAAATCAATGCCATGCGCCGAAGGCACCAAGTGGCCCAGGATGTGTTCAAGCGACTTGCCGGGCTGGCTCCTTCCTTTGGGATGATGGGGACGTTGATCGGACTTATCCAGATGCTTTCCCGCCTGGACGATCCCACCTCCATTGGTCCGGCCATGGCCGTGGCAATCTTAACGACCTTTTACGGTTCGCTCTTGGCGACCATGATCTTTATTCCCATCCAGGCCAAGCTCAAGGCCAGAACGCTTCAGGAGCAGCTCAACCTGGAAATTATTTTTGAAGGGGCCCGGTCCATCCTGGAGAACAACAACCCCATGCTGGTGTATGAGAAGCTTTCGTCCTTCCTGGCACCCAAGGAACGCGGAGGTTGATGTGAAAGGGAGGGATTCCGAATCTTCCTACAGCGATGTGGGGCTGGCACCGGAACCGACGGACGAGAACGAGGGCCAGGAATGGTTGACCACCTTTGCCGACCTCTGCATGCTGCTGCTGGTGTTTTTCATCTTGTTGTATTCCATGTCCACCTTGGACGATGAAAAGTTTTCCGAGACTTTCAGTTCGGTGACGCGGGCTCTTTCCGGCCAGATGGAACAGATCGCCACCAGCCGCATTACCCAGGAAGAGGCGGGAGTGTTGCTGGATCAGGTCCTCATGCAGCGGCAGATCATTGAGTCGCAGCGCAAGGTTTTTTCCGAGGTGAAAGCCCTGCAAACGGAAAAGGGCATCGAAGGGGTGGTTTCCGCGACTTTTGAGAACGGGGTAATCACTTTGCGCGCTCCGGGGGATGTTTTTTTCAAACCGGGACAGGTCAGGCTTTCTCCCCTTGGAGAGAAAATCATGCTGGCAATGAAGGACTTTTTTGTGCAGCACCCGGATCAGGTCATCAACATCCGTGGTTACACAGACGATACGCAGCCCACGGGGCGTGTGTACCAGGACAATTGGGAGGTCTCGGCTCTGCGAGCCGTCAATGTGTTGCGTTTTCTTTTGGAGCAGGGCATTGAGGCCAACCGGTTGACGGCCACCGGGCTCGCGTCGTTGAATCCCATTGTGCCGAACACCTCGGCAGAAAACCGGGCTAAGAATCGGCGGGTGGAATTCATCCTTGAAAAGCGGGTAACAGGTCCGTAAACTGGTGAGGCCATGGGAAAGTCAATGGATTTCGACATATCTTTCGGGGAAAACGAAGATCGTGCCCGGCAGGCCTTTCGTACTCGTGTGCCCGGCCTGGAAGTGAAATTCCATGCTGATGGGTTAGTATTGGAAGTCAAGGACATCAGTGCTTCGGGGTTCGCTGTGCAGGATTCTGAGGCTGGGTTTCAGGAGAACGGACGGTATACGGTATCGCTGTACCTGAATAGAAAATTGTTTCTGGGGGATGTGGAAGCCACCGTTGTCCGGGTACTGGAAAACGGTATCACGGGTCTGACTTTTGATGGCCTGAAACGGCAGCAGGCCCTGAAGCTCGACAAGTTGGTCCTGGAGGTGCAAAAGCGCCTCATCCGCTTGCGCAGAGCCCGTGGCGAGGAGTGAGGAAAAACTCTTCCCAGGACCTTGGAGCGTATATATTTTCGTATCGGGAAAGTTCGTCTGAGCGCCCTTTTCCCATTCCCTTTATCATCCTTGCAGCCCGAATTCATTCTACGCTCGGGCGGCTGGCCTTGACCCGGATGGGCCAAGCTTCTATGAAGCGTTCACCAAAGGCATGCAAGTGATCACTCCCAACAAGGAAGCGCAACCAGTGCTGAACGTCAAAGAACTTTTGGAAGAAATCAAAGCCTCTCCATACAAGAACATTGAAATCAAGGCACCACATACCGGCGTGGTTGGTTTTGCCGGACTTCAGGCCGGGGACAAAGTCCGGGCACCACGCGGGACCTGGTTGGAAAAGCCAGGCACACTGCTTTTGGAATTGACGCGCGAACGCAATAAAAAGCCGTTGCACGCTCCGGAAAATGGCGAAGTGGTTGACGTCCGCAGCGAACTGGAGGGCCAGTTCGTTGAAGCAGGGACTCCGCTGATGACCGTGCGGCACTATTTGTCGCGTAAAGAGGTCATTGATCTTATTTTGCAGAAGGCGTTGTTTTTGTTCCGGGCGCCGGAGCGGGCCAAGTATTATTTTGTCCCTGAACTGGATCAAAAATTGAAAGTCTCGGGCAAACGTTCCGTCAAGGTTACGGACGGGATGGAAATGTTCATTGTTTCTAGAATGAAGCGGGAAACGCCTCTTTCGTATAGTGGGCCTGAAGGGTTGATCTACGCTGTGTATTTTCATCGCGGCGACAATGTGGATGCTGGGGAGCCATTGCTTGGCATTTGTCCCGAGGATCAACTGACCATGATTCAGGATGTGGTGGCCCGGGTGCAAAGCGAATGGGAAGAGGAGGGTTAATGGGTCGAATTTTGCAAATTAGGGTTTCCGCGTACACGTACGATGAAAACCAGGTGGCCGCAGCGTGGCCGGCCCTTTGCGGGTTGGCTTGGGATCAGGGACGCGTTGCCGGAGCGAACTATGGCGTTCTGGAATTGGGTCAGACCCTGGCAGAGAAAAAGCGTTTGGGACTGTTGTCCGGGGAGGCTGTCGCCGCTCTGGGGGACGGGCCGGAACATCTTGACGCTCTAATTTCCAGCCTGGAGGCCGCCCTTGGCGACTGGAACCCTACTCATGCCAACCAATTGAGCGAGGAGCTGGAAGAGGCGCTTGGCGAACTGGAAAAGTCAGCCAAAAACATGTAAACCGCCTGTTATGCAACGCAACAAATTCCAAGGAGACCGATAGATGGCTGGCAGCATGAATAAAGTCATCCTGGTGGGACGACTGGGCCAGGATCCCAAACTTTCGTATACACAATCCGGGCAGGCCGTGGCCAACTTTACCATGGCCACGGACGAAGGATATCGTGACCGCAATTCCGGGCAAAAAGTGGAGCGCACCGAGTGGCATCGCATTGTAGCCTGGCGGCAGACTGCGGAGTTTTGTGGCAATTACCTTTCCAAGGGACGACTTGTTCTGGTGGAGGGAAAATTGCAAACCAGGAAATGGCAGGATCAGAACGGGCAGGATCGGTATACCACTGAAATTGTGGCCAACAACGTTCAGGGCCTGGACAGCAGGCAGGACGCTGGTCAATATGGCGGGCCGCAACAGGGACAGGGACAGCGCCGGGGAGGCCCCCAGCAAAATCAGAGTGGCTATCAGCAGCCTGCGCAGCAGCGCGGCCCCGGTTACGAAGAGGAGGACCTTGGTCCTGCATTCCCGTCCGAAGCCAGCGGCATGGACGATGTGCCCTTTTAATCGTGAAAGATGTTCTGGAATTTCAGGCGGCCCTCGGGCCGCCTTTTTTGTGGCCTGGGCCGGGTCGGCTTGACCATGTATATGAATTCAAATACCGTATCCTTAGTGCCTATTTTGTTTAAATTTATGTAACTTTTTTCTAGGGGGACGCCATGGATTGGACCACTGTGGATTGGAATGCGCTTTGGCTTGCCGGACAGCCTAAGCGACATGAGCAGCGACGTAACCCCCGCAACTGGGACAAGCGAGCCAAGGAATTCAGCAAGGCGGCCTCAAAGGGGGATTATCCCCGCCAATTGCAGGAGATTATGCGTCCGGAACCTGATTGGACCGTGCTGGACATGGGCTGCGCCGCCGGGACCCTTGCCGTGCCGCTCTCCCGAGTGGTGAAGTCGGTGACTGCGGCGGATCCCTCAACGGGCATGCGGGAGCTGTTGCAGGAACAGTGCGCGTCCGAAGGGATCAAGAATATCCGTATCGCAGATGCGGGCTGGGAATCGGATTGGGAGGTACCCGAGGTGGGAGGTGCCCATGACGTGGTGCTCGGGTCGCGCTCGTTACTCGTGAAAGACTTACGCGCCAGCCTGCAAAAGGCCAACCACTACGCAAAGAAAAAAGTGGTGCTGACGGTTATGGCCGGGGACGGGCCTCATGACCGACGGGTTTTGGAGGCGGTTGGGCGGGAGTTCAATCCTGGGCCGGATTATATTATTGTGGTCAATTTGTTGCGCACCATGGGGATTTGTGCAGAGGTGACCTTTACGCAAACTCGTCCCCGGGAAAGGTTTGACAGCTTGGATGAGGCGCTGAAGGAACTGAGCTGGATGGTGCGTGATATGGATTCCACGGAAGAGGACCGGTTGCGGGAATGGTTGGGGCGGATCCTGGAACCCGTGCCGGGCGGATGGTTGTTGCCGTCGCGGCCGTTGGTGCGTTGGGCCGTCTTGTCGTGGGAGCCTCGGCTGGCGGGCAATGCCTTGGTTCAATTTTAATCTTCTTTGTTTTTTTTCGACGCGGAGTTTTGCTCTGACCTGGCCGGACCGATTTGGGAAGTCCGATTGAGCGATCCCTTGAGGGAGAGAAATACGCCAAAGGCGCTCAGGCCGGTGAAACCCGTGAGCAAAAAGCGCATCACGTCAAGATATTGAGGAAAATTTTCCGGGCTGACCGCGTTGTTGCCCAGCGTGTGCGCCAGCAGCAGCGAAACCAGAATCATGCTTGTGGTCATGCCGGAAGTCCGCATTCCCGCGGTCATGGCAGAGGCCACACCGAATTCTTGCTTGCGGACGCTGCCCATGATCACTGCGGCATTGGGAGAAGAAAACAGGGCGATCCCAACGCCAAGTAATGCCAGCATGGCGTAGAATGTCGGGTTGGATGTTGTTTGGTCAAAAGTGGCGGAAATGCCAAGAGCCACTGTGACCACGGCCATTCCCAGGGTGGCGATGAGGTGGGGAGGATGCCTGTCGGCCAGTCGCCCGCAATACGGAGAAAGAACGGCCTGGACCAGAGGCTGCACAACCAGGATGGTCCCGGCCTCGTAGGCGCTGATGCCTCGTCCGCATTGAAGGTACAAACTCATAAGAAATGTAAAGCTGAACGATGCCGCGTAGTTGATGAATTGGACCAGGCAGCCCAAGGCAAAGGGACGGTTGGTGCGGATCATCTTCAGATCCAGCAGCGGGGAAGGGGTTCGCCGTTCCCAGAGAACAAAGCCCACCAGACAGGCCAAACCGAAAAATAATGCAATACGTCCC
>JAQVYA010000132.1 GCA_028708865.1 Desulfovibrio sp. | reverse complement strand
CCAGATTCGGAGGCCCGCCTCCAAGAGGGCCGCGCCGTTGTTGTTGCTGCTTTTGCAGTTTTTCCCAGTCCCAGTTCATGGAATTGACATAGGCATTGTAAGGTCTCAGGTCAAGGTGATCCGCATGGTTGAAGAGCAAATCCGTGTATGGGGGATTCGATGAACACAAAGACGGAGAACGTGTTTCGGGCATACGATGTCCGTGGGGTGGCGGATCGTGATTTTGACGGCGCTTGGGTGGAGCGGCTTGGTCTGGCCTTGGGACGCTGGTTTCGGGAGCGCGGGCTGGACCGGGTGGTGGTGGGCCGAGACGGCCGCATCAGCTCTCCTGAATACGCGGAACGCCTTTCCCAGGGGCTGGCCCGGACCGGGCGGGACGTGATTTGCACCGGCCAAGTCTCCACTCCGGTGTTGTATCACGCGGTGCACCGGTTGGGCACCCGCGCCGGGGTCATGGTAACGGCCAGCCATAATCCTCCGGAGTACAACGGGTTCAAGATTTGGGGCGGAGACTGCGTGCTCAGTCCGGAAGAAATTCAGGAAGTGGGCAGGCTGATGCAGGCCCTGGACCAACCCGTTGCCCCTGAGGACCACTGTCCGGAAACGGTCCCCGGCGGCATGGTCAGCCGTTACGACGCGATTTCTCCCTGGCTGGAGGAACTGGCCGGGCTGGAGCGCATTGACCCGCCCGAGGCCGGTGAAAGGCCGCTGCGCGTGGTGGTGGATGGCGGCAACGCCCCGGCCGGAGAACTGGCCGCCCGGTTGCTGGAGCGGGCCGGAAGCGCGTCAGGGTTGCAGGTGGAGCGTCTCTTCTGTGAGGTGGACCCGAATTTTCCAAACCACCATCCAGATCCGGTGGTGGAAGCCAACATGGAGCAGCTCCAGGAGCGCGTCGTGGCCACCGGGGCGGACCTGGGGCTGGGGCTGGACGGCGATGGCGACCGTCTGGGCGTGGTGGATGAAACGGGCCGCCTTTGGCCCGGGGACCAGTTGCTGGCGCTTTTGGCCCGGGACCTGCTGGCCCGGAGGCCTGGGGCGCGGATCATTGCGGACGTGAAGTGCAGTCATCTGCTTTTTGCGGACATCGAGGCCCACGGCGGCAAGGCCGTCATGGGCGTGACCGGCCACTCCATCATGAAACGCGCCCTGCGTGAACAGAACGCGGCCCTGGCCGGAGAAATGAGCGGACATTTATTCTTTGCGGATGGGGTCTTCGGCTGGGACGATGCCGCGTATGCCGCCTTGCGGCTCATGGCGCTGCTCTCCCGGGCGGGTCGCCCCCTTTCGGCTCTGTTGCGCGGTTGGCCCCACAGCGTTTCCACGCCGGAAATCCGCACCGCCTGCCCTGAGGAAATCAAGTTCGATGTGGTGCGACGGGTGCAAAAAGATTTGCAAAACCAGCATCGCATCATTGACGTGGACGGGGTTCGCGTGGTCTTCCCTGATGGGTGGGGACTGGTGCGCGCCTCCAATACCCAGCCTGAGCTGACCATGCGTTTCGAGGCCGATACCCGTTCCCGTCTGGAAGAAATACGCGCTGTAGTGTGCGACGCCGTGGAACGCGCCGTACGCGCATTGCAATGACGGAACGACCCCGGTGACCGGGCGGCCTGGCCGTTTCCGGCTGCGGTTCGGGGCGTTGCCCGAGAAAACCAAGCCCCTTCCCGCAGGGGAAGACTCGAGCCGGATCCGCGCGGTCCGGCCCGGAGGCGGCCATGCTGACCGTTTGGACGGCCCGCTCCTGGTGGCGGAGGCTGCTTTGTCTGGTCACCCGGCAACAGCCACGGGTGGAAGGGCATTGCCTGCAATGCGGAAATTGCTGTCGGGAAATCGTACTTTGTGAGCACGGCAAGTGGATCAAGACACGTCGCCACTTTCGTCGGCTCATGGAAAAGCAACCCGGCTATGAACGAATGCAAATCATTGGACGGGACGACGACGGACGGCTGCTGTTCAGTTGCTCCTGGCTCGGGAACGACGGCCGTTGTCGCTGCTATCAGGACCGGCTGCCCCTGTGTCGCAACCATCCCATGCCGTCGTTGTGGCTCAAGGGCGTGGACCTTCCCGCGTCATGCGGGTATACTCTGACGGGGCCAAGCCTGACCGGTCTGTTGCGACGCAGACCGCTGGACCAGGCCGGGAAGCCGCGCTTCAGCGATGTGCTGGACCGGGAACAACAACAGGCCGCAACCAGCAACGAAACAACGCAAGGAACTGCGGAAACAGAAGAAAAAACATGAAAAAATTCATCCTCCTGGGGCTTGTGCTGGCCGTGGCGGCCGGAGTGGCGGTCTGGCGTTCCGCAGGATCGTCCAAGGAGATCACGGTGCTTGCCAAGGCTCCGGTGGAACGCGGCCATGTCCGACATTTGCTGGAGGCCACAGGCATCGTCAAGGCCCAGGTGGGAGCCCAGGTCAAGATCGGAGCCCGTGCCACAGGCGTCCTCGTGAACATCCCTGTCAAGGTGGGCGACGAGGTTCGGGCCGGGGAACTGGTGGCCGAGATCGACGACCGGGAAGTCCGGGCCAAGCTGACCGAGGCTGAAGCGCGGGCGCGACTGGCCGAGGCCAAGGCTGTGCGCGCGGCCAAGGATCTGGACCGGAAAAAACGGCTGGTCAGCCAGAAACTGGAGCCCCAGTCTTCCCTGGACGAAGCCCTGGAGGATGCCCGCGTGACCAGCTACGAGGCCGAGGCCACTCGTGCCGGGCTGGAAAGCCTGCGCATTCAGCTTTCCTACCATCGCATCTTTAGTCCCATCAACGGCGTGGTCTCCAACATCACGGCCCAGGAAGGGGAAACCGTGGTTTCCGGGTTGCAGGTCTCCAACCTCATCACCGTGCTGGATCCCACCCGCCTGGAAATGTGGATTTATGTGGACGAAACCGACGTGGGCCGCACCCATCCCGGGCAGGACGTGGAATTCTACGTGGACGCCTATCCGGACCGGCCGTTTCTTGGCAAGGTCAAGCTGGTCTACCCGGAACCGGAAATCCGCGACAATATCGTGTATTACCGCGCCCTGGTGAATGTGGAGTACGATCCCGAACATCCGCTCCGGCCGGAAATGACCACCCAGTGTCGCATCGTGGTTCAGCGACGTGAAAACGTGCTGACCATCCCCAACGAGGCCTTGAAATGGGTGGATGGCCGTCAGGTGCTCTACGTCCTGCGCAACGGCAGGCCGGTCCTGGCTGACGTGGAACTGGGCCTGCGCGGTCTGGAACGCAGCGAGGTTCGCTCCGGACTGGAGGAAGGCGAAGAAGTGGTCACCCAACTGGTGCTGCCCGGCCACGACAAGGACGGAGCCTAGCCGCGTGAATACTACCGACCGTTTGTCCGACGCACGGACCATCATCCGGCTGGAGGGGCTGGGCAAAGTGTTCGCCATGGCCGGAGGCGGCGCCCACGGGGAGGATTCCGGTGAAAGCGTGGAAATCCTCAAGGATATCGACCTGCGCATTGACCGGGGCGAGTTCGTGGCGCTGCAAGGTACGTCGGGCTCGGGAAAGTCCACATTGCTGCACATTATCGGCCTGCTGGACCGGGCGACTTCGGGCCGGTACATTCTTGGCGACAGCGACGTATCCACCCTTTCCGACGACGAACTTTCCGACCTGCGCAACCGCAAGCTGGGGTTCGTGTTTCAGAGTTTTTACCTGATCCCCTACGCCACGGCCCTGGACAACGTGCTCTTACCGGGCATGTACGCGGACCGCTCCCAAGCCGAACTGCGGCAGCGGGCCGCTTCGCTGCTGGAGCGCTTGGGCCTGGCGGACCGCATGCAGTTTAAGCCTGCGCGTCTTTCCGGCGGACAGCAGCAGCGCGTGGCCATGGCCCGCGCCCTGCTCAACGAACCGTCCGTGATTCTGGCGGACGAACCCACGGGGCAGCTGGATTCCAACACCAGCCAGGAAATTTTGGAGCTGTTCACCGAGATCAACGCCTCGGGCACCACCATTGTGCTGGTGACCCATGACGAAGCCACGGCTGCGGCCGCCCATCGGGTCATTCGGCTGCATGACGGCCGCATTGCCGAGGGACCGGAGTCCTGATCACGAATCACCATTCGGGCCGGACATGGGCCTTGGCCCATTCCTTTTGCGGTCCCGGTGCAACGGGCGTGGTATCCCCGCATGGTCATGGGCGTGGTGTATGGCCCTGGCTTTACTGTCAAGGCTCTCGTTGACCCAGTCCCTGGGCTTGGGCGCGTGGGCCGACCGTGTGTCCCCATCCCGATCATCTTTCTTTTGATCAGCTTTGAAAAACAACAGGCATCTGCCGGAGGTCGGCAGATGCCTGTTGTTTTTCAGGGCGTATGCGCCGGCGAGGAATCGCTTCAGGCATCCCGTCGGGGCGCGGAGCGGTCCAGCGGCCGGTGCCACACGTTCATGCTTTCCAGGCCGCCCGCAATGTTGGTGTTGTTGGGCAGGGTGCCCGCGTAAGCGTACCCGGCCCGGGCAAAGGTGATGTTCATGCCGTAGGACGCGGCCCGGGCAATGGTGAACAATGTGGAAAGCCCCAGAGCGTCATTGTTGCTTCGCAGATCCTGTTCCATGGCCTGTAGCAGGTGCCTGGCCAGGCCCAGGCCGCGAAATTCCGGCACCGTGGCAAAATCCGTCATTTCCGCACTGCCGCCCGAGGTGTCCAGCTCGGCCGAGCAGAGCGCAACGAGCCTTCCGGCCGTAAAGGCGCCGTAGTAGCGCACATGGCTTTCCATGGTTTCGCGCAGGTAGGCGGGGTCGTGAATGGGGAACGGATACGAGCGGAATACTTCGGCGTACAGGGCGGCCATGTCCGGGGTATGGCGGCGGCCCAGGCGGCGCAGCTCCCAGCCCGTGGGCAGGTTCGGCCTGCTGGAAGCGGTCCTTGGGCCGGGCGCGGCCTTGGACCGGGCCGTGTCCAGCACATCCTCCAACGTTTCGACGTCGGCCGGGGTTTTGCGCCAGTCGGCAAGGTACCGGCCCATGAACAGCCCGTCCTCGTTGCCGTTGAAGAATCCGGGCACCACGGCTTCCACCCGGTATTCCGCGGCCTTGAAGTCCTCCTGGGCCGAATCCGGGACCTTGGCGAATATCTTGGTGTACCCGTTGTCTTCGGCCAGGCGCTCCAGACGGCTGATGATCCGCGGGCAATCCCGCGGGTCCAGATGCATGAGGTAGGCCCGGCCGTTGAGGGGGCCGTGCTGCACCAGGGAGCCGCCCATGCGGGTCAGATCATCAGGCTGCATCGTTGTCCGTCCGTCGTTCCATGCGCTCGTTTTCCGCCGGGGTCAGGCTCTGGGTGTCGTCCCAGTCCGAGAGCAGTTTTTCAATGCCCACGCATTTTTCCTCGGCATCTTCTTCCTTGAGCTGGAGATTGCAGTCCGTGCAATTGCGGTCGCAATACTGGGGCTCATAGGAATCCGGCTCCGCATAGGTGGTGATCACGCCTTCATAGTTGCGCAGGATGGTCTTGTTGGTGCCCCAGGAAAGCACGTAGTTGGGCATGACCGGGATCTTTCCGCCGCCGCCGGGCGCATCCACCACGTACGTGGGCACGGCGAATCCGCTGGTGTGTCCGCGCAGGCTTTCCATAATTTCGATGCCTTTGCCGATGGGCGTACGGAAGTGGGTCAACCCTTCGGAAAGGTCACATTGATAGATATAGTAGGGTCGTACGCGATTCTTGACCAATTTGTGATTCAGGGTCTTGATCAGCCGGGGGCAGTCGTTGACGCCGGCCAGCAGCACGCTCTGGTTGCCCAGGGGAATGCCCGCGTCCGCCAGGCGGCTCAGGGCTGCGCGAGAGCTTTCGGTCAGTTCTCGCGGATGGTTGAAGTGCGTGTTCAGCCACAGGGGATGGTGTTGCCGGAGCATCTGCACTAGGTCGTCCGTGATTCGGTAGGGCAGCACCACGGGCATGCGCGTGCCGATGCGTACCACCTCGATGTGCTCGATGCGGCGCAGCTCGCCCAGAATCCAGTCCAGACGCTCGTCCGAGAGCATCAGCGGGTCGCCGCCGGAAAGCAGCACGTCGCGCACTTGGGGCGTGTTGCGGATATATTCGATGCCCTGCAACAAAGTTTTGCGGGAGGGCACCGAGTCCACATCGCCCACCTTGCGTTTGCGCGTGCAGTGGCGGCAATACATGGAGCAAAGGTTGCTCACGTGGAAAAGGACCCGGTCCGGGTAGCGGTGCGTAATGCCCGGGGCCGGACTGTCGCGGTCCTCGTGCAAGGGGTCGGCCATGTCGAAGCGGCCGATTTCCAGCTCTTTGGGAGAGGGGAAGGCTTGTCGAAACACAGGATCGTTGGCGTAGTCGTCGGGATCGATGAGCGAGAGGTAGTACGGCGTCACGGACATGGGAAACTTGTCCACGGTGCGCTTGAAAGCGCGGCGTTCCAGGTCCGGAAAGCGCACGCCGAGCAGCGTTTCAAAGCTTTCAATGTCGCGCACGGAATGGCGCACATGCCATTTCCAGTCGGCCCAGTTGGAGCGCCAGTCTTTTTTGTCCACGCGCTGGGCCACCTGCCTCTGTTGTTCATTGATTCCCTGCATACTCGACTCCTTGTTGAGGTGAGGACGGCACCGGCACCCGGTCGAATTCCGGGCGGACATGCGTATGGATGAAAGAGCGGCGCCGTTGTTCGCAAGCTTGCCCGCACCGGATGCCAGCCCGTTGCCTGATCGACTACTGCCGAGCAACGCGGGCCGAGAATCACGGTGGTTTCCTGAGGAAGAGGCCCGGGAGCACCACCGGCACGGAAAATAGGCCGGTTTGGCCGCTCCCAAAGGCTGCGAACTGTCAGTATGCACACTACGGGTATGAAACAGGTATCTCAAGGGGGGCTGCCGGGCAGCTATCAGGTATATATTTGTACCCGAATTGATTCTTTTGTCTTGAATTGACGGGCAAAGTTTGCTTTCCGGGGGCAAACCTTTCTGAAGAAAGGTTCTTCCCCCGGGCCCCCTTTCCAAAGACGTTTATCGCTCGCGGCTGTCGCCGCTCGGGCTTTATCGCAAGTTCTTCCTGGGAAACGCTCCCGGGCGCGCGAGAGCGCGTCCGGTCAATGGGGTTCCAAGGGGCCGCGGGCCCTTTGGTCGCCGAAGGCATTGCTTTTTTCTTGATTTTATTGACAATTTTGTTTTCCGGGGGCAAACCTTTCTGAAGAAAGGTTCTTCCCCCGGCCCCCCTTTCCAAAGACTTTTATCGCTCGCGGCTTGCGCCGCTCGGGCTTTATCGCAAGTTCTTCCTGGGAAACGCCCCCGGGCGCGCGTGAGCGCGTCCGGTCAATGGGGTTCCAAGGGGCCGCGGGCCCTTTGGTCGCCGAAGGCATTCTTTTTCTCCCCGGCCTGGTCCTTGCCCTGCGCCCGGGGCATGATGTACCCCATTCATGATGCGTTCCGGCCCGGGCCTGTGTTGTCCGGACCGCATGGCAACCGGAGCGTGCCCACCGCATCGATTCCGCGACATATCATCTGCCGGGCCGGCTGCCCTGGAGAAAAACCGGTGAGGATCGCCATGACCATTGATCTGCATGCACACACCACGGCCTCGGACGGCACGTTGCGCCCTTCCGAGTTGGTAGCTCTGGCGAAAAAAAACCGCCTTACGGCCGTTGCCGTTACGGACCACGACACTTTGTCCGGACTGGAGGAAGCTTTGGAGGCCGGGCGGGAGCTGGACCAGGAGGTCATTCCTGGTTGCGAGTTGTCCGTTGGCGAGGGCAAGCATTCCATGCATATTGTGGGGCTTTGGCTCCGGCCAGATTCGCCCCGGTTGCAGGAAGCGCTTGATTTTGTGATCCAGGAGCGGGGCAACCGCAATCACAAGATCATTGCCAAGCTCAATGAATTGGGGTTGAAGATCGACTACGACGAGGTCAAGGCCCTGGCCGGGGGCACGGTGGGTCGGCCGCACATGGCCCAGGTGCTGTTGCGGAAAAAGTTGGTGGGCAGCATTACCGAAGCGTTTGCCAAGTATTTGGGCAATGATGGTGCCGCCTATGTGCCGCGTACCCGGCTGAGCCCTGCCCGGGCTTTGGAATTGCTGCGGGCCGAGGGCGCAACCCCCATTCTGGCGCATCCCTACCTCTTGGGCCTGACGCTGAGCGCCCTGGAGGAGCGGCTGCGCGAACTGATGGCGCTTGGGCTGGAAGGCATGGAGGTGTACTACACCGAACATCCTAATGATATTCGGCGGGCGTATCGCGGTCTGGCGGACCGGTTGGGGCTGCTGGTCAGCGGCGGGTCGGATTTTCATGGCTCGGTAAAGCCTGGTATTTTTTTGGGCCGGGGCAAAGGCGACCTGCATGTGGATGATGAACTGCTTGAAATTATGAAAGAATATCGCCGGGAGCGAGGACAATGGGTCTAGAATCCAAGGCGGAGCCGGAACTGCTGGCTCCTGCGGGAAATCTTGAAAAGCTTGAAACTGCGGTACTCTATGGTGCCGGTGCCGTGTACCTTGGGGGCCAGGCCCTGAACCTGCGTACCGGGGCGGGGTTTGACGAGGTCTCATTGGAGCGGGGCATCGTGCATGCCCGGTCCCACGGGGTCAAAACATATTACCTGCTCAATGCCTATCCGCGGGAACATCAGCTGCGGCAGGTGGAAACCCAGCTGGACATGGTGCAGAAGCTCTGCGCCCTGGGACGCGGCCCGGACGGCATCATTGCCGCGGATCTGGGCGTGATCCGGCGCATACGCAAACGCCTACCGGAACTGCCGCTGCACGTGAGCACCCAGGCCAATACCATGAACAGCGAGGCTGCCCTGTTCTGGCGGGACCTGGGCGCCCGGCGGGTGAACCTTGCCAGGGAAAGATCGGAAGAGCG
>JAQVYA010000131.1 GCA_028708865.1 Desulfovibrio sp. | reverse complement strand
ATACGAGTTCCCCAGACCGCGTCCTGGCGGTCTTTAGCGGTATCCTCGTTGGAAAAGGTCCGTGCCTGGACCAGCCCGGCCATGAGCAGAACGGCGAGCATCACGGTGCAGGCTACGACAAAGATATGCAAACGGGAACGCATCAAGACCTCCTGGCTGCGATGAAATCATGGGCGTTGCGGCGTTATTGCGGCAACTTGCTGCATTGCTATGGCGTCACTGCCATGCCGGAACGTTTCGGCCCTGCTGCGGGAGAAGCAAGAACCAGGCCGGGGATTTGCTGCGGCGTGTTGTGCCGGGCCGCGGACCGTGTTGCCGTTCATGCTCGCCCAAGGGCTTGCTCATTGCCCGGGAGAGGGCCGGGCAGGAGCCAAAGAACGTCCCCGATGCGTCAAAGGTCCGACATTGCCCGGACCGTGCACCCAGGACTTGAACTCCACGTCCAACCCGCCTATCATCCGCCTTTCCATTTACCCCCAAGGAGCACGACATGAGCGACGCCAAAGGCCGCGCCGACGCCTACAAGGCTGCGGGCGTGGACATAGAAGCCGGAAACGCCTTTATCGGGCGCATCAAGGATATGGTCAAATCCACGTTCACGCCGGGCGTGGTCACGGAGATTGGTGGATTCGGCGGGCTGTTCCGCCCGGATGTGGCGGGCATGCAGGAGCCGCTGCTGGTTTCCGGCGCGGACGGCGTGGGCACCAAGCTCAAGCTGGCCTTTCTTTTTGACACCCATGACACCGTGGGCATCGACCTGGTGGCCATGAGCGTCAACGACGTGCTGGTCCAGGGCGCGGCCCCTTTGTTCTTTCTTGACTATTTCGCCACGGGCAAACTGACCCAGGGCGTGCCCGAGGCCGTGATTGCCGGCGTGGCCGAAGGCTGCCGACAGTCCAACTGTGCCCTTCTTGGCGGGGAGACCGCGGAGATGCCCGGATTTTATCCGGATGGCGAGTATGATCTGTCCGGTTTTTGCGTGGGCATGGTGGACCGCCCCGCCCTGGTGGACGGCAGCGCCGTGCGCCCCGGGGACAGCATTGTGGGGCTGGCCTCGTCCGGCATCCATTCCAACGGGTTCTCCCTGGTGCGTAAGCTGCTGGACCAGTCCGGTCTGTGCGGCGACGACCCCTTCCCCGGAGGCGACAAGAGCGTGGCCCGGACTCTGCTGGAGCCCACGAAAATTTACGTGCGTCCCGTGCTCGATCTGCTGGGCAAGGTACGGGTCAACGGCATGGTTCACGTTACGGGCGGCGGGTTTTATGACAACATCCCCCGCGTGCTTCCCGAGGGGGTGGCCGCCGAGATTCGTTTTGGGTCCTGGCCCATGCTCCCTGTGTTCCAGTGGCTTAAAAAGCAGGGCGGGCTTTCCTGGCCGGAAATGTTGCAGATCTTCAACTGCTCGGTGGGCTACGTGCTGATCACCCCGGAGCCGGAAAAGGCGCTGGAAGTTTTGGCCGGGCATGGAGTGCCGGCTTCGGTCATTGGGTCCATTGTGGAGCGTGGTGACCGCGGCGAACAGGTGAACGTGCTGTTTTAAACCGGCAGATTGATGCCGGGCCGTGTGAGCCAACAAAAAAGGCACCTTGAAGGTGCCTTTTTTGTTGGTCTGCGGCCGAACGGTTATTCACCAGCCCCGGGGTCTCCCAGGTACGGGTTGAAGTAGCCGAACCGCAGCCAGTCGTGGGTCTTGCGCAGCCGCTTGCGGAAGTTGTTCAAGCCCATGGCCGGTCCGGGAAAGTGTGGGCCGAGCAATTCCAGAGCCAGTTGAGGGTCGAGGTTCAGGTTGCGGAGCTGGATAAAGTCGAGCCGGGTTTCCTCCAGCAAGGCATGCAGGGTCTTGAGCTCTTCCTCGGTGTCGTTGAGGCCGGGGAAGAACAGATAGTTCAGCGAAACGAACAGGCCGTGCTTCTTTGCCTGGTGGATGGACTCTTGCACGTCTTCAAAGCAGTAGCTTACGGGCCGATAATAGGCCTCGTAAGGATCCTTGCGTGCCGAGTTCAGGCTGACGCGAATGGAGTTGACCCCGGCCCGGGCCAAGGGCTCCATGGCCTCGGGAAGTGAGGCATTGGTATTGACGTTTACGGTGCCCTTGCCGCCACGTTCGCGGAAGTTGCGGGTGGCGTCCGCCAGGAGTTTCCAATTGGTCAGGGGTTCGCCTTCGCAACCCTGGCCAAAGGAATAGATGGCCCGCTTTTCCCGTTTGCCGTGGTGCAGCATGATTTCCACAATCTCTTCCACTGTAGGGGTGAACGCGATGCGCTCTTGCGGAGAGGGGAAGCCTGAACCTTCAGGCTGATGGGAAATGCAGCCCACGCAGCGGGCATTGCAGGTGCGGGCCGTGGGCAGCGGGCATTCGAACCGTCCCAGGGCCAGGTTCTTGGCGGCCGGACAGCCGTAGTTCAGGGCGCAGCCCGCCAGATGGCGAACCAGGCGATTGTCCGGGAATTGCTTCATCAATTTGTGGGCTCCGGCCCGGATGCGTTCCGGGTCGATATTGGAAAAGACCTGGCGTTTGTCTTCGTCCACTTTTTTGGAGCAAACCCAGAATTTCCCCTCAGCGTAGCCGATGGCGGCGTAGGAAAGCAGCGGCAAGGCCGGAGCGTCGTCATCCTCGGCGTATGCGGCCACTCCCGTGACCGTGTGCGCCGGGCAGACAAAGGCGGCCACTGCCAGTTCCTCCATGACTTCGAGTTCACCGGTTTCCGGATCGAACCCCACGGCCAGGCGGCCGGGCAGCATGAAGAATTCACTGTCCGGGGGCAGGGGCGTGATCTCATCGGGGCGGGGCAGCGCCATTTCCTCGCCCCGGCGGCAGAGCATCAAAAGGTCCGGGTGGTCGTAGATATTGCCGTCGCGGTCCGCCACCAGCAGGTGCGGCCTGGGTTTTTCGCGTTTTGCCATGCGCGGACCATAGTGGATGCGCGGCGGCACGGCAAGCCTGGAAACAGGCCCGGTGCCGGTGCCGGCGTGTCAGGATATCCCTGCGGTAGGGGCCACGCGGTACCAGTAGCGGTAGGCTTCTGCAAAGGCCAGGGAGGAATAGAGGGCGCGGGCCGGGGTGTTGGTCTGCACCACCTGGAGATAGGCGTATTGGGCCTGGAGGCGGGTGGCTCCGCGCAGCAGCTCGCGCATGAGTCGCGAGGCGTGCCCCTGGCGGCGCAGGTCCGGGCGTGTGGCCACGTCGAAAATGCCGAAAAGGCCGAACCGGTCATCGGGAACGCCCAACCCGCAACAGGCCGCGTCGTGGCGACGGCCCACTCGGCCGAACAAGGTGCCGGGTGCGGCCAGCCGCAGCAGCCGGGAATGTACGTTGTTGCCCTCGGCCTCGACAGCGCAGCGTTTCCAGCTTGTGAACCATTGGTCCACGGGCAGCAGGTCGAAGCGGCAGGCTGGAGAGGGAGACGGCCGCGCCGAACGGCGGTCCGCCTTGCAGGAAATATCGGATGCGTTCCCAAGAGCACGGAGTAGGACCAGAGTGGTGTCCTGGCGCTGGTAGCCGCGCTCGGCAAGGGCTGCGTCCAACTGGGGCGGAAGGAAATCCGGAATCCTGAAGACCGGGACCAGTTCGTTTTCCCGGTAGGCTGCTTCCACGTGGGGCAGAGCCTCCAGGGCCGTTGGTACCTGCTCGGCCGTCAGGGGGTTCACGATCCAGGCCGAGTTGGAACGCTTGGTGTAGCCCGCGGCAAAACGCAAGGTCCAGGGGCCCTCCTGGCGATGGTGCAGGGCGGGCCAGGCCCGATGCGTGGCCGCCTCCATCTGTTGCGGCCGAGGTGTCTGGCGGGAGCGCATGGCTTCCCGCGCTGCATCAGCGGGCCGGTGCCCAGAGGGGGCTGCGGACTCGGCAAGGTCCGTTGGCGGCAAAAAAGTGGCTGGCATGAGGGGCTTGCGTAGAGCTGCGACGCGCAAAAAAAGGCCGACGCAACAGAATGCGTCGGCCTTTGGTCTTCGTTCGAAGCTCCGTGTCGCTTAGCGCTTGGAGTACTGGTACTTGGCGCGGGCGCCGGGCTGACCGTACTTCTTACGCTCCTTGGCGCGGGCGTCGCGAACCAGCAGTCCGGCGCGCTTGAGCGCGGGACGCAGTTCGGGATCCATCTTTTCCAGAGCGCGGGCAATGCCGTGCCGCACGGCCTGGGCCTGGCCGGAGACGCCGCCGCCGGAGCAGTTGACCTTGATGTCAACCTTGTCCAACAGACGCACGAGCTTCAGGGGCTGCTCGATAATCGCCTGCAGGGCCTTGCGCGGGAAATACTCGTTGGCGGGGCGGTTGTTGATGAGAATTTGTCCTGTGCCCGAGGGATAGATGCGGGTCCGGGCGACAGAGACCTTACGCCTGCCGGTGCCGTAGCTGAAATCGCTCATGGTCATTCACCTGCGTTAAATATCAATGGTTTGGGGCTGCTGAGCCGCATGGGGATGTTCCGGACCAGCGTAAATCTTGAGCTTCTTGAGCTGCTTCCGGGCCAGACGGTTTTTCGGGAGCATGCCCCGAACGGCCAGCATCAGCACATTTTCAGGCTTTTTGGCCATCATCTCGGCCAGCGACTTGGACTTGATGCCGCCAGGGTAGCCGGTGTGCTTGTAGTAGCGTTTTTGCTCCATCTTGCGGCCGGTAACTTTGATTTTATCGGCGTTGACCACAACCACGAAGTCTCCGTTATCCATATGGTTGGAGAATTCAGGCTTGTGCTTGCCGCGCAGACGACGGGAAATTTCCGTGGCGAGACGGCCGAGGATCTTGTCCGTGGCGTCCACCACAACCCAGTCGTGGCTGAGGTCTTCGGGCGTCGGTGTGTATGTCTTCATTACTTAAAGCTCCTTCTCGTAAAAACCGGAAGGGGATACTTACGGGCTTTCATGCACGCTGTCAAGCGCGCGTGCGTAAAAAGTCCCCGATGGCGGGGATGGCCGAACCGATTGTAACGGGGCTGCCGAAGCCTGCACCTTGAAGAGGGATGCGGACTCGCTCGGCGGCGTGGGCACTCTTGCCATTATCTGAACAGAAAGTCACGTAAAAAAATGGAGTACTGAAGAACCGGGAGTCATGCCAAGCTCTTTGAATCCGAGAGTGCGGCAAAAAATAACATACGGAAAATACCGAGAAATCCTTGCTCTGCGCTGCAAAAGTGTTTTTCCGGCCATGTGGCCATGGCGGGAAAAGGTCGGAAGGGATTGTCCAAAAGGTCGTTTTTCTGTTATCAGGGCGGCAATAGGAGGAATATCATGAAACCGATTCTTTTGGCCCTTTCGTTGACGTTGTTGCTGGTGGCCGGATTTGCGGCCCATGCCTCCCAGGCCGATTCTGAGGCGGCCCAGCTTTATGTGCGCTGCAAGGGGTGTCACGGCGCGGATGGCTCCAAGCCTCAGGACGGCCATGTGATCCAGGGCATGAGCGTGGAAAAGCTCGAGGAAACCATGCTCGGCTACAAGAACGGCACCTATGGCGGACCCAAAAAAGCCATTATGATGAGCCAGATGGGGCGTCTGTCCGAAACGCAGATCAAGTCCCTGGCTGAATACGTCGCGGGGTTCTAGCCGTGCGCACCACAATGGCGGCGGCTGCGGCGCAGGTCGTAGCCGTCGCGTTCTTCTGGCTGATGGTGGGGCTCCTCGGTGGGAGCTGGATTTCAACGGCGCGTGCCGATGCCGAACCTTCGGCGTCAACGCCCTCTGCCGTTGCCGAACAAATGGCCGGGCACGAAGGGCATGCCTCGGATATGGAAGCGGCTGATCCGCACTCCCCGCCCGCAGAGACTGGCCAGGGCATGGCGCCGCACATGGACGGGAATCATGCCCCGGCCATGGATTCCAGCTCTGGCGTGGTTTCCGGTTCTGCTATGAACCCTGACGCAGAGATGGATCGCGATTCCGGCACAGCGCACGACTCCGGCATGGCACACGATTCCGGCATGGCACACGATTCCGGCATGGCACACGATTCCGGCATGGCTCACGATTCCGGTATGGACGCGGCCATGGATTCCACGACCGCGCCGTATTCCCCCGGGACCGGGCACGACGGCATGGCCCCGCCTATGGACATGTCCGGATCGGAATCCGGCAGCGCCACGACTCCGGACCATACCGGGCATGATGCCGATGCCCCGGCCCACGTGCACCCCACGGAAACGCCGCTGGAAGTGGGGGTTACCGAACGGCTCGGCGAATACCTGCCCAAAGGGCTTCGCTTTACGGACAGTTCGGGCCAGGCCGTGGACCTTCTGTGGCTTATCGACAAGCCGACGATCATCGCCCCCATTTATTTCAACTGCCCCACGGTCTGCAACCTGTTGCAGAGTTCCCTGGCCCGGGCCCTGCCCGAGGTGGGACTGGTCCCAGGTGAAGAGTACCAGGTTCTGTCCGTGAGCTTTGACGAACTGGATACCCCGGAAATCGCCGCCCGCAAAAAGCGCCAGTACCTCACGGCCATGCAGACGGATTACCCGCCCGAGGCGTGGAAGTTCCTGGTGGGCGATCTTCAGAATATCCATGCCTTCACCGATGCCATCGGCTTTGGCTTCAAGCGCCTGGACCGCGATTTTGCCCATCCCGTGATTCTGGTGGCTGTTTCGCCTCAGGGGCGCATTGTACGCTACCTCTATGGCAACGGCTTTATGCCGTTCGACCTGGCCATGGCCGCCACCGAAGCCGCCGAGGGCAAGGTGGGCCTGTCGGTCAAGCGGGTGCTCTCGTTTTGTTTTTCGTATGATCCCGAAGGGCGGCAATACACCTTCAACATCATGCGCGTGGCCGGAGTGGCGGTTCTGACCGGACTGGCCATTCTGGTGCTGGCCTTGATCTTTGGCGGGCGCAAGAAGCGTCGGCGCAAGTGAACCCGATTTGTTGCATGCGGAGTACACATGACCCAGCAAGTTGCTTCCTTTCTTGAACCGCCGACCGAAGCCGGGTGGCTGCGGCGTGTCCGGGGCTGGATTTTTTCTACGGACCATAAGCGCATTGGACTGCTGTATTTCTACTGCATTGCCGCCATGTTCGCGGTGGGCGTGGTGCTCGGCCTGCTGATCCGGCTGGAACTCATTGCTCCGGGCGAAACCATCATGGGCGCGCAGACGTACAACGCGGTTTTCACCCTGCACGGGGTGGTCATGATCTTTATGGTGGTGATCCCGAGCATCCCGGCCGCCTTTGGCAACATTTTCCTGCCCATCCAGATCGGTGCGGAGGACGTGGCCTTTCCACGGTTGAATCTGTTCTCCTGGTGGCTGTACATGGCGGGCGCGGCCCTGGCCGTGGTGTCCCTCTTTACCGGGAGCGGCCCGCCGGACACGGGCTGGACCTTTTACGTGCCCTTTTCCAGCGTGACCACCACCAACGTGGATCTGGCCGTGGTGGCCGTGTTCATTCTCGGATTCTCCTCTATTCTCACAGGGTTGAACTTCATTATCACTATCCATCGGCTGCGGGCCGACGGCATGACCTGGGGGCGGCTGCCGCTCTTTGTCTGGTCCCTGTACGCCACGGCCTGGATTCAGCTTTTGGCCACGCCGGTTCTGGGCATCACAGCCCTGTTGATTCTGGCCGAACGCATGCTGGGCATGGGACTGTTCGACCCGGCCCGGGGCGGGGATCCCATTCTCTATCAGCATCTTTTCTGGATTTATTCCCATCCGGCCGTGTACATCATGATCCTGCCCGCCATGGGCGTGATTTCGGACATCCTGCCCGTGTTCTGTCGCAAGCATATCTTCGGCTATACAGCCATCGCTGTTTCCAGCATCGGCATTGCCCTGGCCGGTTCTTTGGTCTGGGCGCACCATATGTTCACCTCGGGCATGAGCGATACCGCAGTGCTTGTCTTTTCCCTGCTGACCTTCATTGTGGCCATTCCCTCCGCCGTGAAGGTCTTCAACTGGGTGGCCACCATGTACAAGGGGTCCATCTCCCTGGAGCCGCCCCTCTGGTACGCCATGGCCTTTATCGTGCTTTTTTCCATCGGCGGGCTCACCGGACTGGTGCTCGGCTCGGCCGGTACGGACATCCACGTGCACGACACCTATTTCGTGGTGGCGCATTTTCACTACGTGATCTTCGGCGGAACAGGCTTTGGCATGTTTGCGGCTCTGCACTACTGGCTGCCCAAGGTCTATGGCCGGATGTACAACAAGTTTTGGGCCGTGGTCGCCTGCTTCATCCTGTTCGCCGGGTTCCATCTGCTGTATTTTCCCATGTTCCTTTTGGGCATGGACGGCATGCCCCGGCGCTACTACGACTACCTGCCCCAGTATACGGACATGCACGAGCTTTCCACGGTGGGATCCTGGATTTTGGCCGTGGGCCTGGTGATCATGACCGCCAACCTGATTTCGGGCATGCGCCTGGGCCGTCGGGTGGGGAACAATCCCTGGGGCGGGGCCAGCCTGGAATGGACCATTCCCTCGCCGCCGCCCACGCATAACTTTCTGGAGGAGCCCGTGGTGGAGCACGGCCCGTATGACTACGCCGGGATCGAACCGGAAGAGCCGTCCATGCGCGTTCCGCACCAGGCGGCCCCAACCAGGGGAGGGCAGGCATGAGCGTACCGTTCAAGGACCAGGTGGGCGCACGCATGGGCATGTGGCTGTTCCTGTTTACGGAACTACTGCTTTTCGGTGGTCTTTTCCTTCTCTACTCCGCCTATCTGCACCGTTGGCCCGCCGAGTTCCATCATGCCGCGGCCGAGCTGTCGCGCACCTTCGGCACCATCAATACCGTGGTGTTGATTACGTCCAGCTTTACGGTGGCGGCTTCCATCACGGCACTACGCACCGGGCGGCCGGGCCTGGCCAAGCGCTTGATCTGGCTGACCATAGCTTTGGCTTTGGTGTTTTT
>JAQVYA010000130.1 GCA_028708865.1 Desulfovibrio sp. | reverse complement strand
TAGATGTAGACCCCGTCGATCACTCCGTCAATAGGGTAGCCGCCATTGATGACCTGGGAACCGATGTGCAGTCCGGCATCTCGGCTTCGCGCTCCGTCGCAGGCGGCCCTGGTGTCGGACAAAGTTCCGTTGATGTAAAGCTTCATTTGATCGCCGGCAGCGGTTTTATCCCAGGTTCCCACAATGTGGTACCAGCGTTGCAGATCCAATTCCTCATCCGCCACAACGCAGTTGGGATAGGGCGTGCCCCAGGCGTTTTCCTGGAAGGTGCAGAACATGGGGCGGCGATCTCCCCGGCGGATTCGCAGTCCATCTATGCGGGCGTTGTTCTGCGTGAACTGGAGCGTGTAGGTTTCATCCGCCATGATGCCGTCCGACGTGACCACAACGGAGGAATCGCCGTGGTGCAGGATGCCGCCCCAGCTCTGGTAACTGTTGAGGTACACCCAGGTGGAGAGCGCGCCCTGGTCGGTGAGGTCCAGGAGCGAGGCATTGGGCGTGTCCTTGAGCACGTGCGCCTGGCCCTGGGTGCGGTTATCCACCAGCAACCCCGAGCAGGAAGGGCAGCCCGTGCCCGCCACCCAGTAGGAGTTGGAAATAAATCCGTCCAAATTGTTGTCGCTCACGTCGTGCAGGATGTCGCCGCTTCCTTCGTACATGGGCCAGTAGGCTAGGTAATCTGCGGGCGCCTGCTTGGGGCGGCAAAGTTCGGGGTCCACCTTGAAGTTCAGTTCGAACGCGGAAATAATGGCGCTCATGGTGGTGGCGCCGGTGGCCGTGGTCCAGCCGAAGCGCACGTGTTCCATATCCTGGTGTCGGGCTTGGTTGAGCACCACGGAGTTGGTTATTTCCGGCAGGGTGGCGGGATTATCCGGGTCTGCAAAGTCCTGGGTCAGGTCTGTGAAGCCATCGGGCACGGACTGGTCGTCCCTTTTGATCCATCCTTTGAGGGAATAGCAATAAAAGCCGCTGTCGTTGGGTTCAAGGGCCCGATCCAGCTCCACGCGTACGCGGAACTTGCGGTGCCGGTTGGGGGTGCGGTTGTTATAGCTGCGGATCCAGTCGGAATCGCGGTCAATGTAATAAAAGCCGTCAAACCCGGCTCCGGAAGCGCTCCAGTCGTCGGGATTGCGGGGCTCCTCATCCGTGAGCAAACCGGCCCCGTGCTGATTGTCATCGTGGGTCCCGTCGCAGGTGGGGCCGTAATTGTCTTCGCGTCCCCAGTAGATCACGGCCACATGGTCGCGGGGGGCGTTGTCATTTCGGGAAAAGGGCAAACAAGGCCACATGGTGGCGTCGTTGCGGAAAAGATCGAATTCCAGAGCCAGTTTAGGGGGCTTGATGCCGTTGCCGTCAATGCCGGGCCCTGCATAACCGAGCAGTTCGCCGGGCAGGGTCACGTCGGACTTGCCGCCGCAGGCCGTGGCCGGGTTCTGGCTGGCGCTGATAACGGCAAAGGTGAAGCCGTCCCCCTGGCTGCCGGGTTCCAGCTCGAATTCGAAGTAGCCGCGAAACCCGCTGCCAAGGCGGCAATCTCCGTCCGTACAGGTTTGCAAATCCCCGCCGTACCAGATGCAGCCGAAAATGCCTCGCTTGCCGCCGCCCAGGGTCACGGTTTTGTTCACCGGGTCCACCACGATGGCGTCGTCCTTGTCGTCCGGAGCCCAGGGGCTGGCTCCCTCGCCCACTTCCTCAAAGCTTTCGATGTCGTCCTCAAAGCCGAGCTGCCCCGGCTCCTGGGCGGAGAGGGAATATGTGGCCGTCATGGTGTGGGAGGCCTGATCCGAATCCGGGCAGGCCTGCCCCCGGCAGGTGACGTTGACGTAAAAGGGACCGGTGCCGCCCACCTGATACGGGGCGGATATGCTGGTGAAGGTGAAGGACCCCCCGTCGGACAGGGTGTTGGTGCGTTGCGCTCCCGTAAGATAGGCGATGCGCAGGTTCACATCGATGAGGTCCGTGTATTGCCGCAGTTCCGAGGCGGCGTAGCGCAGGCCGGATTCGGCCAGGAGCCGGGCCTGGGCCGCGCAATTGGGGCGGGAGGCCGTCATCCTGGAGCTGCTGAACAAGGAAACCGAGGCTGCGGCCAATGCGCCGAACACCACCAACGCGATGATCACGTACACGATGGTGCTGCCGCGCTGGCCGGTGCGGCGCGGCCGGGGAGGCAAAAAAGAGCGCTTTGTTCGCATGGTCTCCTCGCGAGGGTTGCGGGTTCCGGAAGGCTGCTCCGGAATTTTCCCTTCGGAGCCGACCGCGCCCGGCCGCGTGGGCTCTGCCGCCGGGCAAACGCTCACAGCCGGATGAACTCCCGGGGCGTAACGCGCAGGGTGTACGCGGCCCCGGTGCCGTTGATGCGGAAGCTCACGTTGATGGCCGAAATTTCCTGGTTTGAGGAATCTCCGTCCGTATCGTTTTGTTCCACACGCAATTGAAAGTCCGTCACATCTTCTAGGAGCAGCCGGGGCGTCCCATTTTCCGAAAGATACAAATCTCCGCCGGAAAGGGACAGGCTGCGCGTGCCGGGCAAGTTCGGGTCCGTGGTCTCGTATTGCAGGGAAACGTCCGGCACCAGGGTCACTGTGCTGCCCCCGCCCAGGCCCGTGGCCGTGCGAAATTCCAGGCCGAGCCGGTCCAGGGTGTTGTGCGCCGCCTGGGCCGCGCCGGCCGACTGATTGGTGACCAGGTAGCTGTGCATGGCCAGGGAAAGAAACATGGAGCCCGCCACCGCAATAATGGAAAAAATCAGCACGGACACGATCAGCTCCACCAGGGTGACGCCGCCCTGGCCGCTCTGGAACGCGGCCTGCCGGACCAGGGTGTTGTCCAGCCCGCGCATCAGAAATTCACCGTATCGTTGTTTTGGCCGCTCACGCGGCTGTGGGTCAGCAGGGTGCTGAGCCGGTGGAGCTGGTGCCCATTGCCGTCATCCACGTATACCGTGACCTTGAGCGTGTTGGATGCGCCTGCCGCCGCCTGCTCCGCGCCCGAGGGGCTGAAGGTGATGTAGGCCAGATCCGTTGAAATGCCGTTTTGGTCATAGGTGCCGGCAGCGTGATTTTGTACGATGGTATTCAGGGCATTGTCCGAAGTGGTTGAATTGATTTCCTCCAGGTAGTCCGCGAGAATGCCTTCCATGGTCTGCTCCACCAGGGCCTCGTTGCGCACCATACCCACCACTTCGGGCGTGCGCCCCAGGCGCGGCCCCACCAGGGTGACCAAAAGGGCCCCCAGAATACCTACCAGCACCACCAGCAGCAGGGTTTCCAGCAGCGTGAACCCATTGTGACCCTGACTGGTTCTCATTGGACGTACCCCGTTTCCGGAATGATGGTCAGCACGGCGCTGTTGGAAGCGTCCCCAGGGGACTGCACCGTGATGCCGAGGTTGGTGGAAAGCAGGACCCCGGACGAGGAATGGGGGATGCCGTATTGATCAAAAATAACGGTGAACCCGCTGATATTGACACCTTTTTCCGTAAGGTCCACGCGCAGCGCCTCTTCGCCCGGGAGCGGGCGCACAGCGGACAGGGCCGCGGGATTGGTGCCTTCGAACATCCAATATTCGCTGCCCGCCGAGCGCATGCCCCATTCTGATCCGGATTTGATGGCCCGGGACTGGGTCTGCCGCAAATGGGCCCGCAGCGCTGCGGCCTGGGCCATGGGGCGCGTATCCAGGGAGCCGGCGCGCACAACCACCACAGCGGTAACAATGCCGAGCACAATGACGACCACCACCAGTTCGATCATGGTAAAGCCGCAGGGGCGTGAAGGGGCGGGCATGCACACCTCGGAAGAATGACGGATTTCAATTCTATCAAAAAACATAGCAAAACAGGGCCGTGGCGTAAAGACGGACGGGCCGGAACACGTCATGGCCGGGTTTAACACGGCCGCCACATTCCGTCGCAGGGACGTCACGTGGGTAGGATATCAACGAGGGAGTCGAACAACCTGTTGTATCCCCATAGAAAGGAGAATGGACTGATGCGAAATCGTGCCTCCCTCGTGGTTCGTGCCCTGGTGCTGGGGGTGCTGGCCCTGCTGGCCCTGACCGCGTGCAAACAGGAAGAAAGCGCCAGCGCCGGGCCGGTGGCAAAACCGGAAGCCTCCCTGGCTCCGGCCCCGGAAGCCGCATCTCCGGCCCGGGCTCGGTATGTGTTCTTTTTCATCGGCGACGGCATGGGCCTGCCCCAGCGCGCCGCCACCGCCGAATACCTGAACCGGCGGCTTGTCATGGACGGCTTCCCGGCCCAGGGCATCACCACCACCATGGCCGCGGACCGCTTCATCACTGGGTCCGCCGCATCGGCCACGGCCTTGTGCACGGGCGTCAAGACCAACATCGGCTATATCGGCATGGACCCGCAGCTGCGGCCCATGAAAACCATTGCGGAAATGGCCCGGGATCAGGGCATGAAGGTGGGCATCGTGTCCAGCGTCTCCATCGACCACGCCACCCCGGCTGCGTTCTATGCTCACGTCAAAAGCCGGAGCATGTACCATGAAATCGACCATGCCCTGGTGGAGTCGGGATTTGACTTTTTTGGCGGCGGCGGACTCAAGGACCCCCGGGGCGAGCGTCAACGCCAAAAAAAACCGGATGCCCCGGTGCTGGGCGACGCCCTGGCCAAGGCCCGGGACAACGGTTACCGCTACGTGAACGATAAGGCTGCGTTCCAGGCCCTGACTCCGGAGGACGGAAAGGTCATTGCCGTGAACGAATGGCTTCAGGACGGCGGAGCCTTGCCCTATGTGCTGGATATGACCGAAAACGACATCACCTTGCCGGAGTTTACGTCCAAGGCCGTTGAAATGTTGGACAACGAACAGGGGTTCTTCCTCATGGTGGAAGGCGGAAAGATCGACTGGGCCTGCCACGCCAATGACGCGACCTCGGCCGTGACCAACAACGCCTCCTTTGACGAGGCCGTGCAGGTGGCAGTGGATTTTGCCCAGGCTCATCCGGACGAAACCCTGATCGTGGTGACGGGCGATCACGAATGCGGCGGCCTGACCCTGGGTTTTGCCGGGACCAAATATGAAAGCTATTTTGACGTGCTCGGCGCGCAAACCATCTCTTTCCAAAAGTTTACCGATGAAATCCTGCCCGCTTTTGTGGAGCGGTCAGCACCTTTCGCGGAATTGCGGCCCGTGATCACCGAATGTTTCGGCCTGAGCTTTTCCGGCGACCCGGCGGCGGACCGCATGGTGCTGGCTCCGCATGAAGCCGGAATGCTTGAGGCCGCTTATGCGCGGTCCCTGGCCGGAGAAGTGGAGGGCGGCGGGGCCGAAGAGTATTTGCTTTACGGCGAGTACGACCCGCTGGCCGTAAGCCTGACGCATGTGCTGAACCGCAAGGCCGGACTGGCCTGGACCTCCTACAAGCATACAGGGGTGCCTGTGAGCACGTCGGCCATGGGTGTGGGCCACGAACTCTTCAATGGCGCGTACGACAACACGGACGTGGCCCTGAAGATCATGCAGGCCATGGGCCTGGAGCCGCAAGCCCGGCTGCTGACAGCTACCCGGTAGTTCTCTTCCTCTCCATCCACCTCCATCCCCGCAGGGGGCGGCCAAGCCGCCCCCCCTCACGCCGGGGATCCGCCTGCCAAGGATCCAACCATGCCGATCAAACCGACACTGTCCCGCTTCCTGCCTCAAGGTATTGCCCCTGCCACGGCCAGGCAATGGGGCGGTTGCCCGGACCGCCTGCTGACCCTGCTTTTCACCCTGCTTTGCATCGCGCTCTGGTACGTGCCCACGGGATTTGAGGAGCGTGTGGACCAGGGGGCACAGCGGTGCCGGGCCCGGGTGGTGCAGACCGACGATTCCGCCCTGCAACGGCTGGGCATGGTGCTGGCCGGAGAGCAGGAGGTGACCATGCGCCTGCTGGACGGCCCGTTTGCCGGACGGCTGGTGCAGGGGGTCAACCCGCTGCTGGGCCAGATGGACCGGGACAAGGTGTTTCGCGCGGGGGATACGGCCCTGGCCGTGATGACCCTGGACGGACAGGGCCGGATGCTCAACGTGGTGCCCCAGGATCATTACCGGCTGGGACTGGAACTAACGCTCCTGGGCATGTTCGCGGTGCTGCTCCTGGCCTTTGGCGGGTGGACCGGGGCCAAGGCATTGCTTTCATTTGTGTTCGCTGGGTTGACCATCTGGAAGGTCCTGGTGCCGCTGCTGCTGCGCGGGGTGGATCCGCTCCCTCTGGCCCTGGGCGTGGTTACGCTGCTGTGCGGGGCCATTATCTTTCTGGTGGCCGGTGTGTCGCGCAAAGGATTGACCGCGTTTCTGGGAGCCTTTCTGGGCGTGCTGACCAGCTGCATCCTGGCCCGGCTCTTTACCTCGGCCTTTCATTTGCATGGAGCGGTACTGCCCTTTGCCGAAACCCTGCTTTACTCCGGGTACGCCCACCTGGACCTGACCTCGGTGTTTGTGGCTGCTGTTTTTCTGGCCTCCAGCGGAGCGGTCATGGACTTGGCCATGGACGTGGCCGCCAGCATGGCCGAGGTCACGGCCAAGACGCCGCATCTCGGCCGCGCCGAAGCATTTTTTTCCGGCATTCGCGTGGGCCGGGCCGTGGTGGGCACCATGACCACCACGTTACTGCTGGCCTATTCCGGCGGGTACATCACGTTGCTCATGGCCTTCATGGCCCAGGGCATTCCCCTGGCCAACACCTTTAATCTCGTCTACGTGGCCGGGGAAGTGCTCAAAACCCTGGTGGGCAGTTTTGGTCTGGTGCTGGTGGCGCCGTTTACGGCAGCGGCCGGAGCCTTGCTTCTGGTCCATCCGGCCGGGAAAAGGCCTGACCGCTCCAGCATGAAGAAGGAAACGGAGAAATAAAAAATCCCCGGAACGGACGCCCCGGGGAAGACAGGTCGAACAGCGGCCGGGTTATTTATCGCTGGGCAGGCGGTGCTTGAGCCGGATGGCCAGCACCGGACAATCGGCGATGTGCATCAAGGCGTTGGCCGTACTCCCTAAAATCATGCCCACGAGATTGGAGCGCCCCCGGGAACCAATGATGATGATGTCGGTGTCGCGGCGTTTGGCCACGTCGGCGATGGCCTCGGCGGCCGGGCCGTCCAGGATGTGGGACTCCCAGGGGATTTCATTTTTATCCAGCAGTTCCTGATACCAAGCCTGCCGGTGTTTGGCGCGGCGGCGCATTTCCTTCATGGTGTATTGGTGTGCGGGGTCGTCGGTGACGATGGTGTGGCCGCGGTATGCGCTGACGATGAGGATCTTGGAGCCGAATGCCTTGGCAAGATCCACGGCGTAGCGCGCCGCGTGTTTGGAATGTTCCGAGCCGTCCGCTCCGAGCAGAATTTTTCTCATGGGCATGGGGGATGTTCCTCCGGGGCTTGCTTGGAATCTGTTTTTCAGCCTGTCTTTGATGTAGATTTTTTTGCGCAAAATGGCAATGCCGCTTCCTTGGTCCTTGAGCTTGCAGGCGGCTGCATGTAGGGACGGAAGGAACAGGGAGGTTGCCATGGAGCGGCCCATGATTCGCAAGGGACTTTTGGATCTGGTGTTTTCCGGCGCGTACATGAAGCGCTGGAACGATAAGTTGCGTCCGCTGCAATTGGTGGAGGTGGACAAACAGTCGCACAAAATGATCGTTGCCTGGCTGCTGTTCGTGCTCAACAGCCGGGATATGGACGACGAAGCCCGTCTTGCCCTGGGCGACCAGGTGGTGGAGGGCGGCCTGTTTGATTACCTGTTCCGGCTGGTCATTACGGACATCAAGCCGCCCGTGTTCTACCAGATCAAGGCTAATCCCCAGGATTATGCGTTGCTTTCCGGCTGGGTGCTCAAGACGCTGCGCCCGCTGCTGGCCCCCCTGGGTCGGGAGTTCAACCGCCGCATGACCGACTGGCTCACCGTGAGCGAGGACAACACCCCGGCGCGTCGAATTCTGGCGGCCGCGCATCAGTATGCCAGCTACTCGGAGTTCAAGCTCATCAAGGAACTCAACCCGTCCGGGTACGACATGGCGGAAATCGAACGCAGTTTTTTGGACCGTCTGGCGGCTCTTTCCGGCGTGGCCGGGGTGCCCGAGCTGCTCCAGGGGCTGGAAGACGATGCCCAGGCCGGAGCCATGGCCCGGCTGGCGGCCTTGTGCGGCCATTTGCGGTTCCAGCAGCGCTGGTCCCAGACGCCGCGTGTGCCCGAAACCACGGTACTGGGCCATGTTTTTCTGGTGGCGGCCTATGCCTGGTTTTTCAGCCTGGAAGTGGGGGCCTGCCGGGCGCGGCGGCAGAACAATTTTTTTGCAGGGCTGTTTCATGACCTGCCCGAACTGCTCACACGGGACATTATTTCCCCGGTAAAGAAGTCGGCTCCGGAAATCGCGGACCTGATCCGCGCCTACGAGGAAAAGGAGCTGGAACGGCTCGTGCTGGAGCCGCTCCGCGGCGGAGGGTACCCGGATATCGCGGCCCGTCTTGAGTATTATCTGGGCAAGGAGATCGGCTCCGAGTTCGAAGCCTGCGTCATGCGGGGAGGGCGCGTCCAGCGCGTAAGCAGCGAAGAGCTGGCCCGGCGGTTCAATGCCGATGGATTTGACCCCAAGGACGGGGAGCTGCTGAAGATGTGCGACAGTGTGACCGCTTTTATCGAGGCCTATGCGGCCATTAAAAACGGCATCAGCGCGGACCAACTGCACCAGGCGGTCTGGCGCTTGCGCAATCAGTTTCTGGAAAAGCCGGAAGTGGCGGGCGTGCAGGTGGGGGCGTTGTTGGCAGATTTTGACTGAACCAGGAACCGGCTGACAGGTCAGATCCGGGGGGAGCGGGGCGGCCTGGGCTTGCCGGGTCCGGGCTGGTCCAGTATCTTGGCGGGCTCTTTGTGCCCGCAGTCCTGGCAAAGCCAGTAGCAGCGCGATGTCAGCCTGCTGCGCAGGCTGTTGACGTATTTTTGATAGGTGGTGCGTCTGCACTTTGTGCAGTAGCGTCGT
>JAQVYA010000012.1 GCA_028708865.1 Desulfovibrio sp. | reverse complement strand
CCGTTGCCGCTGGGCTTTTTGCCCGCATAGTCGGTCACGTACCAGCCCGAGCCCTTGAGGACGAACGAGGTGTTGGAAATTACTCTGTGGCATTTGCCGCCGCAGACTTTGCAGTCCAGCTCGATCTCGTCGAATCCCTGCTGCCATTCCTCGAAGATCTGTTTACAGTCCTCGCACTCGTATTCGTAGATGGGCATACCATCCTCCTTGAAGTGATATTCGTTCCGCCAAAGCGGTACGAGCGAGGCTACTTGGCAGCTGCCTTGGCCTCGTGAATGCGCGCTTTGATGCGCTCACGACGGCGTTTGCGGCGGCGGTCAAGTTCCTTTTTACGCTCGTGCTTCTTATGTCTGGCCATTGAAATAATCCTCCTTATGGCGTTGTCAACGTGCGAATTACCCGGAAGCGATGAGCCATACCTTACATGGAGACGCTTGTCCAGCGCGGGATGCCTGGTCCGGGCTTGACGCAAGCGGTTTTCGTGACCATTATCCCCCGACCCGGAGGGAGAACGTCCGTACCGGGCTGTTTCGCTTCGCAATCGGGGAAACGGGGTTTTTCCGGTTGCCCGGTATCGTCATGAAAAACGGCGGACGCGGCAGTGGCCGGGGGTCCTGCCGGAGCGGCCCGGCCGGGGCCGCCCTTCCATCAACCGACCAACCAACGGGGCCAGCAATGAGCTTTAGTCTGAAAAGCATGAACATCGCCAAAGCCGCGCAGGAAGTTCTGCGGATCATGATGTTCGAGCAGTGGATCCGGTTTTATTTTTTGGAAGACCGCGACGGAACCCTGTTCGTGAACATTCCCGAAGAGGCGCTGGAGCAGATTCGCGAAAAGCAGGCCGATCTTCTGCCTTTGGCCGAGATGATGAACAACGACGACATTACGTATGAAAAAGGCCAGGCCACGGTCTGTTCCTTTGCGGGCTCCCGGCTGGACGGCCAGCGGTTTGCCCCGGAGGTGCTGCCCAAAGCGCTGGATTCCAAAGACTTCAAAGTGGAACTTTATATGTTCCAGCTTTGGAACCGGGGACACGAAAAATATCTGGACGAGCGCTTTCACGACTTTGAGGAGTGGGAGGAGATGTTCACCGAGTGGAGCAAGCTCGACGAGGTCAAGGAGTACCGCCGGAAGCTGGTGCTCGGCGGCCAGCAGGGCACGGGCGGCAAGCCGTCGGTGCAATAGGCGCCGGGACGTGCGAAAGCGGGTCGGGATCTTTGGGTTCCGGCCCGTTTTTTTTATGGCCGGGGACTATGGGGCGCGGCCCGGCCGCAATAAGGAATGCCGTGTGGGGGTGGCGGCCGTTAGCGCGACCCCGGCGTGCAAACTTTGCCCGCCTTGGCAGGCGTTGCTGTTCCGTTGCCTTGGCTGAGGCAAAAAAACATCGCGGAAAAACATGGGATTTTTGGGGAGTGGTTTTCGGCATGCCTGTTGCTTCCCCGCCATTGCCCGCTCTGCGGCGGGTAACGGCGAACAGGCGGCCGGACAGTCGGGGCCGGGCGACGAACGGCGTCGGACCAGGCTGCGGCGCGGCCGCGGTATGGAAATACTCACGCGTTACACTCTGCCTTTCGCCGGAGGCCCGTCCATGGGGGCGGGCCTTGTCTTTTCCTGCCCGGCCTGGACCCGGTCCCGGCTTCCGTGTATTTCGAAACCACCGTCAATGGCCGTCCGCACTGCCGGCTTTTCCGGCGGCATGGATTTCCACGGTCCATGGCAATGAAGCGCAACGCACATCCCGGAGGCTGCATGCATACGCGAATCCGCATGGGCATCACGACCCGTCTGCTGCTTTGGTGCCTGGCGCTGATCGCCATTTTTTATGCCACCACTGCATACCTGCTCTCCGGCATTGACGAGATCGTGGCCGATTCCGGCGAGATCGTGCGGACCAACCACGAGGTGGGCGTGGCTGTGCAGCGCATGCTCCAGCAGCTCTCCAAGCTGGAGGAAGACCGCAAACGCTACGAGATTTTACAGGACGACGCGTACATGGAGGCCGTGGTCCAGGATCTGGATCAACTCGGGGACATGCTGGAACAGACCCTGGCCGCCCATCCGGAATATGCCGACGAACTGGAACCCCTGACCCGGGAGTACACCATTACCCTGAAAAAGGGAGCGGCACCGGAACGGCTGCTCATGCCGGACCGCACCGTGGCCGGGTGGATGCAGCGGCTCCGGGAGATACGGGACCAGAACCAGCAGGCCATGGAGCGTCGGCTGGGCGATCTGAACCGCACCGCATCCATGGCCTCGCGCCGGGGACTGGCCGGAATGGGGCTGGTCATTGCCTTGGGCTTGGCGGGGTCGTTGCTCTTTGCCTATGGGCTGAACCGTTCCCTGCGCACCATCCGGGCGGCTCTGCGCGAGTTTGGCCGCACCGGGCGGGCCACCTCGGTGAACGTCCGCAGCCGGGACGAACTGGGGGAACTGGCCCAGGCCCTGGACCGGCTCACGGCTCGGTTGGAACGGGAGGAACGCATGCGGGCGGACTTCATTTCCATGCTCAGCCACGAAATCCGCACTCCCCTGACCAGCATTCGCGAATCTGTGGAGCTGGTGGGGGATGGCTCCTTGGGACAGGTCAACCGGGAGCAGCAACGTTTTTTGAACATTGCGGCCCGGGAGGCCGGGCGGCTTTCGGACTTGCTGGAACGGCTCATGCGGGTTTCCCGCCTGGAGGCGGGGCGGCTGGAGGTCTGCCCCGGGCCTGTTGATCCCCAGGAGCTGGCCGCCTCGGCTCTGGAGCGGGTACGCCCTGCGGCCGAGGCCAAAAAGGTGCGCCTGGAGCTGGAGGGACCGCACGGTGCGCAGGACTGGATCGTGCCTGCGGACGCTGGACAGGTGGGCCAGGTATTGGTCAATCTGCTGGGCAATGCCGTGAAGTTTTCCCCGCCGGCCGGGCTGGTTCGGCTGGAGGTGCGGCGCACGGCCGAGGGCGCGCTTTTCCGTGTCCTGGACCAAGGGCCGGGCGTGCCCCAGGAGGAGCGGGAGCTGGTCTTTCAAAAATGGTACCGGGGCGAGGCCGGAACGGTTGAGGGGGCGGGGTTGGGGCTGTATATTTCCCGTAGCATCGTGCAGGCCCACGGCGGGCGGATGTGGGTACAGGCAGGGCCCGGGGGGCGGGGCAGTGCCTTTTGTTTTCTATTGCCTCCGGCGTCTTCCGGAGCGAATCAAGCGGCGGACGGCGTGGCGGTGGAGCCGTAATAGACACAGGCCGCCGCATCCGGCGGCGCCCCGGCAAGCAGAGGCGGAACATGACGAACAAGCGCGTGATATTGGTGGTGGACGATGATCCCGGCATTCTCGACGTGATGGAGGCGCGGCTGGCGTCGGCCGGGCTGGCTCCGGTGCGGGCCGCCTGTGCGGAAGAGGGGCTGGGGATTATGCGGGAGCGGCATGTGGATCTGGTGGTTTCCGATGTGAAGATGCCGGGCATGGGCGGGGAAGGACTGCTCAATGCCGTACGCGAACAGTATCCCCATGTTCCCGTGATTTTGCTCACGGCTTACGGCACCATTCCTGATGCTGTGGCCCTGACGCGCTCCGGGGCCGCGGATTATCTGACCAAGCCTTTTGACGGCAAGGAACTGGTCCGTCGCGTGCGGGAGCTGCTGCCTGCCGAATCCCTGGAGGGCGAGGACGGCTGCGCCGAGATCCGCAAACTGCTTTGGGGCGGGAACAGCCCGGCCATGCTTCGTTTTCAGCAGCTGCTGGAGCGCGTGGCCCGGACCAGTGTAAACGTGCTTCTGGTGGGCGAGTCCGGCACGGGCAAGGAATTGGCGGCCCGGCTGCTGCACCGGCTTTCCACCCGGCGTAACGGTCCTTTTGTGGTGGTGGATTGCGGCTCCACTCCGTCGACGCTTTTGGAAAGCGAACTGTTCGGCCATGTCAAAGGCTCCTTCACCCATGCCATTAAGGACAAGAAGGGCCTGATCGCCGAGGCGGACCAGGGCACGTTGTTTTTGGATGAAATCGGCAATATCTCTCCGGAAATGCAGACCCGGCTGCTGCGTTTTCTCCAGGAGGGCACCATCCGTCCTGTGGGCGGCGTGCGGGACGAGCACGTGGACTGCCGGGTGGTGGCCGCCACCAATGCGGACCTGCGCGCCCTGGTGCGGCAGGGGACGTTCCGTGAGGACCTTTATTACCGCATCAAGGTGGTCACCCTGGTGGCTCCGCCCCTGCGCGAACGCCGGGAGGACATCCCCCTGCTGGCGGAGCGTTTTTTGGAACGGGCCTGCCGCGAACAGGGCCGGGAGGCCTTGCGCTTGGCCCCGGAAACCCTGGACCGCCTGGCCGCGCATGACTGGCCCGGCAATGTACGGGAATTGCGGCACGCCGTGGAGGCTGGAGCCGTGTTCGCCACTGGCGACGCTGTGCGACCCGGGGATTTGCAACTGGAGGAGGCCCTGCCTGCCCGGGACGCCGGGGCGGATGGCCCGGGCTCCCTTTCCCTGGAGGAGAATGAACGGGAAACCATTGTGCGCGCCCTGCGGCATACGCAATGGAACAAGACCGCGGCCGCGGACATTCTCGGCATCAGCCGTCGAGCCATTCATTATAAGATCAACAAATACGGACTGCACGACCCCGAAGCGGACTGACCGTTTGCCGGAGCATGCAAAACGGCCCGCCCCCTTGGGAACGGGCCGCGTCAAGACAGGCTCCGCGTTTACTTCTTGCTGTGGCAGTCGTTACACTTCTTCGGACCCTTGAACGAGGCATCAGCCTTGAGCATGGCCGAGTGGCATCCCACGCAGCTGTTGGGGGCGTTCCTGCTGTGGAACGCGGAATCGTAAGATGTGGGTTCGCGCTTGTTCTCCCGGCTGATGTCGTTGTGACACCCGTCCGCACTGCACGAGGCGATTTCGCTTTGTCCGTCCCAGGTGTGGTGGCAGGTTTCGCAGCCGCCTTCCACGCCCAAGTGCGCTTCGGTATGCTGGAACATGATGGGCGCGTATTTGGCCTGATCGCCGGGGTACTTCATTTCCAGCGCTTCGCCCGGGGCTTCCGGCGCAGCGGCCAAGGCCATGGTGGCCAGGAAACAGAGCAGAGCGCTCAGCGCCAGCACGATCGCGATGATCCTTCTCATGACGTTCCTCCTCTTCGTTGGATGAGATCGGATGGTTATGGTTACCCTTCCTAATGCATCCATCGATTTTTTGAAAGAGGAAGAGCAATGGATATGCCAACACCGGGTGTGTTGCTTTCCTTGAATAAACAGGCTCTGAAGCCCATAACTCGTTCCTTTTTTGCGCACCTTTTGCGGGAATTTGCTCCCCCAGGGGCCAGATTATAACATCCGGCTCCTGGAGCGCGGAAACCAGAGAGTCATGGACAGCCGGACGTGAATATGGTTTTGTGTCGCAATGGGGAAATTTGTATCTGAAAATCGGCCGCTGGTCGCCAAAATCTCATGAGAGAAAACGTATGAGCGCGTCGGACGGGAAAAAAGACCGCTGCGCGGGCAGGTGGCAGCCGGTTCGAAAACAGGACCGACAGAAGGCAGGCAGGCCGGGGCCCAGCCAGGAGGACCGGATTCAACTCTCCTGGCATCTGGACAACTCGTCCTTGGCCGTGGTTCTCTGGGATGCGGAAGGCCGCATCCTGCGCTGGTCGTCTCGGGCCGAAGAAGTCTTTGGCTGGACGGCCCGGGAAACCGAGGGCCGCAACTGGGGGGACTGGCGGTTTGTGCATGAGGACGACGCTGCGGCCGTGGAGCGGCGCATTGGCCGTCTTTATCGAGGCGAGGAACGTTACAATGTTTCCGAAAACCGCAATTACACCAAGTCCGGGAAAATGCGGTACTGCCGTTGGTTCAATTCGACTTTGCGGGATGAAGAGGGCAATCTGTGTTCCATCCTGTCCCAGATCGACGATATCAGCCATTACAAATTCGATGAATTTCGGTACCGGGGCGTGTTTGAGAACATGCCGGACGGGCTGGCCGTGTACCGCTGGGACCGGGAGCGCGAGGATTTCGTGTTTTCGGATTTCAACCCCAGCGCCGAGCGCATTACCAAGGTGAGCAAGGCCGGGGTGGTGGGGCGTCCGCTCCTGGAATGCTTCCCGCGCATGGATGAATTCGGGCTGGTCCAGGCCCTGCGCCAGGTTTTGGAAACCGGGCGGCCCATGGACATGGAGCCGCGCTGGTACGAGGACCGCACCCGCCGGGGCTGGCGGGAGAACCGCATCTACCGGCTGCCTTCGGGCGAGGTAACCGCCATTTTTGCGGATGTGACCCGGCGGATGCAGACCGAATCCGAACTGCGGGAAGCCAAAACCCGGGCCGAGGATGCCAGCCGGGCCAAAAGCGAATTTCTGGCCAACATGAGCCATGAGATCCGCACTCCGCTCAACGGTGTGGTGGGGGTACTGCAACTGCTCCAGACCACGGGCATGACCGAGGAGCAGAAGTCCTACGTGCGCACGGCTCTGCAATCCTCCCTGCGGCTTACGCGGCTCCTGGGCGATATCCTGGGTATTTCCCGCATCGAGGCGGGGCGGCTGGTGGTGACCCGGGAGCGGTTCCGGCTGGCTTTGCTTTGCGGCTCGATTCAGGAGCTGTTTTCCCCTTCAGCCGCGGAAAAAGGACTGAGCCTGGAGTGTGCCATGGACCCTGCCGTGCCGCCGGAGCTGTTGGGCGATCCGGTTCGGCTTCAGCAGGTGCTGTTCAATCTCGTGGGCAATGCCGTCAAATTTTCATCCCAGGGCCGGGTGCGCGTGGCGGTGTTTCCGCTTTCCGCCCCTGCGGGCCGGGCCAGGCTGCTGTTCGTGGTTTCGGATACGGGCATCGGCATCCCCGACGAGGAATTGGGCACCTTGTTCGAGCCGTTCACCCAGGTGGAGCGTGAGTTCACCCGCAACTACGAAGGGGCGGGCCTGGGGCTGTCCATCGTCAAACGGCTGGTGGATCTCATGGGCGGCCAGGCCGCTGTGGACAGCGAGGCCGGGCGGGGGACGGACGTGTACGTGAGCCTGCCCTTTGGTTTACCGGAGAATGGCGAAGCCGACCTGCCCGCACCGAAACAGGGCACGGCAAGGCCGTCCGGAGGCCCGGACCGTACGCTTTTGGCTCGTGACCCCGAGGAGGCCTATGAAACGGAAGCCGACTTGCCTTCGGAAAGGCCGGACCCCGCAGAACCGGGGGACCCAGCCCGTCCTTTGCAGGGGCTGCGCGTGCTCCTGGCCGAGGATGACCGCGTCAACCGTCTGGCCGTGACGCGGCTGCTCGAGCGGTTCGGGGCCGAAGTGCAGACTGCGGCGGATGGTGAAGAGTGCTTGAAGTTGTTGCAATTTTCGGAGCGCCCATTGCCCCATGCGGTGCTGATGGACATTCAAATGCCGCGCCTGAACGGACGGGAAGCCCTCAAACGCCTGCGCGATCTGCCGGACACCGGGGCGGCAGGGTTGCCGGTGGTGGCGCTCACGGCCCATGCCATGCACGGAGACCGGGAGCGTTTGCTCGCCCACGGATTTGACGGCTACCTTTCCAAGCCCGTGATCCTCAAAGAGCTTGTGCGGGAGCTTGGACGGTTGACTTCCGGCGCGGCCGGGCCGGGCGACTCGGCCGCCTAGAGCGCGCCCCAGCGGCGCAACCGCTGATACGCGTACTGAGCGTGTTCGCCCTGATTCACCTTTCGCAGATAGTTGTAATAATAATCCGCAGCCATGGACCGGTTGCCTGCGCCTTCCATGGAAAGGCCCTTGAGGAAAAGCAGTTGCGGATTGCCGGGCAGCATTTTGTCGTAACGCGCAAAGGCTTGGTGGGCCTTGGCGTACCGCCCGTTGATCAGCCTCGCCGCCCCCAAAGAGAGATGGGCCCGGGCCTCCTGAGGGTAGACCTCGGTGGCGCGCAGGGCGTATTCCTCGGCCTTGACCGGCCGGTCCAGGGCGTTCTGGCAATCCGCCATCATCAGCAAGCCCGCGTAGTCGTGGGGCAGGGCGGCCAGGGCGCGTCCATACGCCTCTTCCGCCTGGCGCGGTTCATCCTTGGCCATGAGTTCCTGGCCGCTTTGCAGATCCTGCACCGGTTTTTTCTGCCGTCGCAGCCGGGCCGTATGATCCATGAACCGTTCGCGGTTCAGGGGAAGGCCCGTGAAGGGCCTGTATTTTCCTTCCACGCTTTGGACCGCTGTCTCGTACCGCTCCTGGCTCATGGGGTGGGAGGCGAACATCTGTTCCAGCAGATTAGGCTGGCGCTTGCTTTTGTTGATTAAAATTTGGTGCAGCCCCACCATGCCCTGGGGGTTCAGCCCGGCCCGCGTGGCATACTCCATGCCCAGGGCATCGGCTTCCCGTTCATTTTCCCGGCTGTAATAGGCCAACAGGGCCCCGGAGCTCAGTCCGCCCAGGCCTGAAATAAGGGGTTGCCAGCCTTTGTCCGTCTGGGTGGCGGCATAGGCCGTGGCCCCGGTCATGATCGCGGAAACCAGGAGCCCTTTGCTCATGCGCGAGGCCGCGTGCCGTGCGTTCACGTGGCCGTTTTCGTGTCCAAGCAGGGCGGCCAGCTCCGCTTCGTTTTGCAGTTCCAGCAAAATGCCGCGGGTGGCTGCGATGGACCCGGCGGGAAAGGCGTAGGCGTTTACATACGTGGCGTTGAGCACGCGGTAATTGTACGGCATCTGCGGGCGGTGGCTTACCCGGCCCAGCTTTTTGCCCACCGAGTCCACGTAATTGTTCAGGGCCGCGTCCTGCACCGGACCGTAATCCGCGGAAAACTGGTGCGGAGAGCGCTGCTGGTCCAGGGCCAGCTCTTGCTTTTCGGACATGAACATGAGCTGGCTTTCGCCCGTGACCGGGTTGACGGCGCAGCCGTGCAGCACAGGGGAAAACACCGCAGTGGCCGCCGCAGCCGAGGCCAGCCGCAAAAAGTCCCGACGCCCGATACCCCGGCGTTCAAGATGGTTTTGAAACTGGTCGCGCATGATTTTCTCCTTGTTCAACGGCCCGGACCATTTTGGGGAGTACAAGTATTATACCAACTAAACAGCGTGTCAATACGCGGGGTTCGAAGGCCTGCCCGTCATTGGCTTCGCCCGTTTGGGCAGGATTTGCGCATGGCGGGTAAAAAAAGCGGGCCGGAAAACCGGCCCGCCGCAAGTCAACGGTCAGGAGATGGCCGCACGCCGCCGCAAATCAGCGGACATGCCGCGGACCTCGTTAGAACAGACCTTCCAGAGCCTTGCCCACATCTTCCAAGGCCTTGGCCGGGTCCTTTTTTTCCTGGGCGGGCTGCTGGGGGGTGGGGCTTGGCGAGTCGCTTTTTTGACCAGCCAGTCCGCCCACGGCCTCCAGGAGCGCGCCCGGCGTATCCAGCAGGGAACCGGCGCCGTCACCCAGAATGTTCAGCGCGCCTCCGGCGATCATTTCCGCCCATTTTACGGGGTCGGGCCAGAAGTGCAGGTCGTCGAAGGTCCCCTTCACCCGGATGGGAATGCCGATTCCCACGTAGTCGGCCTTGTCGCCGCGTCCCTGTCCGTCGGTGGAGGCCAGGAGCGCGCCCACCACGAGGTAATTGATGGAATTTTCCGGCAGGCTGACCTGTCCTTCGCCGTCGGCCTGGAGGAAGGGGGACTTGAACAGGAAGTCGCGGTTGTCGATGAGGCCGTTGGTGATGGTCGCTGAACCGGACACCAAGCCGAACCGGGTGCTGGCGTCGTCCTCGGTTTGGATGGCTCCATCCTGTGAGGATTCCAGTCGGCGATAGGCCTTGGTCATGACTCCGGCCAGATCAACTCCCGGGAAGATGCCGTCGTGGATGTCGAACCGGACGTTGCCGCTGAGGGTTTGCTTCAGCAGGGGAATCGTGTTGCCGCGGACCGTCAGAGCGGCTTCCGCATTGGTGCGACCGCTCAGGGATTGCTTGCCCTGAATGGCCTGCAAAAGCGGACCAATGGCCAGTCCGTCCAGCTTGGCGGTCAGGCCGTAGCCCGGGGTGGCGCCCCGGACGTCCATGCGCAGCGCCGAGGTAAAGTCACCTTCATAGAGAGTGAAGGAGGCAGGCTCCACTTTGAGCAGTCCGTCGCGGGCCGTGATCAGCACCAGCAGGTTGGATATTTCCGCAGGCGAGGCCTGAAGGCGTCCGACCTTGAACTGGGCGTCCAGGCGCAGCGTGCGCAGTTGTTCCATGGCGGACTCGGGCAGCAGAGGCTGGTTGGGATCGCCTGCCGGAGCCGACTTTTGGGGCGTTGTGGCGGCGGCCTCCTGCTGTTTGGCCTGCGGAGCGCGGTACGGGTCCAGATTCAGGCTGGCGGCCTGCACTTTGATGTCGTACGCGGGAATCTTCCCGGCAATCATGGACGCTTCCCCGGTGATTTCCTGGCCGTCCAGACGGAGCAGCAGGTTGCGCACCGTGGCCGCGTCCGGGCTGTAATCGAACTCGAGTTGCAGGGCCACGTCGGTCAGGGCCGTGGGATCGGTGGTCTGCGGCGGGGTCTGGCCCAGGGCCGCGAGCAGCTTTTTGGCGTCAAAAGGTTCAATGCGCAGACTGCCCTTGGCCTTGGGACCGGCATTCAGCTCCGAGGCGGCCAGTTCCGCGGCCAGGTCCACACCGTAGGCGTTCAGGGTCAGACCCTCGGTGGTTACGGTCTGTCGGCTCATGTCCGCCAGCAGGGCGGTTGCCCGGGCTGTGGCCTGTACCGTGCCGCCGGGCACGGCCGCGCCTTCGGCCTGCACCGTTGCCGTGAGGTCGCGCAGTTCGTAAATTTGATTTGCTAGGTCCAGTGCGGCCACGGTCCGGGCTTCCAGGGTTGCCTGCAAGGGCGGCTCCGAGCTTTCCAGACGCAGGGAGCCGGCCAGATCAAATGGCTGGCCGGGACGCACTTCGCCCAGGCTGAGGTTCAGGCCCTGCAAGGCAAAGCGTTTGCCTGCCTGGCGATCGTCGAACACGATGTTGGCGTCCGTCACCTTGAGGCCGCCGATGGAAAGATCCAGGCCCTGGCCTGCTTCCCCTTGGGAGGACTCGGCCGGGGTGGTTTCCCCTTCCGGAGTTGCGGCAGGGTCCTGCGAGCCGATGGCTTCCCAGTTGGCCGCGCCGTTCGGGTTGCGGATCAGGTTGGCGGTCAGCCCCTGCACGTCGATCTGGCCCACCTGCACCGAGCCGGAAAGCAGGGGCAGCACTTGCAGGCTCACGGACGCGCTTTGCAGGCTGACAAAGGGGTCGTCTCCAAACCCTTGCGGGTTGCCCAGGCGCACTGCGCCGGTATCCACCCCGATCCAGGGGAAAACGCGCAGGTCCAGCGGACCTTCGATGGTCAGCTGCATGCCCGTGGCATTGTGCACGGCCTTGGTGATGTCGTCTTTATAGTCGTTGGGGTCCACCAGCAGAACCACCAGAATCAGCCCGGCGATGAGCAGTCCGGCGAGTCCGCCGACAATGATAAGCAGCCATTTAATGAATTTTGTCATGATGCTCCCTCCCGGAGGGATGTGGTTGTCGGTTGCGATTTTTCAGGATGGCGTTTGGATAAGCATAGCATAACGGTGGCCCAAGGGGAATGCGCCGCTTCCGGGAAAAGCCCCGGAAAACGCTATGGGCACCGGGTCTGCCGGTGCAGGGCGCTTCGGAGCGGGGCCGCGTTGTTGCAGGATTCGGCGCACACGCCGTTGCAACATTGCAGGTCGCCGCAATCCGCATCCGTGACGCAGGGCGCGCCCGGCCATTCCGCAGGCCCGGGCAGACCATTGCTGGAGCGGGCATGCCGGGACAGCGTCGAAGAAAAGACAGCTTGGCCGTCGGAGACAAGGTCGGTTTGAATTCTCGATTCATTGGCCTTGTCCGGATACGAATTCCCCTGAAAAGCGTCCACTGTTTCAGCGGGGGCCGCTCCGGCCAACGCCAGGAATATTCCGAGCGATAAAAGAAATCCGCGCATGGTATTTCTCCTACAATAATAAGGAATACGGATAGCTCGCACCGGAGCAGGCGTCAACTCGGCAGGGCGGCCCAAAGCGGTTTCCTCGGCATTGGAAAGTCCTTTCCTCCAGCGGGCAAGGTGTCCGTGCGCCTCTTGAACCCTGTTTTTTGTCCGCCCCTGTGCGGTCGGAATGTTTTCCCCGGACTGTTGGGAGTGCATGCGGAAGCCAGGCGGGAACATCCCTGGATGAAAAAGGAAAAACTGGGCCTGGGTTCGATTCGACTTTGATTTTCCGTGTCGGCCGGTTATAATCTGGCGGAATTGCGTGAGCGAAGTCCTGGCGGAGATCGGAACGGATAAGGAAAACATGGCGAAAAGGCAGGACAAGAACGTAACGGGTCAGCAGGCGCAGCCAAGGGAACCGGAAGCCGCGAACCATCGGCTTCGGGAATCGTGGCGTGGTCAGGCTTCGGAAAGTATCGGCCCGTATTCCCGGCCTGACGGCCAGGACCCATCCTCGGTGCTGCACGCCTTGCAGGAGCGGGACGCCGCGCTGCGCGCCGTGTTTGACGCCACCACGGATTCAATCATGCTCCTGGACCGCGAGGGCGGGATTCTCCAGGCCAATACCACGGCGGCCCAACGTCTCGGGCTGGACCTTTCAGTGCTTCTGGGCAGAAATTGTTTTGATATTTTTCCTCAAGGGATCGTGGAGGGGCGGCGTCGAGCGTTTGCCGAGGTGCTGGAAACAGGCGCGCCCGTGAGCATGCGTGACCAGCGTGCGGGAATGCACTTTGAGGTGCGGCTGTATCCCGTGTTCGACCAGGCGGGCGAGGTCCGGCGCGTGGCGGTCTATGCCAAGGATATTTCGGAAAGCGTGCGTGCGGAACAGGCCGGGCAGCGTCTTCGGGAGCGGGTGGAAGGGTACCGTCGTAATCTGGAAGCCATTTTCAGCAGCCTGCCCGAGGGCCTGCTCATCGTGGCTCCGGACATGACCGTACTGGAGGCCAACAACGCCTTTGAACGCATCAGCGGCACCCGCCGGAGCGCTTTGCTGGGGAGGCCGCCCCAGGCGGCTTCGGGCACCTGTCTGGCGGGGTGCCTGAAGATGCTGCAACGCACGCTGGACACGGGTCAGCCCGTCCGGGAATACCGGTTCGAATGCCGGGACGAGGCTGGCCGGAACAAAGTGGCCGTGGTCAATACCGCGCCGCTGGAAAAAGGCGACAGCCGTTTTGCCGGAGCCGTGCTTATTCTGCGGGACGTATCGCGGCTGGCTCGGTTGGAAACGGCATTGGCGCGCCAAAGCCGCTATCATGGTTTGGTGGGACGTTCCGAGCCCATGCGTGAGGTGTTTTCCATGCTGGACCGTTTGTCCGGGCTGGACAGCACCGTGCTGCTTTTGGGCGAATCCGGCACGGGCAAGGAACTGGCTGCCGAAGCCCTGCACCGGCAGGGGCCGCGTTCTCGGGCGCCGCTGGTCCGGGTCAACTGCGCGGCCCTGTCCGAGGAGTTGCTGGAAAGTGAACTGTTCGGGCATGTGCAGGGAGCCTACACCGGGGCCCTGCGTGACCGGGTGGGCCGTTTTCAGGCTGCCGAAGGCGGCACGATCTTTTTGGATGAGATCGGGGATATTTCAGTGCGCACCCAGCTGAAGCTGCTGCGCTTTTTGGAGAGCCGCGAGTACGAGCGCGTGGGGGAATCGTCGCCGCGCACCGCTGATGTGCGCGTTGTGGCGGCCACCAATGCGGATCTGGTTTCCCTGGTGCGGCGGGGCCGCTTCCGGGAAGACCTCTACTACCGGCTCAAGGTGATGGTGGTGCCGTTGCCTCCCCTCCGCCACAGGACCGAAGACATTCCTCTGCTTGTGGATCACTTCGTCTCCCTGTTCCGGTTGCAGATGGGCAAGGAGATCTCTGGTCCGGATTCGAATGCCCTGGAACTGCTCATGTCCCAATCCTGGCCCGGCAACGTGCGGGAGCTGCGACATGCGGTGGAGCATGCCTGCATCCTCTGCCCGGGCGGAGAGCTGTTGGCCGCTCATTTCCCCCCTGAGTTGCGGCGGGACACCCGGTTCGGAAGCTCCCGTCCCAGCGGGCTCACGCGGGAGCAGGTGCTGGCCGCCCTGGAGGAGTGCCGCTGGAACCGGACCCATGCGGCCCGGGCCTTGGGCATCAGTCGCAGCAGCCTGTACCGCCGTATCGCAGATTTGGGGATTGTTCCCTGAACATTTGACACAAATTGTGTCTAAACAAACTGTCCCATGAGACAGTTTGTTGGAAAGGCAAACGCAGAGTGTGCTTTTGCCAATATATTAATATTGCAGAATTTTTATGTTCAACAAGGGTATTGGTACAGCCTTTGCCTACAAAAAAACAAGGAGCGTAGCGATGTTGATTGATGTCCATCCCGATGACGTAACTGCCTACCTGCCGCGTGGAAAGCGCGTGCTGCTGGCGTGCGTGCACCGGGACGAGGACTACGACCAGCACCGCTGCGAGGTGGAGAGTGTGGCCCGGGCGCTTGCCGGCACATTGGCCGCCTTCTGGACTGAACCCCGGCTTTCTCCTGGGTTCATGCAGGAGTACGCCATTCACGGAACGCCCACCTACCTGCTGCTGGACGGGCAGGGTCGCGAAATCGGACGTCTTGAAGGACGCGTCGATCCGGAAGCCTTGCAATGTTTTGCGCAGGAAGGGGAAAGGTCGCAGGTTCCGCCCTCCTCGGGAGATGCGGCATGAAGCACTGGAAGGACATTCGCCTCGGCGGCAAATTCAGCATTGGTTTTGGTCTGGTCCTGGGCCTGCTCGGCCTGCTTTCGGTCTGGGCCGTGACCGGGATCGGCGGCATTGTGCACAATGCCGGAGAGGTTATTGAAGGAAACAGACTGCGCGGCGATTTTGTGCAGCGCATCGTGGATCATCTCAAGTGGGCCGAACAGGTCAACGAACTGATCACCAACAGGGACGTTTCCGAACTGACGGCCGAGACCGATCCGCACAAGTGCGCCTTTGGGCGTTGGTATTATGGTGAAGGCCGGGTCCAGGCGGAAAAGCTCGTGCCGCAGATTGCGCCGCTCATGGAGGCCATTGAACGGCCTCACCGGGAGCTGCATGAAAGCGCTGCGGCCATTGCCGACAATTATGATGACGTGGATCCGCAATTGGCCGGGTTTATGTACGCCCGGCAGGTGGACCATCTGCTCTGGTCGGCCCGGGTGGTGGAGGCCCTGAACAATGGGGCGGCCCGCGTGGATGTGCAGACCGATCCGGAGCGTTGCAATCTAGGGACATGGCTCTACTCCGCGGATGCGGCCCGGGTCATGGAGCGGGAGCCGGAGCTGGCGGCCATGCTCAAGCCGCTGTTGGAGCCGCATGCCGCCCTGCATGAGTCCGTAGAGGAGATCAACCGCCGCCTGGCGCGCGGGGATGCGGCCGGTGCCGAGCGATATTACCGGGAAGTCACCGAACCCAACGCCGAAATTTTGCGGGCTGGATTCCAGGACATGATCGCCTGGCTGGAGGAACGGGCTGCCGGGCTGGAAACAGCGAAACAGATTTATGTGGAACAGACCGTGCCCGCGCTGCATGAGGTGCAGGCCATCCTGGACCGCACCGGCGAAACCGTGGCCGAAAACATCATGACCGACCAGCAGATGCTGGACAGTGCGGCCAAAACCCGCCTGGTCATCACTCTGGTGGCGGTCGTGGCTCTGGTGGCCGGAATCCTGGTGGCCTGGATCATTGCCCGGGGCATCATCCGGCCCTTGCGCCGGGGGGTGGACTTTGCCGGAATCGTGAGCCGGGGCGACCTGACGGCCCAGGTGGAAGTGCAGCAGGAAGACGAAGTGGGCCTGCTGGCGGAGTCATTGCGGAATATGGTGGAGCAGCTTCAGCGCGTGGTGGGCGAGGTGAACATGGCCACCCAGAACGTGGCTTCGGGCAGTGAACAGCTTTCCGCCACGGCCCAGACCTTATCCCAGGGGGCCACGGAATCGGCCGCTTCCGTGGAGGAAGTGTCCAGCTCCATGCAGGCCATGGGGGAGAATATTCGTCAAAGTACGGACAATGCCGAACAGACCGAAGCCATCGCCACCAGTGCGGCGTCCAAGGCCGCGGCAACCGGCGAGGCTGTGGCCGAAGCTGTGGAAGCCATGAAGAATATTGCCGAACGGATTACTATCATTGAAGAAATTGCCCGGCAGACCAACTTGTTGGCTTTGAACGCGGCCATTGAAGCGGCCCGGGCCGGAGAGCACGGCAAAGGGTTTGCCGTGGTTGCGGCTGAAGTGCGCAAATTGGCGGAGCGCAGTGGAGCGGCCGCTGGAGAAATCAGCGACCTGTCCGACAGTTCCACCCGGGTGGCGGAACGGGCCGGAGGCATGTTGCAGGAATTGGTTCCGGAAATCCGCCGCACCGCGGATCTGGTTCAGGAGATCAGCGCGGCCAGCAAGGAGCAGAGTTCCGGCGTGGAGCAGATCACCCGGGCCGTCTCCCAGATGGAAGAAGTGGCGCAGCAGAACGCGTCCGCCTCGGAGGAAATGGCCTCCACGGCAGAAGAGTTGTCCAGTCAGGCGGAACAATTGCAGCAGAGCATGGAGTATTTTAAGGTCGAGAACGGCGGCTCCGGGCACCGCGCTTTGCCTGTGCGCGAACCTCGGCGGCTGGAGACCGGCTTTGCCGATGATGAGGACTTTGAACGATATTAGCGGTTCGAGAGAGGGTGCGATTTCCGGCGCGCCGCAGCTTCGGGGGAGGGACCACAGGCCCGAAATTGCGGCCGGCGGCCGGATCGGCTCACCGTCATGAGGGGCACGAGTGACGGTGAGCCGAAAATCAAAAGCGGCCGGGCGTTGCCCGGCCGCTTCCTTTGTGGGCCTCATGCCGTGTGTCCGGCTGCGGTGGTCTGCCTTGTGGTTAGCTAGGCCAACTCGCGGACCTCGGCATAGCCCGGGGCCAGGGAACGGACATGCCGTTGGCGTTCCAGCTCCAGGTGGCGACGGTCTTCGGAAACCAGCAGCGGGGTTTCCTTGCCGTTGGCCACAATAACGAGCTGATAGAGATTTTTCTTTTTGCTCATGCAAGCCTCCTTGATTGCGCCGGAGCAGGCTCCGGGCTGACCCGAAAATATAGTCTCACGCCGGGCCGTGGTCAAGCGCGGGATTCACCGGGGAGATGCGAAATAGAAAAACGGACCGAACGGAAGGTTCGGCCCGTTGATCTTTACGGACGTCTGCTACTGCGGGCCAAGCCCGGCAGACATGCTAGTCTTCGTCCGCCTTTTCGGCGATGGAGCACTCGGTGGTGAGCATCAGGCCGGAGACGGAGGCCGCGTTCTGCAAGGCGATGCGCACGACCTTCTTGGGGTCGATGACGCCGGCTTCCAGCAGGTCCTGATATTCGCCGACAGCGGCGTTGAATCCGAATCCGTCCTTGCCCGAGCGGACCTTTTCCACCACCAGGGAGCCTTCAAAGCCCGCGTTGGTCACGATCTGGCGCAGGGGCTCCTCAATGGCGCGGCGGATGATGTCCACACCGGCCAATTCGTCGTCGTCGGCCAGGGTCAGACCGTCCAAGGCGGCCACGGCGCGCACCAGAGCGCAACCGCCGCCAGGCAGGATGCCTTCCTCGGCCGCGGCGCGGGTGGCGTGCAAGGCGTCTTCCACGCGGTCACGCTTTTCCTTCATCTCCACTTCGGTGGGCGCGCCCACATGGATCACGGCAACGCCGCCCATGAGCTTGGCCAGGCGCTCCTGTAGCTTTTCCTTATCGTAGCTGGAAGAGGATTCCTTGATTTCGCCCTCAATGGTTTCGCAGCGGTTCTTGATGGCCGCAGCGTCACCGGCACCGTCCACGATGGTGGTGTTGTCCTTGCCGACGGTGACTTTCTTGGCGCTGCCCAGCTGATTGATGGTCAGGGACTCCAGGCTGATGCCCAGATCGTCGGTGGCCACCTCGCCGCCGGTGAGCACGGCGATGTCCTGAAGCATGGCCTTGCGGCGGTCGCCAAAGGCAGGGGCCTTGATGGCGCAGATTTTCAGGCCGCCGCGCAGCTTGTTGACCACCATGGTGGCCAGGGCTTCGCCCGCGATGTCCTCAGCGATGATCAGCAGGGGGCGCTGGGTTTTGACCACCTGTTCCAGAACAGGCAGGATCTCGCGCAGGTTGGAGATTTTTTTGTCCGTGAGCAGAATGTACGGATCTTCCATCTCGCAGACCATTTTCTCCTGGTCCGTAGCGAAATGGGCGGACACGTAGCCCCGATCGATCTGCATGCCTTCCACCACTTCCAGAGTGGTTTCCATGGACTTGGCTTCTTCGATGGTGATGACGCCCTCGTGGCCGATTTTGTCCATGGCCTGGCCGAGGATGTCGCCCACCGAGGTGTCGCCGTTGGCGGATATGGTGCCGACCTGGGCGATTTCCGCCACGCTGTTTACGGGCTTGGCCATGCCGTCCAGATGGGCGACCACGGCGTCCACGGCCTTGTCGATGCCGCGTTTCACGGCCAGGGGGCTGCGTCCGGCCGCAATGAGCTTGAGTCCCTGTCCGAAGATGGCCTGGGCCAGCACCGTGGCCGTGGTGGTTCCGTCGCCGGCCACGTCATTGGTCTTGGAAGCCACTTCCTTGACCATCTGGGCTCCCATGTTCTCGAACTTGTCCTCAAGGTCGATTTCCTTGGCCACGGTCACGCCGTCCTTGGTGATGGCCGGGGTCCAGCCCTTGTCCAGCAGGACGTTGCGGCCCTTGGGCCCGAGGGTCACCTTGACCGCATCGGCCAGGGTGTCCACGCCTTTTTTCAGCCCGTTGCGGGCCCGCTCCTGAAAATTGATGCTCTTGGCGCTCATGTTCTTGATTCCTTACTCAAATGTGGGACTTACTCGACGATGGCGACGATGTCGTCCTGGCGCATGATGACCAGTTCCTGGCCGTCCACCTTGAACTCGGTGCCCGCGTATTTGCCAAACAGGACGCTGTCGCCCTTTTGGACGTTCATGGGCGTTTCGCCCTTGCCCGGGCCTACGGCCAGGACGGTTCCGCGCTGGGGACGCTCCTGGGCGGCGTCAGGGATGATGATGCCGGAGGCGGTGCGCTCTTCGGACTCTTCGCGCTGGATCAGGACGTTGTCGTGCAGAGGTTTCAGGTTCATGACGGTCTCTCTCCTTCATGGTTCGCAGGATGGATGTATGAAACGGCGGGGGGCTGAGGCCGCTTCCCGCCAAGCATGTACGCAGGTGGGACAATAAGCAGGCAAACCCGCAAGTCAAGGGGCGCGGTCGCACTTTCCCTGCCGGGCTGGACCCCTTGGGCGGCCTGGGCTAGTCTGACCGTATGTTGACCATGAAATGCGCGGCCTGCCGCAAAAAGTTGTTTCGGTATCGCAAAATCGGCCAGGGCGAGGTGCACCGCTGCCACAAAGACCGCATCACCCGCATGCACCATGCCCGGGTGGAGCCGGACGGCCTGTACTGCGCCTGCGGCCGCCGCGTGGGCATGGACCGGGGCAGCTACTACACCATGGTCAAGAAGGCCGTGACCTACTCGGGTGAGAAAATCAACAAATGAGGCGTGGGGCAATGCTTACGCCGTGTTCACGGTAGACATCGTCGAGAGTTTGTTTACCTGTTGTTGTATTTGAGATATTAACTATTCGTTGCTTGCTGGGCTTTGATTTACGCATTCAAAACTCCTGCCTGGAGTAGCCCCCCCTTTGGGGCCAAAAATCTCTGCTTGGCAATGGAACTATTTTACGGGGACGTTACGCTAGCTCCTAAGTGGGCCGAGGTGTCCGGTCGAAATGGGGGATACTCCAGGAGAGCGGGCTTTTCTTTGTGGTTCAATGAAAACTGAAAAGTCGGTTTACCGGCTTTTTGATGTTGTTAAGACAATGTGGCTTTCGATACGCGTTTTGGTGTTTCGTTGTTCGAAATAGCAATACAAAAATAAGCTAGGAAGATATGTCAGGAAAGATACCAACATGCCCAAAGTGCAGAGAGTATAAGTGGTTTCACAATCCACCTCCTTGTAATTGGAAGGATGAATCTCAAGAGGAGCATTATTGCTTGTTTCATGCTCCTGTTGAAGAGAAATTTGATGTCGATAATTTCAATTTTCAGTTGAAACTATACATCAAGGAACGTGTGACTGATGGTCGCTTGATAAACCTTCGAGGGGTTGTCTTTCCGCACAAAGTTCGTTTCGCTGAGTTGTTTCAAGAATCGACCAACAATTCATACGTAGACCTCACACATTGCGTGTTTACGAAAGATGTAGACTGTACTGAGTCCGTTTTTGAAAGTGGCTTCAATTTGAATGGTTCAGAGTTTCAAAGTGAAGTCAATTTTAGCAATGCAAAATTCAATAATAAAATAGATTTTATCGACACAGTGTTCAGAAATAATGTTTCATTTGGTGGAACTGTTTTTCAGAATGGATTGCTTGTTTTCAGAACAAGATTCGATCAACGGGTTCATTTCGATAGCGTTACTACTTTAGGTCTAAGTATCATAGCATCCTCAATTGGTGACAATATTTATTTCGATGAATCTAAAATCGAGAAGCTAGAATTCATTAACTCGAAATTCTACGGACACACAGCTTTGAATACAGTTCAATCAAAACACGTAAACCTCACCAGAAATATGTTTGATGGTGATGTTGATTGCGACGATATAAAAATTGAGAACGATTTTATATTTGAGAGAAATTTGTGTAGAGGCGGGGTCTATTTGAGGAAGGCTTCTGTAAGTGGAGATGCTTCTTTTAATCGCACAAAGTTCAAAGATTACGTATCGTTTGAGCAGGCGAAGTTTATGGGGAATCTGTCCTTTGAGGAAGCGTATTCATCTGAGGCGATAAGCTTTGGAAAGACTCTGTTTGGAAAGTCTGCTGACTTTAAAGCCTTCTCAATCGGTAAGACTATTCAGTTGAGCGGGATTGAAATGGAAAATGTCCATTTGAAAAACGCCCAAATAGAAGCTTTTCGCTTTACGAATTGTATATGGCCGAAACAAGGTGACCATTCTTGTGTTGCAGGGCACTCTAGCTCATCTCATGATGAACTTTCAGATGTTTATCGAAGGCTGAAAAAAGTTGCTAAGTTAGACCATGATGAATTGAGAGCGTCAGAGTGGCATTGGCAAGAGAAGGAGATGACCTACCAGTCTAAGGAAACATCTAAATTTATTCGATCTTTTTTGTGTTTATACCGTCTTTTCAGTGGGTATGGTGAAGAACCCAACAAAGCACTGTGCTGGCTGGTTGTGTTTCTTTTGCTTCCTGCTATTGTTTTCGGACTATGGATGCTTTCTCAAACAGGAATATCGTGTACTGTTGACTGGGCTGCGGTTGGGAACGTCGGGAAGGATTGGTACAATAGCTTGCCTTTAGCCAAGCTAAAGCTTTCAGATACTCTAGGAACAGGGAAGAAGGTGGTGTATTTGATCTTCCAAATCATCATAGCTTTACAGGCTTCATTGTTTGCTTTTTCGTTGCGCAATAAGCTCCGGAGGTAGTCAAACTATAGGACGATTTCAGAGTTCATAACGTTTCGTTCAAAACGTATTTGTTTTTTAGTCAAAAAAAGTAGATTGCTGCCAGCTAGTTGCCAGTCTTGCGGATTCGTTTGGTTGGCTTCCTTGAAAAAATGACATTTTTTATTCAATTAAAACAATATTTTTATGTAATAGGCAGAATCCCTAATCCTGCGGATAATAGGTGAGCCGGAGGTCCGGTCCGGAAGGCGCGTAGCGTCCCAGGCGCAGGTTTATGGTCTGGGCCATGCTCTGGCAGACGCGTCCGCCGAACACGGGCACGGCCTGCTCATCCCCCAGCACACGCGGAGCCAGGTAGAGCACCAGTTCGTCCGCGGCGCCTTGCTCCAGCAGGCTGGTGGCCAGACGGCCGCCACCCTCGCAGAGCAGATAGTGCCCGTCCAGTTCACGACGCAGCCGGGCCAGCCCGGCCCGCACGTCCAACTGCGGCCCCTGGTGGGGCAGCCCCCAGACGCGAACGCCGATATCCTCCAGGGCGCGGGCGGTTTCGGACCGGGCCGCCTCCTCGCTGGTCCAGAATACGGTCTGGCGCGGCCGCTTACGGATGAGTTGCTGTTCGCAGTCCGTGCCGGGGAGGGTTGAGGTCAGGACCACGGCATATGGCTGTTCATTGTTGATCAGTTGTTGTTCATCTCGGGGGTGGGCCGGGGCGTCTGCATCGCCGGCGGAATCCGCCAACCGGCAGGTCAGGCTGGGGTCATCCCGTCGAAACGTAGTGCCGCCCACAAGCACGGCGTCGGCCAGGGCGCGCAGGCGGTGCACATCGTGGAAGCTTTCCGGACTGGAGACCGCTTCCGGTCGACCGGAGCGGGCTGCAATGCGCCCGTCCAGGGTGGCGGCCATTTTCAGGATGCAGTAAGCCCGGTCCGTGGTCTGCCAAATGCGGAAATCCCGGATCAGGTCCAGGCAATCCTGCTCCAGGACTCGGGTGTGCACCTGTACTCCGGCCTGTTGCAGCCGCTCAGCCCCGCCCTGGGCCACGGGATTGGGGTCCAACGCACCCACCACCACTTCGGGAATGCCCGCTTCCAGCACCGCCTCGGTGCAGGGCGGGGTCTTGCCATGGTGGTTGCACGGCTCCAAGGTCACGTACAGGGTGCACTGGCCGGGATCCACACCCAGGTCCCGGGCATGAGCCAGACAGCGACGTTCCGCATGGGGACCGCCGAACTGTTCGTGCCAGCCACGAGCCACTTCCTGGCCGTCTCGCACCAGCACCGCGCCAACGCAGGGGTTGGGAGCGGTGGGGCCTCTTCCCCGCCGGGCCAGCTCAATGGCCCGGGCCATCCAGTGTTCGTGCAGAGGCGTGGCATCAGTCATGGTCAGGGTAGGGGAGCTGGCCGTGTTCCATGCCGGATTCTTCCAGGAATTGCTCGGTGAGCTTGTCCGGGTAGGATTCCGCGTACCAGATGGCCCGCACCTGGCAGTTGATCAGCAGCTTGGCGCAGATCAGGCAGGGCTGGGTCGTGCAGTAAATTTCCGCGCCTTTCAGGGACACGCCGTGCACGGCGCACTGGGTGATGATGTTTTGTTCGGCGTGCAGAGCGCGGCAAAGCTCGTGTCGTTCTCCGGACGGCACCTTGAGCTGCTCGCGCAGGCAGCCCACCTCTTCGCAGTGGCGCATGTTGGTGGGGGCGCCGTTGTACCCCGTGGCCAGGATGCGCCGGTCGCGCACGGCCACAGCCCCCACCTTGCGGCGCAGGCAGGTGGAGCGCTCCGCCACCACGTGGGCGATTTTCATGAAATAGTCGGGCCAGGGCATTCGGGACATGGCGGCTCCTTGCGGCTTGATCTTTGGTCCATCCGTAGTCATTCCGGAACCGGATGGCAAGAAGCGGCCCCAAGGCGTGGCCGGAAAAAAGGCCGGAACCCCGTGCGGGATCCCGGCCTTGGCGTATGGGCTTGGGGCTTTGCCTACCAGGCGAACAGCGGGAATTCGTGGGCGAATTCTTCCACTTCGTCCTTGAGCTCGGCCAGAATCTTGTCGTTCTGCCAGTTTTCCAGAGCCGTGGTAATGGCTTCGGCCACCACGACCATGTCTTCCTCGATCATGCCGCGGGTGGTCAGGGCCGGAGTGCCCAGACGGATGCCGGAGGTCACGAACGGGGATTGGGTGTCGAACGGGATGGTGTTTTTGTTGGCGGTGATGTTGGCCTTTTCCAGGGCGATCTGGGCGTCCTTGCCTGTGACGCCCTTGTCGGTGAGGTCCAGCATCAGCAGGTGGTTGTCGGTACCGCCGGAAACGATGCGGAATCCGGACTCGGCCAGGGCGCTGGCCAGGGTCTTGGCGTTTTTCACGATCTGCGCCTGATACTCCTGGAATCCGGGTTGCAGGGCCTCGCCAAAGGCCACGGCCTTGGACGCGATCACATGCATGAGCGGGCCGCCCTGGATTCCGGGGAAGATATTGGAGTTCAGCTTTTTCTGATTTTCCTCGGAGGAGAGGATCAGGCCGCCGCGCGGGCCGCGCAGGGTCTTGTGCGTGGTGGAGGTGGTGAAGTGGGCGTACTCGATGCAGGAGGGGTGCTCTCCCGCAGCAATGAGTCCGGCGATGTGGGCCATGTCCACCATGAACAGGGCGTCCACCTCGTCCGCGATTTCACGGAAGCGCTTGAAGTCGATGATCCGGGAATAGGCCGAGGCACCGGCCACGATAAGCTTGGGGCGGTGCTCCTTGGCCAGGCACTCCACCTGCTCGTAGTCGATGGTCTCGGTTTCACGGTCCACGCCGTAGAAGACCACGTTGAAGAGCTTGCCCGAGAAGTTTACGGGGCTGCCGTGGGTCAGGTGGCCGCCGTGGGAGAGGTCCATGCCCAGGATGGTATCGCCCGGCTCCAGGCAGGAGAAATACACGCCCATGTTGGCCTGGGAACCGGAGTGGGGCTGCACGTTGGCGTATTCCGCGCCGAACAGGGCCTTGACCCGGTCGCGGGCCATGTCCTCCACCTGGTCCACGAACTCGCAGCCGCCGTAGTAGCGCTTGCCCGGGTAACCTTCCGCGTATTTGTGCGTCATGACGCAGCTCATGGCCTGGCGCACGGCCACGGAAGTGAAGTTTTCCGAGGCGATGAGTTCCAGGTTGCCGACCTGCCGGTCCACCTCGCGGGTGATGGCGGCTGCCACTTCCGGATCTTGAATAAGGATTTCTTCCATGGGAGTGTCCTCTCGATGAAAAGGTTCACGCCCGGAAGGGGCTCCCGGGCGGATGTTCGCTGTTATGTGCTTCGGACGGTATACTATCAGTCCGAAAAACGCTTGAACAAAATACAGCCGTTGGTGCCGCCGAATCCAAAGGAGTTGGACAGCACGTATTCGACCTGTTTGTCCCGGGATCCGGAGGCGCAATAGTCCAGGTCGCAGTCCGGGTCCGGCGTGGTCTGGTTTGCGGTGCCGGGGATGATGCCCTCGGCCAGGGTCTTGACGCTGAACACGCCTTCCACACCGCCGGCTGCGCCGAGCAGGTGGCCGATCTGGGATTTGTTGGCGGAAATGTTGAGCTTGTACGCATGGTCGCCGAACACGGTCTTGAGGGCCCGGGTCTCGCAGAGGTCGTTCAGCTTGGTGGAGGTACCGTGGGCATTGATGCAGTCCACGTCTTCCGGCGCCACACGAGCCTCGCGCAGGGCCGCGCGCATGGCCAGGGCCATGCCGGAACCGTCCTCGGGCGGAGCGGTCATGTGGAAGGCGTCTCCGGATGCGCCGAACCCGGCCACTTCGGCTAGGATGGTGGCGCCGCGCTTTTGAGCGTGCTCCAGGGATTCCAGCAGCAGAACGCCGCCTCCCTCGCCCATGATAAAGCCGTCGCGCTCCCCGTCAAAGGGACGGGAGGCCCGCTCGGGATCGTCGTTGCGGGTGGAAAGGGCCTTCATGGCCGTAAAGCCGCTAACCCCCAGCGGGGTGACGGTGGATTCCACGCCGCCGCAGATGGCAGCGTCGATGCGCCCGAGCATGATGTCGGTATAGGCATAGCCGATGGCATGGGTGCCCGAGGCGCAGGCCGTGGTGGTGCAGATATTTGGACCGCGCGCCCCGGCCTCGATGGAGACCTGTCCGGCCGCCATGTTGGCGATCATGGTGGGGATGAAGAATGGGGAGATGCGCCCCGGTCCCCGTTCGAGCAATTTCTTGTGGTAGACTTCGATGGCGTCCAGCCCGCCCAGGCCCACACCGATGACCACGCCCACGCGCTCGGCCTGATCTTCCGGGATTTCCAGCCCGGTTTCATCCAGGAGCATGCGCGTGCAGCTCACCGCGTAGCGGGTGAAGGGCTCCATGCGCTTGGCCTGCTTGTGCGGGATGTAGGGGGTGTGGTCAAATTCCTTGACGTGCCCGGCAATGCGGGAATCAAACGCGGAAGCGTCAAAGGACGTGATGGGTCCGATGCCGGACTTGCCTGCGATGAGGTTCTCCCAGCTGCTTGCCAGGTCGTTGCCCAGGGGGGTGATGGCTGCGAGGCCGGTAACGACTACCCTGTTCATATTCTCCCTCTCGGCCCGGCCGGTAATCGCCGGGAAAAACGGAGCGTCCTACACCCTGAAGGAGTATAGAACGCCCCCTGAATTGCTGAAGATCGGCAAAGGAGCCGGTCTCTACTTGTTTTTTTCGATGTAGTTGATCGCGTCTTTGACTTTGGCGATCTTCTGCGCGTCTTCGTCGTCGATCTCGATGTCGAATTCTTCTTCCATGGCCATGATCAGTTCGGTCAAGTCCAGGGAATCGGCACCCAGGTCTTCCACAAAAGCCGCTTCTTCGGTGACTTCGTCGGCGCTCACGCCAAGCTGGTCAACGATGATGTCCTTCACTTTGCTTGCGACGTCGGACATATTTTCCTCCATGTTGATGTTGCCTCAATTACATATACATGCCGCCATTGACGGCCAGCACCTGTCCTGTAATGTAACCGGCTCCGTCGCCGGCCAGGAAACTGACCGCTGCCGCGATGTCCCCGGGGGAACCGAGACGGCTGAGCGGGATCATGGCTTTCATGGTCTCCACGGCTTTTTCCGGGAGGTCCTTGGTCATGTCGGTCTCGATGAATCCGGGGGCCACGGCATTGACGCGCACGCCGCGTCCGGCAAGCTCGCGCGCGGCCGCTTTGGTCAGGCCGATGAGCCCGGCTTTGGCGGCCACGTAGTTGGCCTGGCCCGCGTTGCCCATCTGGCCCACGACCGAGGAAATGTTGATGATGGAGCCGCCGCGCTGTCGGGCCATGATCTTGGCCGCTTCCTGGAGGCAGGTGAACGCGCCGGAGAGGTTGATGTCCAGGACCTTGTCCCAGTCTTCGGGCTTCATGCGAATGAGCAGCCCGTCGCGGGTAATGCCCGCGTTGTTGACCAGCACGGCGAGGTGCGCCTGGCCTTTGATTTCGGTTTTGAAAAATTCCGCCACAGCCGCACGGTCCGAGGAATCCAGTTGAACGGCCCGGGCTGTTCCGCCCGCCGCTTCAATTTCCTGGACCACGGCTTCGGCCGATTCCGGTTTGCTGACGTATGTCAGCCAGACCTCGAAGCCGTCGGCGGCGAGGCGTTTGGCGCAGGCGCGGCCGATGCCGCGGGAGCCGCCGGTGATCAGCGCGACGTTGGGAAGTTCGCTCATATGCTCCATCCTCGTTGCAGACCCCATTGGACAGGGGTCAATTATACCAATCCTGGGTGGACTGCAAATTTTATCCTCATGAAATGCCGCCCACAGGAGCCGTCCGCTAAAAGTCCAACAGGGCTGCGGCCCAGGTGAACCCGCCGCCAAAGGCGGTGAGCAGCGCGCGCTGGCCCGGCTGCACGAATCCGCCGTGCACGGCTTCGGCCAGGGCGATGGGCACGCTGGCCGCAGAGGTGTTGCCGTATTTGTGCACGTTTACGAATACGCGCTCATTGGGAATACCGAGTTTTTTGCCCACGGCCTCGATGATGCGCAGGTTGGCCTGGTGGGGCAGCAGCACGTCCACGTCGTCGGTGGTGAGCCCATGCCGTTCCAGCAGATTCCGGCTCACTTCGGTCATGGACCGCACTGCATGTTTGAAGACCTCGCGGCCTTTCATCTGTACGAAATATTCTTCGCCCACAGGGTCGCCCAGCTTGTAGATGGTGCCGGAGCCGCCGCCCCGGACCGAAAGCAGGTCGCCCAGGGCACCGTCCGAGGCCAGGGCCACGTCGCGCAGCACGGTGCGCCGGGGGCCGCCGTCGTCAGCGGTGAGTACGGCCGCGCCGCAGCCGTCGCCAAAGAGCACGCAGGTGCCGCGATCTTCCCAGTTCACGCGGCTGGTGACCACGTCGCCGGAGCAGACCAGAATTTTGGCCTCCGGGTGCAGGGCCAGCAGCCCCCGGGCTGTTTCCAGGGCGTAGAGGAAGCCGGTGCAGGCCGCGGAAATATCCTGGGCCATGCGGCCGCGCAGGCCGAGCCGGTCCTGGAGCACGCAGGCGGCCGAGGGGATGACGCTCTCCGGGGAAAAAGTGGCCACAAGGATGTGGGTAATCGCTTCCGGAGGCAACTCTGCGTCGGCCAGGGCCTTGAGGGAGGCTCCGTGGGTCAGGTCGGAGAGGGATTCGCCAGGAGAGATGACGTGGCGGGTCTTGATGCCGGTCCGCGTGGTGATCCACTCGTCGGAGGTCTCGACAAGACGTTCCAGGTCCTGGTTGGTGAGAATCCGTTCCGGGACGTGAAACCCGAGTCCCTTGATGACGGCTTGCTGCTTCATGGGGTGTTCTCGGTCGGGGGAGTACCCCGGTAGGAGGTTCAGGAGGATTCGCTCTTTTTGTTTTTGCGGCTGGAGCGTCCGTAGCGAGAGAGGTCGCTGTGCGCTTCGAGCAGTTCGGTGATGTGGTCGTTGGCTTTGTTTCGTACGTAGCGGGCACCCATCATCACGGCGCTGGTAATGGCTTTGACGTTGGACGCGCCGTGGCAGACGATGGTGGAGCCTTTGACTCCCAGCAGAGGGGCCCCGCCGTATTCGGCGTAGTCCAGGGTGCGTGCGAAGCGGGTCAGGGTGGGCAGCAGGAACAGCGTGCCCAGCTTGGAAATGACGTCCCGCTTGAGCTCCCCCTTGAGAATTTTACCAAAGCTTTTGGCCACGCCTTCAGACACCTTCAGGGCCACGTTGCCCACGAATCCGTCGCAGACAATGACGTTGACCTCGCCGGTGAAGATGTCCCGGCCTTCCACGTTGCCGATGAAGTTCAGGGGCGACCCCTTGAGCAGGTCAAAGGCTTCCTTGGTCACGGTGTTGCCTTTGCCCTCTTCCTCGCCGATGGAGAGCAGGCCCACGCGGGGGCGGGGGATGTTCAGCACATGCTTGGCCAACACCTCGGCCATGAGGCCGTATTGGGCCAGATGGAAGGGTTTGGAATCCACATTGGCCCCCACGTCGATGAGCACGATGGGGTCTTTTTCCGTGGGCATGATGCCCGCCAGGGCCGGACGTTCCACGCCCCGGATGCGGCCAATGGTGAACATGGCCGCAGCCACGGTGGCTCCGGAGTTGCCCGCGGAGACGAGCCCGTCCGCGCGGCCTTCCTTGACCAGGCGGCAGCAGACCATGATCGACGAGTCCTTCTTTTTGCGCAAGGCGTCCGAAGGCTTTTCTTCCATGCCCACCACTTCCGGGGCATGAACGATGTCGATGTTCAGGTTTCTGTCCCTGTCCGGCGCCCGGGTTTTATCCAGCTCGGCCCGGATGGCGTCTTCATCGCCCACCAGCGTGATGTCAACGCCCCGTTCCGCGGCGGTAACCGCCGCGGGAACGTTGATGCGGGGGCCGAAGTCGCCCCCCATGGCGTCGACGACGATGCGCGGAGTGTTAGGCATCGTCCTGGTTCAGAACCTGACGGCCCCGGTAGCTGCCGCAGGAAGGGCAAACGCGGTGGGGCAGGCTGGGCTCGCCGCATTCGCAGTAGATCACGTTGGGGGTGTCCACCTTCTGATGGGCGCGGCGCATGCCTTTACGGGAGTGGGAAGTTTTCTTCTTGGGTACGGCCATGGTTGTCTCCTTGTTCTCGAGCTGCCCGGCTGGGCAAAGCTCGCTACTTTAGCTTAAGATCGCGGAAGACCGCAAGTCTTGGATCGCCCTCGTCCCGGGCGCAGTCGCAGGACCCTTCGTTGAAGTTCTGCCCGCATTTGGGGCAGATGCCCTTGCACTGTTCATTGCAGAGGGGCTTGACGGGCAGGCTGAGGACAAATTCTTCCCAGAGCAGGGAGCCCAGGTCCAGGACCAGGGCGTCGTCCACGAGTTGCAGCCGGCTGTCTTCTTCGGGCTCGCCTTCTTTGGGGAGGGTTTCGAACAGTTCGATACTGGCTTGCACCGGGATCTCGAACCGTTCCGCGCAGCGGTCGCAGCGCAGTTGCACTGAGCCGCGGAGCGTGCCGCGCACGAGCGCGCCGCCGGACTGGGGCTGGACCGAAATTTCGGTCTGCACCTCCTGCACCGGCTTGGCGTCCACATGATGCGCGACAAGGCGTTCGGCCCAGAATTCCGGGTCCGTAAATGAAAAGTCCCGGCCTTCCGCCGGGAGGTCATTCACCGTAATTTTCCAGTTCTTCATGCTCTCCTCACAGGCCGCATACCTATATGGGATATTTTTGCCATGTCAAGGAAAAAGCGCTTGCCTTTTATGAATAGAGAAGATAAGTAATGCGTCCTTCGTGTCTGGCGACGGCAAAATACGCCAGAAACCGAACAATACGCGACAAATTTTTCGTGAAGGACTCGAGGAGGTTCAACATGTCCCAGTTTTGCGATATATGCGGAAAGGGTCCGGCCACCGGTAACAACGTCAGCCATGCGCACAACAAGAGCCGTCGGCGTTTCATGCCCAACCTGCAGACCGTGCGCACCCAATTGGCCAACGGGCAGGTCAAGACCATCAAGGCCTGCACCCGTTGCATCCGTTCCGGCCATGTGGTCAAGCCCGTGGTCAACAAGAAGACGGACGCCGCTTAGCAGAAAAAGAATCCCCCAAGATTCTTTCAGCACCGGACCCCGCCGCAAGGCGGGGTTTTTGGTTTTCCGTGCGGCGGCGTCTTCCGGATCGTCCGTCAACCGGTCCTGGTTCCAGGTTCCGGGCCAACGTCTCACATGTGCTTTTTTTCCCATGAACGGCCACTCGTGCCGACTCGCCAATAAGGGGAGCGGCTTTGCAGTGCCCACTTTTTGATATAGAATCAAGAGAGTGGATTCGCATTCTCAAACGGGACATTGTACAGGAGCCGCCATGCCGGAACCCACTCTTCCGGGCCAACCGGATTTGTTCCATGATTTTTTTCTGACCATGCCGTGGGGCGCGGCCCTGCTGGACGGTCAGGGCACTGTGCTGCACGTGAACGATGCGCTGCTCAGCCTGTTGGGCCGTCCGCGCAAAGACGTTCAGGGCCGCGGCTGGGCGCAGATCTGCCCGGAGGCAGGGGAACTCGTGGGCCGGGGCGGTCGGGCTGTTCCGGGTTTTTTTGAGGCCCGGGAAGTGGCTTTGCCCTTGCTGCACAAAGAAGCGCGGCGCACGCGACTGACCTTGCGCCGGCTTGCCGCCGGAAAGGACGGCGCGTGTCTTGCCCTGGCCGTGGAGCCTCTCTCCCCCTCGCTGGAACGGTTGCAGCGCAGTGAATCCTTCAGCCGCAGCGTCATTGACGCCAGCCCCAACTGCGTCAAAGTCCTGGACCTGGACGGCGTCATAGAATTCATCAGCGCCGGAGGGGTCCGGCTCATGGGATTGGACGGCCCGGAGCAGATGCTCGGCAAACCATATCTTTCGTTTTGGGAACACACCCCGGTCATGCCACAGGCCCGGCAGGCCCTGGCCCGAGCCGTCCAAGGCCAGACCGCCACCTTTGAAGGGGAGCTGGTGGTCCAGGGCCGGAAGCGGGACTGGGAGGTCTCCTTCAGCCCCATTCGTGACCACGCCGAACGGGTGGTCTCTCTGCTCGGCGTTTCCCGGGACATCAGCCAGCGCGTACGCGCCCGGCGGGAGCTGGATGATTCGCGCCGCCGTTTCCGCCAGTTGACCCAGCACATGCAGGATGCCTTTGTTGCCGTGGACGCCATGGGCAACATTGCGGAATGGAACCAAGCTTTTGCCGAACTGGTGGGCTATGCGGATCAGGAGATCGCCGGGCTCTGCATGGACGACATCACGCCGGAGCCCTGGCGGGAAAAGGAATCACGCATTCTGGCGGAGCAGGTGCACATTCGCGGCTGGTCCGAGGTCTACGAAAAGGAATATCTGCGTAAGGACGGGACCCCGGTGCCCGTGGCCCTGCGGGCCCAGCGTTCGCCCGAGGACGGCAGCGTTCCGGGCGGCTATTGGGCCATTGTCCGGGACATCAGCGCGGGCAAGCAGGTGGAGCGGGACCTCCGACGGGGCCGGGCCGACCTGCTTCGGGCCCAGCGCATGGCCAACATGGGCAGCTACCGCCGCAATCTGGCCACCGGTGAGGGGTACTGGTCCGAGCAATTGTACCGCATCCTCGGGCTGGACCCGGACGCGGACCCGGAAGGCAGGGAATTGAGCCGCCATCATATCTACGAACTGGTGCATCCCGACGACCGGGAACAGATTCCCGGGTTCGAGGCCATGCTGCGGCGGGAACGCCCGGAGCCGTATATGCTGGAATTCCGTATCCGGCAGCCCAACGGGGAAGTCCGTCATCTGCGTGTCTGGGGGGAAAAGGAACGCGAGCCCGACGGCAGTTTCATGCACCATGGCGCTGTGCTGGACGAAACCGAACAGCGCCGGGCCGAACGGGAACTCACAGAGCAGCGACGGGTGGATCTGGCCCTGGCCGCCCTGGCCCGCCAGCTTCTGGACGAGGCGAACATGCACGAGATTGCCCGGCTGGTGCTGGACGCCACCATGGACATCACCGGCGCGCAACGCGGGTTCGTGGGGCTGCTGGACCTGGAAAGCGGGGACATGGCCTGCCCGGCCATGGACGAGCGAACCATGAAGGAGTGCCGCCTGGGCGGCCTGGACCATGTTCCTGCCGGTCGTCACGGACTCTGGGGCTGGGCCATGGAAACCCGCCACCCTGTGGTGACCAACGATCCCCGGACACATCCCCGTTTTGCGGGCATTCCGGAAGGGCATCCGCCCATCCGAAATTTTTTATCCAGTCCCTCGCTCATCGGGGACGAGCCTGTGGCGCTCATCAATCTGGCCAATGTCCCTGGTGGGTTTCAGCAAAAGCATCTGCGGATGTGCCTGCGGCTCAGCTCTTTATTGGCCCTGGCCGTGCAGCGCGCCCGTTGGGAGCAGGCCCTCTTGCGGGCCAAGGAGGAGGCCGAACGGGCCAGCCGGGCCAAGAGCGAATTCCTGGCCAAAATGAGCCACGAAATTCGCACGCCCATGAACGCGGTCATGAACATGAATGAACTGGCCCTGGCCCGCGGAACAGACCCGGTACAGCGCGAACATCTGGAGGTAGCCCGGGACGCGGCTGGTCATCTTTTGGAACTTATTGACGGTATTCTGGATTTTTCCCGTATTGAAGCCGGGCAACTGCATTTGGCACCGGAAAATCTGGACCTGCACTCCCTGCTGGAATCCGTACATCGTGTTTTTACGCAGCAGGCCAGGGACCGGGGCGTGCGTCTGGAACTGGCAGTGGACGCCGGGGTGCCGCGCTGGGTGCGGACCGATCCGGTGCGGTTGCGGCAGGTGCTGGTCAACCTCATGGGCAATGCCCTCAAATTTACGAAAAAGGGAGGCGTGCGCCTGGAAGCGCAGGCCGTGGGAGAACCGTATCCCCGGGACGGAAGGGAAACAGTCCGGGTGCGCCTTGCGGTTCAGGATACGGGCGTGGGCATTCCGCAAGCCCGGCTGGATAGCATTTTCGAACTGTTCACCCAGGCGGACGAAACCATTACCCGCCGGTTTGGCGGGACAGGCCTCGGGCTGGCGGTCTGCCGCCAGCTTGTGGACATGATGGGCGGAGAAATGGGGGTCCAGAGCGAGCCGGGACATGGCAGTGAATTTTCCGTTACCCTGCCCCTGTCGCTGGTGGACCCGGGCCTGGTAGCTCCCGGTTCGGCCGGGCCCGAAGGCCGCTGTCTCCTTGGCCTGCCGATCGGTTCCTTGAGCATCCTTTTGGTGGAGGATAACCGGGAAAACGTGTACGTGGCCCGCGCCCTTCTGGACCAGCTCGGCCATGCCGTGGCCGTGGCCTTTAACGGGGTGGAGGCGCTGTCGCGTCTGCGACGGGAGCGGTACGACCTGATTTTGATGGATGTGGAAATGCCGGAGATGGACGGCTTTGAGGCCACCCGCCGTATCCGCGCGGGAGAAGTCGGACCCGAGGCCGCGGCCGTGCCCGTGGTGGCCATGACAGCCCATGCGGTGCAGGGCTACCGGGAGCAGTGCCTGGCTGCGGGCATGGACGAGTTTTTGACCAAGCCTATTTCCTTGCGGGAACTGGCCCAGTTTCTGGGAACGGCCGCAGACCAGGATGGTGCGGGCCATGCTGCCGCACCCCGGAACCAGGATGTGGCAGCCGGGACGGATGCTGCGCACGATACTCGCCAGGGCAAGGTTTCCCCTGGGCAGAAAACACCGCCGGACGATGCCTGTTTCCCTCCGGAGGGGCCGGAAAGTCAGGAACCGCTTTCCGGTCTGGAGCGCGCTTTGGAGCGCATGGACGGCAACAAGCAGCTCTATTCCCAGGTCGTGGAGGTCTTTCTAGGCTCCTGGGAGGGCAAAATGCAGCGACTGCACCAATGCCTGCAAACCGGGGAATTGCGCGGGGCCGCGCTGGAGGCCCATGCCCTGAAGGGCAACAGCGCCATGCTCGGCGGCGAGCACTGCTGTGAACGGGCCCGGCTGGTGGAAGAAGCGCTGCACGCCGAAGACACGGTGCTGGCGCGTTCCCTGTTGCCCGGCCTGGAACAGTCTCTGGCGGAACTGGTGGGAGCGTTGCGTCGCCGGTAGCCGGTTGATTTCCTTTGTACAAAAGCGTTTACTCCACCGATCCGGGATCTGTCGAATGCCCTATTGAATGTTCGTTTAGGCGGACCGCCTTGTTCGCACCGTGAACCTGTGGTACTCTGGAAGGAGCATGCTGATGTCCGAAGCAGCTGAAGAGGCGGCCCGAACTTTTGGCTCGGGTCCGCTTTGCGCCGAAGTGGTGGTCCTGGCCGTGGCCCGGGAAAAGGGGCTTTCTTCCACGCTCATTCCGGCCGCGGCCACGGGGTTTTGTTCCGGGCTGGCCCGGACAGGTGGTCCGTGCGGCGCGCTTTTGGGCGCGGTCCTGGCCGTAAGCTGCGTTGCAGGGCGGCGCGCCCCGGACGGATCAGACCAGTGCCGCGAGGAATTGGGCGATACGTACGGGCGGGTCCAGGAGGTGGTGACCGGGTTTACGGAGCGTTTTGGCCGCACCGACTGCACCGGGCTGTGCGGGTGCGACCTGAGCACGGCCGAAGGCAGCCGTCGGTACCGGGAGAGCAACGCCTATGAGCGCTGCCGCCGGTTCATACGGACCGGGGTGGACCTTGCCCTGAACGCCCTGGAGGACGAAGCGTGAACGCGAAGAAATTCTAGCCGCACAACACGCCCTTGCCGCAACCGGCATGGTCCGGCCAGGAAAAAGGCCGAAAGCAGAGCCGAGGGGGGACACGTTGAATCTGCAATCGTTTTTGGGATTGTTTCAAAACGTATCCTTGCTGCTGGCCGCCGGGCTGCTCTTCGACGTCAGCGTGGGGCGCTGGCGGGACCGGCGTCCGCTTCCAGCCCAGGTGGGCACCGGAGTGCTGCTGGGGTTCATCGGCCTGGCGGTGATGCTCACCCCCTGGACCTTTGGTCCGGGAATCGTTTTTGACACCCGCTCCGTCCTCATCGCAGTATCCGGCCTGTTTTTCGGCACCGTGCCCACCTTGATCACCGTATTCATGACCGGGGTCTTTCGTCTGTACCAGGGCGGGGTCGGCGCCTGGACCGGGGTTTCCGTCATCGTGGCTTCGGGAGCCATCGGCCTGCTTTGGCGGCATCTGTACCGCCGTCCATTGTACCGGATCACCTGGAAGGGGCTGGCGCTGCTCGGCCTGGCCGTGCACGTGACCATGCTCGCCTTGATGCTCACCCTGCCCCAGGGCGTGGGCTGGGCTGTGCTGGAAAGCATCGGCCTGCCCGTGATGACCATTTATCCGCTGGGTACCATGCTCATGGGATTGCTGCTGGTGAACCGCCTGGAGCGGCGGCGGACCGAGGAGGCGCTGCGCCGCAGCGAGGAGCGTTTCCAGCTGGCCATGGGCGCGAGACGGGACGGCCTTTGGGACTACGACGCCCGGAGCGGAGAAATTTACTATAGCCCCGGATACCTGGCCATGTTGGGCTACACGGCCAGGGAAATGGTCACCGGGCTAACCAGTTCGGACGATTCCCCCATTGCCTCGTTGAAGCGCTGGCTCGAATATCTGCATCCCGAGGACCGGGACCGGGTGCATGCAACGCGCCTGGACTGCCTGGAGGGGGCGCGGGATGAATTTGAAATGGAGTTTCGCA
>JAQVYA010000129.1 GCA_028708865.1 Desulfovibrio sp. | reverse complement strand
CCCCATTTACCGGACGCGCTCCCGCGCGCCCGGGGGCATAAGTTTCGAGCGGCGCAAGCGTGAACGATAAAAGTCTTTGGAAAGGGGGTCCGGGTGAAGAACCTTTCTTCAGAAAGGTTTGCCCCCGGGAAATATCTGCTCCGAGAAAACGGGCTTCCAGACAGACCCTTGATTTGTGCGGCGCGTCCCTCTATGAAACGGGAGCACCTGCACCCATTCAACCTAGAAGAAGCAGACGCAACCGGAGTGAACCATGTGCGGAATCATCGGCTATTGCGGCCATCGTCCGGCCGTTCCCGTTCTTGTTGAGGGGCTTCGCCGCCTTGAATATCGTGGATACGACTCTGCCGGGGTCGGCTTTCTGCACACCGACGGCTTGCGCGTGATCAAGGCCAAGGGAAAACTGTGCGAGCTGGAAAAATCCCTGGCCCGGGAAAACGTGCTCAACGCCACCTCCGGCATTGGTCATACGCGCTGGGCCACGCACGGCGAACCCAACCAGGCCAACGCGCATCCGCATGTGGACTACACGGGCCGTTTGGCCATGATCCACAACGGAATCATTGAGAACTACCAGGAGATCAAGCAGGAGCTGCTGGCCCGGGGGGTCACCTTCCAGTCGGACACGGACACGGAAGTGCTCTTGAACCTGATTTCCTGCTGTCTGGAAGAAGAAGGCGACATGCTCCGGGCCATGTCCCGGGCGTTGAACCGGGTGGAAGGAGCCTACGCCATTGCGGTGTTTGACGCGCAACATCCCGGAGTGGTGCATGCCGCGCGCGTGGCCAGTCCGCTGGTGCTTGGGACGGGCACGGGTGAAAATTTTCTGGCTTCGGACATTCCGGCCTTCCTGCCCTACACGCGTGACGTGGTTTTCTTGGAAGACGGCGAATTGGTGCGCATCGATGCCGCGTCCTGGCAGGTCTTTCGGGTGGAAGACCTCAGTCCGGTGGAAAAGCGGGTGGACACCATCACCTGGGATGTGCAGGCCGCTCAAAAGGGCGGGCACAAGCACTTCATGATCAAGGAGATCTTTGAGCAGCCCAAGGTGATCCAGGACTGCCTGTGCGGGCGCCTGGGCACGGACCTGGACGAGGTGCGGCTGCCCGAGCTGGACGATCTTCCCGGGGTGCCCCGGCGCATCCATGTGGTGGCCTGCGGCACGTCTTTCCATGCCGGGCTTTGGGGCATGTATCTCCTGGAGCAGTGGGCGCGCATCCCGGTGCAGGTGGAGATCGCCTCGGAATTTCGCTACCGCAATCCCATCCTGGACCCGGAAACTCTGGTCATTGCCATTTCCCAGTCCGGAGAAACAGCGGACACCCTGGCGGGCATCAAGCTGGCCAAAGGCCAGGGGTTGAAGGTCCTGGGCCTGTGCAACGTGGTGGGATCGTCCGTGGCCCGCGAATCCGATGCCGTGCTTTACACCCAGGCCGGGCCGGAAATCAGCGTGGCCTCCACCAAGGCCATGTGTTCGCAGCTCACGGCTCTGCTGCTTCTGGCGCTCCACTGGGGGCACAGCAACGGCAACCTGGATGAGAAGGTGCACCGCGACGTGGTGCACGGCCTGCGCAACCTGCCGGAACTGCTGGACGCGACCCTGCCCGCCCTGCGGGACAAGGCCCACGCCCTGGCGCGGGAATTTTCGGACGCGCAGAGCTTTTTGTATCTGGGACGCGGGTTGCAGTACCCGCTGGCCCTGGAAGGCGCGCTCAAGCTCAAGGAAATTTCCTACATCCACGCCGAAGGCTATGCGGCCGGGGAGATGAAGCATGGTCCCATCGCCCTCATCGACCCAAAATTCCCCACCTTTGCCCTGGCCCCGGATGACGAGCTGTTCCCCAAGGTCAAGTCCAACCTGGTGGAAGTTCAGGCGCGCAGCGGCCAGATCATTGCCCTGACCAACGTGGGTCTGGACCTGGATGTGCCCTACCGCTGGGACGTGCCGCGGGCCACGGGTCCGTTGTCCACCTTCCTGGCTCTGCCCGCGCTCCAGCTCTTTGCCTACGAAGTGGCCGACTACCTGGGCAAGGACGTGGACCAGCCGCGCAACCTGGCCAAAAGCGTGACCGTGGAATAGCACGCCGCACGCGAAACACGCCCTTCAGAAACCGATACCAGGGTACGCCTTGGTGTCGGTTTTTTTGCGTGGTTGGCCGGGGCGCAGTGCCCGGCCTTCGTCTTCCTGGAAGGAGGCGGAAGCTGAGGAAGCTACGCAACGGACACACAAGGGACCACGTCGGTCGCATCGGGCCGGACGCATACAGGCGGGCATAGGCCAAAACACAGGCCGCCCTGGACCGATCTTTTTTGACGCGCTACCGGGCAAGATGTATACTTTCCGGGATTCACGAATCTGCACAGTGCGTCCAGGCCACTGCGGCGCGCTCCGGCCGTTTCAGGAGGAGCATGCACACGTTTGAACTCATCGCCCTTTCCGGGGTTCTGATCATTGGTCTGGCCTGCCAATGGGTTGCCTGGCGGGTGAAGCTGCCGGCCATTCTTTTTCTGCTGCTCTGCGGCATTCTGGCCGGGCCGGTGCTGGGCTTTCTGCGCCCGGACGCCCTGTTCGGGGACCTGCTTTTTCCATTTATTTCCCTGGCCGTGGCCGTGATCCTCTTTGAAGGCAGTCTGACCCTCAAGCTCCAGGACCTCGCTGGCCTCCAGGACGTGGTCCGCAATATGATCACCCTGGGCGCGGGCGTGACTCTGCTCGTCACAGCTCTGGGCACGCGGTACCTGCTGGGATTTTCCTGGGAGGTTTCCTTTCTTTTCGGCTCGCTCATGACCGTAACCGGTCCCACGGTTATTGTGCCCATGTTGCGCACGGTACGCCCCAATGCCAAGCTCTCGCACATTCTGCGCTGGGAGGGCATCCTCATCGACCCCATCGGGGCCACCCTGGCGGTGCTTGTTTTTCAGTTCATCGTGGCCGGAGGCGTGCAGGACGGCATCTTCGGCATGCTGGCGGTCTTTGGAAAAATTCTGCTCATCGGCGGGCTGCTGGGGTCGGCCGGTGGCTACCTCTTTGGCCGGGTCCTACGGAAACACTGGATCCCGTATTTCCTGCAAAATTTTTCTGCCCTGGCCCTTGTCTGTGCGATTTTTGCCCTGTCCGACAGTCTGGAGCCGGAATCCGGCCTGCTCTCGGTCACGGTCATGGGCGTCTGGCTGGCCAATACCAAAGGGGTGGAAGTGGTGGATATCCTGGACTTCAAGGAACACCTCAGCGTGGTGCTCATCTCCATGCTCTTCATTCTCCTGGCGGCGCGCATGGAGCTTCATGAATTCACGGCACTGGGCTGGCCGTCCCTGGCGCTTTTCGGGGTGTTGCAGTTTCTTGCCCGGCCCCTGGCGGCCCAGGCTTCGGCCCTGGGGTCCAAGCTCACGGCCGGGGAGCGTCACTTCCTGGCCTGGATCGCCCCGCGCGGCATCATCGCCGCCGCCATTTCCGCGGTGTTCGCCATGAAGCTGGAAGCCCTGGGGTATGCCGAGGCAGGCAAACTGGTTCCCCTGACCTTTACCATGATCGTGGGAACCGTGCTGTTGCAAAGCGCCACGGCCCGGCCCATTGCCCAGTGGCTCAAAGTGGCGGAGCCAGACCCCCGGGGCGTTCTCATCGTGGGGGCCAACATCCTGGCCCGCGCCATGGCCGCCTGCCTGAAGGAGAACGGCTTCCGGGTGCAGCTTACGGACCAAAACTGGAACAATGTGGTCACGGCCCGGCTCGAAGGCCTGCCCACATATTGGGGGAATCCCGCTTCCGAGCATGCGGAGCGGCACTTGAGCCTTATCGGCATTGGCCGCCTGCTGGCGCTCAGCCCCAATGCCGAACTGAACGCCCTGGCGGCTCGGCAGTATCGCATGGAATTTGGAGAAAACAACGTCTTCACCATCCGCACCCGTCGGCCGGATACGCCCGAAGAGAGCGTCAAGTCCTCCTTCCGTCTCAGCGGGCGTTCTCTTTTCGATGCCCAGGCCACCTACGGCAACCTTTCCAAACTGCTCACAGACGGATCCGAGATCAAAACCACGCCCCTTACGGAAAAGTTCACCTTCAAGGAATACCTGGACCAATGCGGCGAACAGCGCATTCCCCTGTTCGCCGTTGCTCCGGACGGACGGATGGAAATATTCACGGACGAATCCGAATTCACGCCCAAAAAGGACTGGCGCATCATCGGCATTGGAGCCTGCGATTCCACGCCTCGGGCAGACAATGCAGAGGGTTCCGGCCCTGACTCCAAACAGCTGCCCGGCTAGCTGATCAGCCGGATTTCCGGACCCGGCCTGCGCATTCGCAGGCTCTTGCCTTTTGGCCAAACCGGACGCATGGTGGCTGGATGCGGGCAAACCGCCCGCGCCAGACCAGGGAGAACCTCTGATGCATGATTCGGCGCAACCTCGGGTGCTGCTCGTGGATGATGAGGACCGTTTCCGGTCCACCATGATTCGTATTTTGAAGTACAAGGGCATTGAAGCCCGAGGCGCGGCCAACGCTCACGAAGCCTTGGAAGCGGCGACGCAGGAGACCTTTGACGCGGTGCTGCTGGATATGCGGCTGGGCCGGGATTCCGGGCTGGACGTACTGCGCGGCCTGCGGGACCAGGGCGTGGAAACGGAAGTCATCGTACTCACGGGCCATGCCCTGCCGGACCTGCCTGCGGACCTGGCCGGACACGGCGTGAGCGATTATTTGCTCAAACCCGTGGAGCCGGACGAAATCGCCGCGCGTATCGAATCGGTCATTGAACGGGCCAGAGCCTTGCAACGCCTGGACTAAGACCGCCAAACCGCCAACGCGCCAAGCCGCCAATGTGCCAGGCCAGGGCCATCCCCACCGATCAACAACGCCTGGATCATGAACCGGAATCCAAAAACCGATTCAAAGGGGCCAGCTCAATGCGCCCGCACAACCAGGCCCTGAGGGACGATATCAACGCGGCAGCGGAACACTCGTAACAAGGCCTTGATGACGCCCTGCGCACCCCTGGCGTGGAAAGGCGCTGCGCCCTGTCGCATGCAAAAGGGGAGAGCGGTCCGGTTAATGTTTGTTCTGGTAGTCGCGCAGGGCCAGGGAAAACTGGTCCGGGCAGGAGGTACGCTTCTTCCCGCAGGTAATGCCCTGGAGCCGTTCAATGACGGTTTCCACGTCCATTCCTTCCACCAGCCGGGCAATGCCCTTGAGGTTGCCGTCACAGCCGCCGGTAAAGGTAACACGTCGAACCTTGCCCTCCTCCACGGAGAACTGGATCATCTTGGAGCACACGCCCTTGGGGACAAAGCTTTCACGGTCATCCCCGGCACCGAACCGGGACAACATGTTGAGATCAAGATTCTTCAATCGAAATACCCTGTAATTTGATGTGGTTTTTGTAAACGGGATATCAAGCGGGACATGCTGCCTACCGCATTCGCCTTGCGGACGCAAGCCCAACGGCCCGGAGAGCATGCCCCCACGCCAAAACCCACACCGCCGGTTCCAGCGCCGTCAGGGACAAAATATGCGAAATCGGGGCTCAACGGCTGCTGTCCGGACCATCTCCGCGCAGCCGGGCGCAGGCATAATCCCCGTTCAAAAAACCATCCGCCAGCAGGTCCACATGCTCCTCGCTGGTCATGAGCATGTCCATCTGCCGGGTAAAGATGAGCAGCCGCCCCAGGGCGTTGAGCCGCTCCAGCAATTCCCCGCGTTCCCGTTTGCCCATGCGGGCGGTGACGCGGTCCCCCCGGACCTCGGTGGCGAACCCCAGCGTCGTGAGTATGCGGGCGATGGCGCGGACCCTGCGATTACGCAACTCGCCGGACGCGGCTCCGCCCTTGAACTCGAAGCTGATGTGGTTTTTGTTCACGGTCTGGCCGCAATAGGCGTCCAAAATGGAATAGTGATACCCCACCCGGGAACTGAAATTCAGATACTTATCGGAAACAATGGCGTAGCTTCGGTCGCCGAACCGCTGCCCTCCGGCCCCGGGCGGGGTCAGAAGCTGGCTGCTCATGACCGAGAAAAACCCGGACAGGCTCACGGGCCGGGGCTCTCCTCCGCAGAGATTGCGGTCCAGCATGCCGTCCAGCAGGGCCCGCAGCGGCGCGGACGTGACCTGGTCCTGCTCCACCACGTCGGACACGTCCGGGTCGTGAAGTCCGCCCCCCAGGTCGATGATATACAGATCCAACGGCAACCGGGCCGCCAACTTCACGGACAGGCCGGAAACGTCCGATGCCTGATCGCTGACCACGAACATCTGCCGGTAGCAGTGCTCGTGAATCAGACGCATCAGATCGTGCAGGCTCCGGCAATGGCCGGGCTCGAATTCCGGAGCCTGGGGATCCGTCAGGTGCAGCGGCGTGATCAACCCGGCCACGGCGCGCAGGGCCTCGTACACCGGCGATCCGGTCATGAGCACCCGGCGTTCGGGTTGCGCGGCCAGCAGTTCTTCTACCCGGCCCTCGTAGATCCGGCCCGCCCCTGCGTCCACAGTGACCACCTGCCCCTCCCGCAGGGCTTGGGTCGCTCCGCGCAGTCCCAGCACCGCGGGAAGCTCGAACTCCCGACAAAGGGACGCCATGTGGCCGGTCACGCTGCCCGTGTCCGTGATCACGGCCCGGGCCCGTTGAAACACCAGCACATACCCGGGCGAAGTGCGCTCCGCCAACAGCACGCCGTCTTCCGGGAAGTTTGCCAGGTCGTTTTCATCGCGCACCCGCCGCACCGGACCACAGCCCACGCCCGGACAGGCCGTTTCGCCCCCTTGGAGCAGAACGCGCCGCCCGGGAACCGGGGGACCGGCGATCTGGCCGGGCCGCCCGGCACGCAGGGGCCGGGATTGCAAAATAAAGAGCGTTCCATCCGGAGAAAGGGCCCACTCCACATCCTGGGCCGCTCCAAAGCGCTGCTCCAGGCGCAGGCCCATGCGGACCAGTTCCAGCAGCTGCCGCCGATGCAGGCAGGGCCGTTGTTGTTCCTTTGCGGAAACAGGCCGCTCGGTGGGGCGGCCATGTTGGTCCAGGTCCAGACGCACATGCTTGCGCCCGGGCACGGCCCGGACCACGCGCAGCGGATTGCGCTCCACGGTCCAGGAATCGGGCTGCACCACGCCATCCACAGCATAGGGCCCCAGCCCCCAGACGCCTTCCACACGCACGCGCTGGTCCGAAGCATCCACGGGATTGCAGGTATAGAGCACGCCGCTGCTCTCGGAACGCACCATGACCAGGCAAGCCACAGCCATGGCCGTATCCTCAAAGGGCACCCCCTTATGCAGCCGGTAGGTCAGGGCATGGGGCGTGAACAGACTGGCCACCACACGCATCCAGGCCCGGGCCGCCTCCTCTCGCCGCACGCCCAGCAGCGTGAGGTACTGGCCCGCAAAGCTCAGTTCGCTGTCCTCGCCCACAGCGCTGGAGCGCAAGGCCAGCAGCACAGGCTCCCCGCACTGCTGTTCGAGTCGCTCCCAGGCCTGATCCAGTGCCCGGGCCACCTCTTCCGGCGGGGGTACGTCCAGCAGCAATTGTTCAATCTCCCGGGAGGCCCGGGAAATGGTATCCGGCTGGGCCGGATCCACGGCCAACAAATGCCGCCGGATTCCGTCCCTCAATGTGCCGCCCTCGGCCAGGGGCACGGCCAGCAGCGATTGAAACGCGGCCACGCTCACGGCAAACCCGGGCGGAACGCGCACTCCTGCCCGGACCATCTCTCCCAGATGCGCGTTCTTGCCCCCCACCACATCCAGCAATTCCACGCCCACCTGATCATACGCCAGCACCGGCTCCCGGACGTTCGGCCCGGCCGCATCCTCCATCCGGGCCAGGATCTCCGTCCGGATGCGTTCCAACGCGGCCAGCACAGGACGGCCCTGGCCACCGGACAGGGCATCGTAACTGCGGGCCATGCGCTGAGCATGAAACAGCGCCCGGGTCACGCGGGAACGCACATAAGACATGCCGAACAATTCCTCGCCGCGCAGCTTTTCCATTATTTCGCCGATGATGCCGAGCAACTCGGAATTGGATTCGATCAATTCCAAAAAACTTACATACCGACGCCGAAAAACCTGCAAGGCCTTTTCCCGCGCCTCGTAGCGGCGCAGCCGTCGCTTTTCCAAGAAGTTACGAAACATCACCGCCTCTCGGGACGTTGCGCGTCCCCGGCTTCGGTCCGCACCACGTAGCGTGTCGCCGGGCCGCGGCCCACCTTGCGCAGCACGCCGCGGTCCACGAAGTCCTGAAGGTCATTGATGGCTGTACGCGAGGACATGTCCCCCCCGGCCAATTCCTCGTATCGCGCTCGCGTGATCGAACCTTCGGCCATGATTCCGGCCCAGGCTTTGCTTTGCCGCGCATTGAGCCCCTCGGGCAGGCCATTGCCGCCGGCCAAATCCCGGGCCGGGCCCGGCTTGCCGGGTTCTTGATCCGCAATCGTCCCGTCCTGGTCCGCATCCCGGGACGCGGCCGCTCCAAACGATTTCGAAACCGCGTCATCTGGAGACGTTGTCCCTGTCCCGCCGCAATCCTCCGCTGCCTCCCCGATTCCATTGTTCGGATGTTCTTCCAGGAAATCCGCTGCGGGCCGGGCGTCTGCTGCGCCGTTTCCGTCTTTGGACGCGTCCATGCACCCGCCAGGCGCATCCGCCCCTTTGGAACGCCCCGCCCCGGTCTCTCCTCCTGCATCCGGGCACCATCCCGGGGCAGGCCATCTCCCGGAGAGTCGGACCAGAGCGTTTTCGGCACGGCCCGTGGCCGCGCCGTCCAGATGCAGGTCCGCAGCCTGAACCACCTCGCCCTCGGCCATGGTCACGGTCATGATCATGCAGTTCTGCAATTCCCGCACGTTGCCGGGCCAGTCGTATTGCACGAGCCGCTCCATGGCCCCACGGCTGAGGTCCACGCGGCCCCGGCCCGCCAGGTTTTGCGCATGGTCCATAAAGCGGCGCGCCAACCTGGGAATGTTCTCCCGGTGATCCCGCAACGCCGGGGTATGGATCATGAGCACCCGCAACCTATAATAAAGGTCGCTGCGA
>JAQVYA010000128.1 GCA_028708865.1 Desulfovibrio sp. | reverse complement strand
GGTCCATTTTCTCAGGCAGACCGCCCACGTTGTGGTGGCTTTTGATCACGGCCGAAGGTCCCTTAAAGGATTCGGACTCGATCACGTCCGGATAGAGCGTGCCCTGCCCCAGGAACTTTACGCCCTTGATGGCTTTGGCTTCCCTGTCAAACACCTCGATAAAGGTGTGGCCGATGATCTTACGCTTTTGCTCCGGGTCGGTGACGCCTTCCAGCTTGTCAAGGAATTCGTCGGCCGCGTCCACGCACTTGACGTTCAGCTCGAAATGCTCTTCCAGAAAGCCGATGACCTCCTGGCGCTCGCCCATACGCAGCAGTCCGTTGTCCACGAAGATGCAGTGCAGGTTGTGGCCGATGGCCTTGTGCAGCAACACGGCCGCCACGGTGGAGTCGATGCCGCCGGAAAGGCCGAGCACCACCTTGTCGTCACCAATGGTCCGGGCCAGGTCCTGAATCGTGTTTTCCACAAAGGAAGCCATGGACCAGGTGGGCTTGAGTCCCGCCACCTTGAACAGAAAATTCTGCAACACCAGGGAGCCGTCTTCGGTATGGGCCACTTCCGGGTGAAATTGCAGACCGTAAATGCGCTTACCAGGGTGGCCCATGGCCGCAAAGGGAATGGACGCGGTCCGGCCCATGATCTCAAATTCGGGGGGGATGGCCTCCACCCGGTCACCATGAGACATCCACACCGTCATGCCCTCGGGCTTTTCCACCCCGTCAAAGAGCGGGCAGTCGTTCAAGACCTGGAACTCCGCCCGGCCGTATTCCCGGTCCGCCGAAGCCACGACCTTGCCGCCCAGATTATGGGAAAGCAGCTGCATGCCGTAACAAATGCCGAGCACAGGCAGCCCCCAATCCAGATACGCGGGGTCCAGGCCCGGAGAACCCGGGTCCAGTACGCTGGACGGCCCGCCCGAAAGGATCAGAGCCTGCGGGTCAAGCGCCTTGACCCGTTCGGGATCCGTGGTGCAGGGGTGAATCTCGGAGTACACGCCCGCCTCCCGGACGCGCCGGGCAATGAGCTGCGTAAACTGGGATCCGAAATCCAGAATGACAACCTTATCCATAGAATTCTCCTGGTCTTGCGCGTCCCCAGCCCGGGAACGCAAGGCCCGGCCGACATTCCGGACGGGCTTCGCATTCCGCCCCGCCGTCTGACAAGGCGGAACGCGTGTTTTTCATTACAGGTCCGTGGCCTTTAGTTGGAATCCACACGATAGTTGGGGGCTTCCTTGGTGATGGTCACGTCATGCACATGGGATTCACGCAGCCCGGCCATGGAAATCTGTACGAACTGCGCCTTTTCCTGCAATTGCTTGATGGTGGCGCAGCCCGTATACCCCATGCCGGAACGCAGTCCGCCGATGAGCTGGTGCACGGAGTCGGCCACGCGCCCCCGGTAGGGAACCCGGCCCACAATGCCCTCGGGCACCAACTTTTTGGATTTCTCCTGAAAATACCTGTCCGAACTGCCGCGCTTCATGGCGTCGATGGACCCCATGCCGCGATAGGTCTTGTAGGTCCGTCCCTGGTAGAGCACGGTTTCGCCCGGGGACTCCTCCGTACCGGCCAGGAGCGATCCCATCATCACGGAGTCGGCTCCGGCAGCAATGGCCTTGACCACGTCACCCGAGAATTTCACGCCGCCGTCCGCAATGATGCACTTGCCTTCCTCGTGGGCCGCGCGGGAGCACTCCATCACGGCCGTGACCTGCGGCACGCCCACGCCCGCCACGATGCGGGTGGTGCAGATGGAGCCCGGGCCAATGCCCACCTTGACTGTATCCACGCCCGCCTCGATCAGCGCCTTGGTCCCGGCGTAGGTGGCCACGTTGCCACCGATGATCTGGGCGGAAGGAAATGCGGCGCGCAAGGCGCTGATGGACGCCAGAATGTTTTTGGAATGGCCGTGGGCCGAATCCAGCACCAGGAAGTCCGCACCGGCGCGCAGCAGGGCCTCGGCACGTTCCAGGCCGCTTTCCCCCACGCCGATGGCCGCACCGACACGCAGGCGGCCCAGGTCGTCCTTGCAGGCAAAGGGATACTTTTTGACCTTTTCAATGTCCTTGATGGTGATCAGGCCCTTGAGCTTGTTTTCCTCATCCACCACCAGCAATTTTTCAATGCGGTGCTGGTGCAGGTAGCGCTTGGCCTCTTCCGGAGCGATGCCCACAGGCACGGTGACCAGGTTGCGGCTGGTCATCAGTTCGGAGACGCGGGTCTCCCGGTCCTTGACGAAACGGATGTCGCGGTTGGTAATGATGCCCACGAGATGGTCGCCCTTGACCACGGGAAGCCCGGAAATACGGTACTCGGTCATGATGTCCAGCACCTTGCCCAGACTGTCGTCCGGATGCACGGTGATGGGATCGATGATCATTCCGGACTCGGACTTTTTGACCTTATCCACTTCCACGCACTGCTCACGCACCGAAAGATTCTTGTGCACAACGCCCACGCCGCCGTGTCTGGCCAGGGAAATGGCCATGCGGGCTTCGGTGACCGTATCCATGGCCGCCGAAAGGAGGGGAATCGTCAGCCGGATTTCCGGCGTGAGATAAGAGGAGACATCCACCGCGTCCGGAGTGGTTTCGGAATAATCCGGAAGCAGCAATACGTCGTCAAACGTCAGGGCATTGGTCACAATCTTTTCCATGAAGAACCTCGCCAAAGCGATGTTGGGTTATTGTTCGAATTTCTTCAAAGGCCGAGATAGGCCTTTTTCACACTATCGTCCGCAAGGAGTTTTTCGCAACGGTCCGCCATGGTAATGACTCCGTTTTCCATGACATAGCCGCGATGGCCGATCTTGAGCGCCAGGTTGGCGTTCTGCTCCACCAGAAAGATGGTCGTGCCCTGCTCCTTGTTGATCTGCTTGATGATATCAAAAATCTGCCGAACCACCAACGGCGCAAGCCCCATGGATGGTTCGTCCAAAAGCAGCACCTTGGGCCGGGCCATGAGCGCCCGGCCAATGGCCAGCATTTGTTGTTCGCCGCCGGACAGGGTCCCGCCCGCCTGACGCCGCCGCTCCGCCAGGATGGGGAACAACTGGTAGACGCGCTCCATGTCCTGGCGCACGCCGTCCTTGTCGTTGCGCAGGAACGCCCCCATGTCCAGGTTTTCCGAAACGGTCAACCCCGGGAAGATGAGCCGCCCCTCGGGCACCTGGCAGATGCCCATGGCCACGATGGTTTCGGCCGGAGTCCTGGTGATATCCGTGCCCTGAAAAACCACCTGGCCCCGCCGCGGCGGGGTCACGCCGCAAATGGACATGAGCGTGGTGCTCTTGCCCGCACCGTTGGCACCGATCAGGGTGATGATTTCTCCCTCGTTCACGGTGATGTCCACGCCATACAGGGCCTGGATGTTGCCATAATAGGTGTCGATGGACCGCAATTCAAGCAACGGGCTAGTCATGGGCGTCCTCCCCGAGATAGGCTTTGATCACGTCCGGATTTTTGCTCACTTCCTCGGGAGTTCCCTCGGCAATGCGCTGTCCGTAATCCATGACGTAAATCCGGTCGGAAACGCTCATGACCATTTTCATGTCATGCTCGATGAGCAGCACCGCGATGTGGTAGGTATCGCGAATATGGTCGATGAGTTCCTCCAGTCGCAGAGTCTCCTGGGGGTTCATGCCTGCGGCGGGCTCGTCCAGCAACAACAAAAACGGCTCCGTGGCCATGGCCCGGGCGATTTCCAGCCGCCGCTGCGCCCCGTAGGGCAGATTGGTAGCCAGCTCATTGGCCCAGCGCTCCAGCCCCACCAATTCCAGCATCTCATAGCTGCGGGCCACCACCTCGGCCTCCTGGGCCCGGGTGTGCCTGTCGCGCAGGACCGACCCGAGAATGGAGGAGCGGTTGCGACAGTGCCGCCCGATCATAACATTTTCCAACACGGTCATGGATGGAAACAGCCGGATGTTCTGAAAGGTGCGGGCCATGCCCAGCTCAGTCACATGGTTGGGCTTACGGCCATTGATTTTGACCCGGTTTTTGCCGTCCGGCAAGGCGAATATTTCCCCTTGCGTGGGTGTGTATATCCCCGTGATACAGTTGAAGAACGTGGTTTTGCCCGCACCATTGGGGCCAATGAGTGCCACGATCTCCCCCTGCCGGACCTCCAGCTCCACCTGGTTGAGGGCGCGCAGCCCGCCAAAATCCATGCACAAGCCACGAACGTCAAGGGCGGGGTTATTCATGAGCATTCACCGCCTTTGCCTTGTCGTACTGATAGACCTTGCGCCGGGCGCTGACCAGTCCCTGGGGCCGGAAGACCATGACCATGACCATGAACGCGCCGAACGCGAGCATGCGGTATTCCTCCACGCCGCGCAACCATTCCGGCACCAGGATGAGCACCAGGGCGCCGGTGATCACGCCCGGAATGGACCCCATGCCGCCCACCACCACGATGGAAAGGATGATGATAGACTCCATCAGCGTGAAGCTCATGGGATTGATAAAGGTGGTTTTCGCGGCAAAGACGACCCCCACTAGTCCGGCCCAGGTGGCTCCCAGGGCAAAGGCGGTGAGCTTGGTCTTGGTCTTATCGATGCCCATGGCCTGACAGGCGATCTCGTCCTCCTTGAGGGCGAGCCAGGCCCGTCCGATGCGCGAATTCTTCAGCCGCGTGACCACAAAGATGGTCATCAACAGCAGCCCGAGCATGATATAATACATGTATTCCGTGGCCTGCATGATGCTCAAATCCGTGACGAACGGCGGCCGGTCAATGTTGGAGATGCCCGAAGGACCGTGGGTAAAGCTGGACCAGTTTTCCAGCACCAGCCGGATGATCTCGCCAAAGCCGAGCGTCACGATGGCCAGATAGTCGCCCCGCAGACGCAGCACGGGATAACCAAGCAGCAGGCCGCATACGGCTCCGAACACCATGCCGATGGGTAGCACATACCAGAAACTCAAGCCGAAGTGGTGGTTCAGCAAAGCGTAGGCATAGGCGCCCACCGCGTAAAAGGCCACAAACCCAAGGTCCAGCAGTCCGGCCAGGCCGATGACGATGTTCAGGCCCAGGCCGAGCACGATCCAGATCATGAAGTTGACCATGATGTTGGTCTGGTAGAACTCCACCATCTGAGGATAGCAGACGGCCAGCACCAACAGCAGCAGGTACAGGGGGCGCATGGCCTTCTGATTCTCCAACATGGTCTGGAGCAGATTGGGGTGCTCCACCCCGGGAATGCTCACGGCCTCGCCCCGAGCACGGAACAGGCCCAGATAGGCCCGCACCAGCAGAGACGGAGGGAAGAGAATCATGCAGGGCCAGTCGTGCCAGTCCGGTTGCCGGTCCTGCGGGCTGCGCAAGAAATCCACCAGCCAGAGTGGCGCCACCAAAATCATGAACACCTTGTCCGCCACGTGCAGCGGCTTATCCGTATTGCGTGTGGCGATCCAGGCCAGCCAGAGGACCGGCAGGCAGACCAGCACGGCCCAGGCCACGGCATCCCGATCACGATCCTCCTTGCGCAGGGCATGCACATGCTTCCAGGCATGCCACAGGGCCTGAAGCAGCAGAACCCCGGCCCCGATGTACAGGGCATTCATCCAGCGCCAGACAATGATGTCGTTGATGGTATCCACCTTGATCACAAGGATCGGGAAGGTCAGGAACATGAACCAGAGGCTGACGAGCAACGCTCGGATAATTTGTTGCATGCCCGCCTCCTAGACCTTTTGGGTGGAATCCTTGCCGAGGATGCCCTCGGGCCGGAAAATGAGAATGAGCACCAGCAAGGCAAAGGCGAAAACGTCCTCATAGTCGGACGAGACGTAGCCCGTGGCAAACGCCTCGGTCCACCCCAGGATCAGCCCGCCAAGCATGGCACCGGGCACCGAGCCGATGCCGCCGAGGACAGCGGCCGTAAAGGCCTTTACCCCGGCGATGAAACCGAAATAAAAGTTGATCTGCCCGATATGCGAGGCGATGAGCACCCCGCCCACGGCTGCCAGGGCCGAACCAATGACAAACGTGGCGGAAATGACCTTGTCCACCTTCACGCCCACGAGCATGGCCATTTTCCGGTTCTGGGCCGTGGCGCGCATGGCCTTGCCCAGCCGGGTGTACTTGATGAACAGGGTCAGGGCCACGCAGACCAGGAGCGTGGACCCGATAATGAACAGTTCCGAAGTACTCACAAAGGACCGCAGCGGCTCCATGAAGGCAAAATCGGGCGTGAGCTTGGGAAAGGGAAGAAAGTCCGAAGTCTGGGCCAGAAGCACGTAATTCTGCAAAAAGATGGACATGCCGATGGCGGAGATGAGCGGCGACAGGCGCGGCGCGTTCCGCAAAGGCTTGTAAGCGATTTTTTCCACAGTATAGCCGTAGGCGGCGGACCAGATCACCGCGCAGGCCAGGGCCACGAAAAGGATGCCGAGCATGGGAAACCCGAGAGTGCCGAGCACGCCCGCCACGATCAAGCCGGTGAAGGCTCCGATCATGTAGATTTCCCCATGGGCAAAGTTAATCAGCTCAATGATGCCGTAGACCATGGTGTAGCCTAAGGCAATGAGCGCGTAGATGCTGCCCCGGGTCAATCCCCCGAAAAAGAGTTCCAGAAAGTAGTCCATTGTACCAACCCGCTTGAAATAAATACCAGGGAACGGGCCGCCGCCCGCCCCCTGGGACCAATCGGGGCGGCCCAAAGCCGCCCCGTTCCTTGTCCTACTTCAACTCGACGTACTGTCCGTCTTGGACCTGATACATGGAAAAGCCTACGCCCTCGGCATCGCCCTTGGCGTCGAACTTGATTTTGCCCACCGGCGTATCCACATCCTCGGTGCGCAACGCATTGACCACGGCGTCATAGTCCGTGGACCCGGCCTTTTCAATGGCGTTCAGGAGGGCCAGCGCCGCGGAATAGGCTTCGTAGTAAAATGCGCCCGGGTCCGTGCCGAACTTGGCCTTGTGCGCCTCAAGGGCCACATGGTAAAGCGGGTTGCTGGAAAAATCCCTGGGGCCGGAGGCGTACACGCCCTCGGCGTACTCGCCGGCGACTTTGATGAAGGTGTCGTCCTTCACGCCATCGTCGGAGATGAACGGGATGTCCAAATCCTTTTTGCGCATCTGGGAGACGATCTTGGAGGCTTCGGGATGGTAGCCGCCGAAGATCACGCCCTCAGCGCCGGAGTTCTTGATTTTCTGTACCACGGCCGAGTAGTCCACGGCCCCGGGGGTCACGCCCTCAAAGAGCGCCACGCTCAGTTCGGGGTCAGCCTCCACAAAGTCGCGCGCAAAGGTGGCAAAGCCCTTGCCGTAGTCGCCCTTGTCGTGGATCACGGCAATGCTCTTCAGGCCGAGCTGCTTGGCGAAGTCCACGCCAAGGCGCGCCTGGGCGTCGTCAGCCGCGATGGTCCGGAAAAAGTTGGGATAGTCTCCGCTCTGGGTCAGAGGCGGGTTGGTGGCGGACGGCGACATGCACACGATGCGCGTCTCGGTATAAATGGGCAGGGCCGCTTTCGTGGCTCCGGAGCAAATATGCCCCAGCACCACGTGCACACCCTCGGAAAGCAGCTTGGTGGCCGCGTTGGTGGCCTTTTCCGGCTTGCACTCGTCGTCCTGCGCCACGACCCTTACGGTCCGGCCCAGCACGCCGCCCTCGGCATTGATCTTTTCCACCACCAGCTCCGCGGCATTCACCGTGGGCAGGCCGTAGGAGGCCAGATCACCCGAATGGGCCCCGGGCACGCCGAGAATGATCTCGCCCTGGGGAGCCTCACCGCCGGACGAGGCTTCCTCTTTGGATTCACCGCCGCAGCCCGCGGCCAAAACGGCCACCACGAGCACGGCGAGCACATTGAGCATCCATCTCGCTTTCATACAAGTCCCTCCTGACGATAGCAGACGATAAAAGGTGTGAACGACACGGAACGAATCGATACGGGTTTCCCCCGCTTCCCGGCCGGCGGACACGGAATGCCGACTTCTTGGGAAGTGGGGTAATCTAGTTACAATACCTATTGCTTGTCAACCGAGAGAGGCCCGCTCCCACGGGGCTTTACCCGTCCTCAAGCGCCTTGCGGGCCTGCTCGCGCAGGTCATCAAAATCGTGTTCACCTTCCGCCACGGTGCGCAGGTGGGCTTCGGCCTTTTGCGGCTGGTCCAGGCGGTATTTGTAAAGAACGCCCAGATTATAATGAGCGAACATTTCGTCGGGTTCAGACTGAAGAATGGTTTCCAGGGCGATGGCAGCCTTGTCGAAACGGTCCATTTCAAACCATCGACCAGCCAGGTCCATCAGGGCCATCTTGTCCGTGCCCGCGGCACTCTGCACGCGGTCCAGGTAGGCGGCCGCCCCTTCTTTGTCGCCGCGCAGCATGCGGATATTGGCCAGTTGCATCAAGGCTTCCAGATCTTCGGGATTTTCCTCCAGCCGTTTTTCCAGACCCTGGATCATGGCGCGGACGCCATCCATATCCATGCCGGCCATACCCTCGGGCATGCCGCCGGACGGCCCCTGGGACGGAGCCGACTGCTGGCGCATGGCCTTTTGCAGGCTGGGATTTTCCCATCGGTACAGCATGGAGGAGAAAAAGATGGCGGCAATACCGATCACCGCGGCCACGAGGACGACCTTGCGGCCCACAGTGGGGGACGATTGCTTGTCATTGGTCATTGCTGAGCAGCTCCAATTGTCTTGCCCGGCGGGCCAGACGCGCGGCCCTGGCGGCGAGGAACGCTCCATACGCCGCCAGACCGCCCCAGACGGCCAGATTCGCCAGGACGATATAGGTTGTCGCCTTCATACTCCCTCTCCTTCAGCCATCAATCGATTCGCCAGACGAGCGTCCAGCGCCTTTCCACGGGTGCGTTGCGCACGCCGGACCAGCAGGAACAACAGCCAGAGCAGGCCGAACGCCACCAGTCCCACAAAAACGGTGTGCCACATCTGGCCCGTCATGCCCGAGGCCTTGCGGGCCGTATCCACAGGGTGCACCCCGCCCCAGAGCTTGGTGGCGAAGAAGACCAGAGGCACATCCAAAAAAGCGGCCACACCGAGCACGGCCGCCACGATCTGCCGCCGTTCCCCGCCCA
>JAQVYA010000127.1 GCA_028708865.1 Desulfovibrio sp. | reverse complement strand
AGTGGACCGCTCCGGAGCCTACATGGCCCGCTACGTGGCCAAAAACGTGGTGGCCTCCGGGCTGGCCCGCGAGTGCGAAGTGCAGGTGGCCTACGCCATCGGCGTGGCCGAACCGGTTTCCGTGGTGGTCACCTCCCACGGCACCGGCGAATGCAGCGACGAAACCCTGACCAAGGCCGTGCGCGAGGTTTTTGACCTGCGTCCCTATTACATCCAGGAACGCCTGAACCTGCGTCGCCCCATCTTCAAAAAAACGACCAACTACGGTCACTTCGGTCGCGAACTTCCCGAATTCACCTGGGAGCAGACCGATGCCGCAGACGACCTGAAGACCGCCTGCAAGCTTTAAACAAAAGGTTCGCAAAAACGACAACAAAGGGCGGGGGCTTCGGCTCCCGCCCTTTCTATTAGGTACGGCTACCCCTCCGCCAATGCCCCCATCCCAGAGATGTCATCATATATTAATACGAATTATAACAGGCATATATCGTTAATCCTTCAAAAAATATTCACATAGGTTGACTTCCACAGGCGGTGCGACTATCGATTGCGTTTCTAATAATTAGCAAGCTAACCTTTCTTTAGAATCAATATTCAAACGCTCGGAAGGAAACGTGACCAGTATTCAAACCCCCATTCATCGCCTGGGTCTGTTGATGATTGCAATTTTTGTCCTGGCGCTGGCCGGCTGCGGCAGCGACGAGCCTCAGGGACAGATGCCGCCGCCCATGGTTAAGGCCGCCACCCTGAAACGCCAGGACCAGCCGTTGACCTTTGAATACATGGGCCAAACGGCCGGTGCCCGGGAAATCGACGTAACCGCCCGAACCGGCGGCATTCTGCTGGAGCGCAAGTACGTTGAAGGCTCCTATGTGGAGGAAAACGACTTGCTCTTCACCATTGACCCGGAAAAATCCGACGCCAATCTGGCCCAGTACGTCAGCACCCTGGCTCGGGAACGCGCCACGCTGGAAAACTCCCGGCGCGAGCGTGACCGCATCGTGAAGCTCTATAAGGACGGAGCCGTGAGCGCCCAAGAACGGGACAACGCCGTCACCGCCTACGAATCCGCCCTGGCCAGCGTGCAGGAGGCCGAAGCCAAAGTGCGCGACGCCCGCATCAGCGTGGACTACAACGAAGTACGCGCCCCCATCGCGGGCATGACCAGCAAAGAAACCCTGAGCGAGGGCAGCCTGGTCATCGCCAACAGCAGCGTGCTGACCACCATTACCCAGCTGGACCCGTTCTACGTGAATTTCTCCGTACCCAGCGGCGTGGCTCTTCGCAATCGCCGCTGGCTGGCCGAAGGGAAAATGATGCTGGAGAACGATGAATACACACTGGGACTGCGCCTTGTGGACGGCAGCATCTACCCCATTTCCGGATTCATCAACTTTTCTGACAAACGCGTGGACCCCCAGACCGGATCCATCCGCGTACGGGGCGAGTTCTCCAACCCGGACAAAATCGTGCTGCCCGGGCAGTATGTGCGTGTGTTCGTCAAGGGTGCGGTGCTGAAACAGGCGCTGCTCATCCCCCAGCGCGCCGTGCTCTTCACCCAGCAAGGTCCCATTGTATATGTATTGGACGATCAGAACATGCCCACGGCCCGCCCCATCAAGCTGGGCATCGAAGTGGAAGACAAATTCGTGGTGGAAGATGGTCTGAAAGATGGTGAGCGCATCATCAGCGAAGGCGTGATCAAGGTACGCCCCAGCGTCCCCGTGACCGTGGCTCCGGACCACCCCGAGGCCGGGACAGAATCGTCCGCGAAATCTCCGAAGCCCGATCCGGCAGCGGACCAGACGGAAGGAGAAGACCAGTAAGATGTTCTCACGCTTTTTCGTCAACCGCCCTGTTTTCGCCACGGTCATTTCCCTGGTGATCTGCCTTGCGGGCTTGATTTCCCTCATGAACCTGCCCATAGCGGAGTTCCCGGAAATCGTCCCGCCCCAGGTGGAGGTCTCGGCCAGCTACCCCGGCGCCAGCGCCGAAGTCATCGCCGACACCGTGGCCGCGCCCCTGGAGCAGCAGATCAACGGCGTGGACAACATGCTCTACATCAACTCCGCCAGCTCGGACAGCGGAACCCTGAGCATCACCGTCACCTTTGCCGTGGGCACCGACCCCGACCAAAACACCATCAACGTAAACAACCGCGTACAGGCCGCGGAAAGCAGCCTGCCCGAAGAGGTGCGCCGCCTGGGCGTCACCGTCCGCAAGCGTTCTTCCAGCATGCTCATGGTGGTCAACCTGCGTTCGGAAGGCGGACGCTACGACACCACCTACATGAGCAACTATGCCCTCGTGAACATCGTGGACGAGCTCAAACGCCTGCCCGGCGTAGGAGACGCGTCCATCTTTGGCTCGCGAGACTACTCCATGCGCATCTGGCTCCAGCCCGACCGCCTGGCCCAACTCGGCCTCACCCCGGCGGACGTGGCCGAGGCCCTCAAGGAGCAGAACGCCCAGTTCGCGGCCGGCTCCATCGGCTCCCGGCCCACGGGTCCTGTCGAGCTGAAGTATACGGTCACCACCCTGGGCCGCCTCACGGACCCGGACCAGTTCGGGGACATCATCCTGCGCGCCAATCCGGACGGCACCATTCTCCGGCTGCGGGACGTGGCACGCATTGAGCTGGGTTCCAAAGCCTACCGCGTGGACGCCAAATTCATGGGCATCCCCTCGGTCGCCATGGGCATTTACCTGGCACCCGGCGCCAACGCCCTGGAAACCGCGGAACGGGTCCATGCCAAAATGGAAGAGCTTTCCCAGACCTTTCCGGAAAGCATCAAGTACTTTGTACCCTACGACACCACTACTTTTGTACGCATTTCTGTAGAGGAGGTACGGCAGACCCTTGTGGAGGCCTTCCTCCTGGTCTCTCTGATCATCTTCCTCTTTCTGCAGGACTGGCGCGCCACAGTCATCCCCATTCTGGCCGTCCCCGTGTCCATCATCGGTGCCTTTGCGGGGATGCATGCCCTCGGCTTTTCCATCAACACCCTGACCATGTTCGGTCTGGTGCTGGCCATCGGAACCGTGGTGGACGACGCCATTCTCGTTATCGAAAACGTGGAACGCGTCATGCGGGAGCATAAACTCCCACCCAAACAGGCCACCATCAAAGCCATGGACGAGGTGGCCGGGGCGCTGGTGGCCACTGTGCTCGTACTTTGCGCCGTGTTCGTGCCCGTTGCCTTCATGGGCGGGCTGGCCGGTGAAATGTACAAGCAGTTCGCCGTTACCATCGCGGTTTCCGTGGTCATTTCCGGCGTCGTGGCCCTGACCCTTACCCCGGCCCTGTGCGCCCTGCTCCTGCGGGAAAAACACGGCAAGCCGCTGCGCCCCCTGCAATGGTTCAACAAGTTCTTCGACCGCATGACCCGCGGCTACACCGCCGGTGTCCGCTTCATGCTCAAGCGGGGCGGGCTGGCCCTGGTCCTGTTTGCCGTGCTCATCGCCTGCACCTGGGGCCTGTTCGAAAAGGTACCCGGCGGCCTAGTCCCGAACGAAGACAAGGGCTATGCCGTGGCCCTGACCCTGCTGCCCGACGGAGCTTCCATGGATCGCACCGAAGCGGCCATGCAGCAATTGGACGAAAAACTCCAGGCCCAGCCCGAGGTGGACTCCTTTATCTCCCTCACGGGTCTGGACCTGCTTTCCGGCACCCGCAAGTCCAACTCCGGCACCACGTTCATCAAACTCAAACCCTGGGAAGAACGCACCGGAGAAGGACAGGACGCGGACAGCTTTGTGAAGCGCGTCTTTGGCCTGGGCTACCCCATCACCGACGCTTTTGTCCTCAGCTTCGGCATGCCGCCCATTCAGGGCATGAGCAACACCGGCGGTTTTGAGGGCTACGTCCAAAGCCGAGGCGGCGGCAGCGCAACGGAAATGGCCGACATCACCCAAGAGTTGGTGGCTGCGGCCGGAAAACGACCGGAACTGGGACGCGTATCCACCACATACTCGGCCAACTGGCCGCAGCTGCGCGTCAACCTGGACCGTGAACGGGCTATGGCCATGGGCGTCCCTGTGGACCGAGTCTTTTCCACCATGCAGGCCACGTTCGGCTCGTATTACGTCAACGACTTCAACATGCTCGGCCGCACCTTCCAGGTGAACATGCAGTCCGAATCCGACTACCGCGACAATCCGGGCGACCTTTCCCATGTGTTCGTGCGTTCGGACAATGGCGACATGATCCCGCTCACTGCCCTGGTGGACGTGGAGCAAACGACAGGCCCTGTAACCGTTGAACGGTTCAACATCTTCCCGGCCGCCAAAATCGTGGGCGGACCGGCCCCGGGCTACAGCTCGGGTCAGGCGCTTCAAGTAATGGAGGAAGTGGCTGCGGAAGTGCTCGGCTCCGAGTACTCCCTGGCCTGGACCGGCTCGGCCTACCAGGAAAAGACCTCGGGCGATTCCGCCACCTTCATCTTCCTGCTCGGCCTGCTCATGGTCTTCCTGATCCTGGCGGCCCAGTATGAGCAGTGGACCTTGCCCCTGGCGGTCATCATGGTGGTGCCCTTTGCCCTGTTCGGAGCCATCGGAGCCACCTGGCTGCGCGGCCTGTCCAACGACGTGTACTTGCAGATCGCACTGCTGACCTTGATCGGCCTTTCCGCCAAGAACTCCATTCTCATCGTGGAGTTCGCAGTGCAGCTTCGCAAACAGGGCCTCTCGCTCATGGAATCCGCTGCCCAGGCCGCGCACCTGCGCTTCCGGCCCATCATCATGACGTCCATGGCCTTTGTGCTCGGCGTGCTGCCCCTGGCCATCAGCTCGGGAGCCGGCGCGGCCTCGCGCCACGCCATCGGCACCGGCGTCATCGGCGGCATGCTCGCAGCCACATACATCGCCACCTTCTTCATCCCCGCATTCTACAAACTGATTATGGGGGCCACGGAGCGGTTGCGGCGCGGCTCGCGCAAGGAGTCGGCATGAGTGCAAAAAAAAGCCTTTTCTGCCTCGAACGGGAATCCATCGAGTGGGGACACAGAGAAGGCTCCAACTTGCTGGGATTGACCATCTACGAGATATCCAAGGAGTGGCGATCTCTGCTGGACCAGCGGCTGCGTCCTTTGGGGCTGAGCAACAGCCGCTGGATGGCGCTAAAAACCATCCAGTTCGTGGGGTCGCCCGTTTCCCAGAGAGAAATAGCAGAAGCCATGGGCGTAGAAAGCCCCACTCTGGCCCGCGCCCTGGACCAACTGGAAAAAGACGGCTGGGTGCGGCGCGAGGTGTCCGAGCAGGACCGCCGCGTCAAACTTGTGGAACTGGAGTCCAAGGCCACTTTACTGCTGGAAGAAATCACCCGCATCTGCTTTGAAGTGGAGCAGGAGCTGCTGACCCGTTTTACTGAGCAGGAACTCAACGATTGCCACCAGGTGCTGTTGCAAATCCGTAAGCGCATCTACACCATGAACGGCAAGGAAGCCTGATCTGAAGTCACCTCTTGCAACATCCCGGCCGGCCGTCATGATCTCATGACGGCCGGCTTTTTTATTTCACGACTTCGGGGAAATCCCCTGGTTTCCCGGATGATGGCAAAAACGCCAGACCTCGTGTACTGTCGTTCCTACGGGTCTCGGACGGATTTATTCCGCCATTTCCCACTCCGGCGGACCGGGTATGCAGGGAGCTTGACATGGTACACAGGCGGAAAGAGCGCTCCGGCATAAAGGAGGAAGTTTGTGCCCCCCTGGGAAGATACTCCTCTGCCCGGGATGAAAAAACTTCGGAAACCACACGCACCGAAAGGGGGGGGGGGACAATGATTCTTCCAAAACGTTCAACCACCCCGGGAAAACGGATTTGCTCTTGGCCGTAGACGCTGGATTGCGCACCGGTCTGGCCCTGTTCGGCGCGGACGGCAGGTTGATCTGGTGCCGGTCGCACAATTTAGGCCGGGCCGCACGACTGCGCCGGGCCGCCGCCAATATTTTACGGGAATACCAACCGGCATTGCTGGTGGTCGAAGGCGGCGGCAAACTGGCGGAGATATGGTGCGACGAGGCCGGGCGGCGCTCCATTCCCGTACGCCTGATCCAGGCCGAACAGTGGCGGAGCGTTCTGCTTGCGCCGCGCCAACGCGCCAGCGGGAAAATCGCAAAAAAGGTGGCCCTGGACGCGGCCCGGCGCGTGGTGGAATGGTCCGGAGCCAGACGCCCCACCTCCCTGCGCCACGACGCAGCCGAAGCCGTCCTGGCGGGCCTGTACGTATTGTTGAAGGAGAAACGGCTCACGCACAACCCGCTTGCATAGTTCTTCGACAATACGTATACAACGTTTCTTTCCCAATATCGTTTCGGAGTTTTCATTGTGCTGCCGCTGTTGCTACCCCGCCTTGCCGCCCGGTTTTCCCTGGTCCTGCTGGGTTCCATCCTGGCCACGGCCGCGCTGGTGGCGTTCGTATCCCTGGACCAGATCAACGAGCTGGGACAATTTTCGGCCGAGCAGAATGAACAAAACATCCGGGCCCTGGCCCGGGAGGGCCTTTCCACTGTGGTCACGGAACGGGCCCGCCACTACCAGTCCATCTTCCAACAAGCCGAAGTCGCGGTCACACACGCGGCCGACGGCGCGGGACATTTTCTGGCCCATGAGGATTTCTACGGGCAACGCAACTTCAACCCGCGGGAAACCTTGTCCCTCCATGCAGACAACGGAATCTTCACCAATACTACGGAAAGCCTGGCTTCAGGCGCGTTCTGGGGCTTCCCCCAATTGACGGCGGAACGACGCCGGCGCATCAATGCGCTTTCGCATGTCGATCCGCTATTGCGCCACGCCCAGCGGTCCACCGCAGGCGCGGTGGCCTCCTGGATCATCACGGCGGACGGCCTGTCCCGGTATTATCCCAACATTCACCACGCCGAACTCATGCCCCGCCCCGAAGTCTTTGACTACCGCGAGGACATCTGCTTCACCAGCGCGGCCCCGGACAACAATCCAGACGGCTCCCTGATCTGGAACGAAATCTACCAGGATTCCATGGGCCAGGGGCTCATCGTCACGGTGAGCATGCCGGTACACGCGCCGGACGGACGATTTCTGGCCTCCACAGGCATTGATATCTCGGTGCAGCGGGTCGTGCAGCAGGTCCTGGCCAGCAGCGAAGAGGACGGGTTCAGCTTTTTGGTCACGGAAGAGGGCAAACTTATCGCCTTTCCTGCTGGACGGCTCCGCCTCTTTGGACTGGACATGCCCGAAAAGCTCCAGCCCGGGGAACTGCTGCGCTACCAGTTAAAGCAATCTTCCCGGCCCGCTGTGCGGGAAGCGGCCCAGGCCATGCTTTCCGACGACCATGGGATCCTCAGCATACGGCTGGAAGAAAAGCCCTATCTTTTCGCCTTCCAGCGCCTTTCAGCCACCAACTGGCGGCTGGGATACGTCATTTCCGAAGCGGATCTGCTCTCCTCGGTGCGTCGCACCCGCCAGGCCCTGGACCAGGCCCGGGTGGATACCACCAAAAGCATCCTGATGATCACGGTCCTGCTGCTGCCCATGTGCTTTGCCACGACCTTCTATTTCTTCATGCGCAACCTCTTCAGCCCGGTACGCCGGATTCTCGATGTGATCCGCCGCGTGGCCAGGGGAGATATGCAGGCCCGGGTGCACCTGAGCCAGAACGACGAACTGGCCGAACTGGCCGAAGCGGTCAACGAAATGACGGACCGGCTGGCGGAAAAACAGACCTTTCTGGCCCAGGCCGAAGCCAAGTACCGGACCTTGTTCGAAAACGCCACGGTGGGACTGTTCCGTTCCACACCGGATGGACGGCTGCTTTCGGCCAATACAACCCTGACCAACATGCTGGGGTACGCCTCTCCGGCCCAATGCGTGGCAGAGATGGAAAACCTGGGCGAACAGGCCTACGCCTCGCCCGAGGATCGCGAACGCTTCCGCCGCACCGCCGAGGAACACGACAAGCCCGAACCCTTTGAATTCCGCATCCGGCGGCGCAATGGTGAAATAATCTGGGTGGAAAGCACGGCCCGTACCGTGCGGGCGCTCAACGGCGATGTGCTCTTTTATGAAGGCTCCCTCACGGACATTACGGATCGCAAACAAGCCGAAGAATACCGCAACATTCTCTCCCGCGAGATGATCCGCATTCAGGAATTCGAACGCCGACGCGTGGCCCTGGACCTGCACGACAACGTGGCCCAGGACCTTTCGGCCTTGAAAATTGCCTTTGAAACCCTGTTCGACGACGAAAACGACCTGCCCCCCCAGACCCGCAAGCGGGCCCTGCGATGCGCGGAGATTCTGGGCAAGTCCATCGGCTCGGTGCGGGACATGGCCCACGACCTGCGCCCCTCGGGCCTGGACCAGATCGGACTGGACAAAACCATTGCCGATTACTGCCGGAGCGTGGCCGCAAGCGGCGAGTTGCAAGTGGACTTCACCTCGGCGGGCATGGATTACGTCCGCCTGGACGGCGACGCCAGCATTCATGTCTTTCGCATCGTTCAGGAGGCCCTGAATAACGTGCGCAAGCATTCGGGGGCGGATACGGTGACCGTGCGGCTGGTCGCCTCGCATCCCAATGTGATCCTGCGCGTGGAGGACAACGGCACGGGGTTCAATCTCAAGGCCCGCGCCGGAGAGGCGCTCTCGGAAAAACGCATGGGCCTGCTCGGCCTGCGCGAACGGGCCGACATGCTGGGCGGCAAGCTGGACATCCAATCCGTACCGGGCAAGGGAACCCGCCTGCGCCTGGAGTTCCCCATCGCCCCGGACAGCCGCGCCACCGGGCCCGATATTCCGCCGTTGGACACCCCCGCGGCAGGTTAAGCACGTCCCGGTACCCGCCCATCCACGTTACGGGACATACTGGTCCCCCAACAGCAGGATCACTTTTCCCCGGCCCCGGTCATGCCGGATGGAAAACACCGCGCAATTGTCGGTCTGATGTTCGCAGAGCACCCAGCGGATTCCCGGCCCCTGCACACCATCGTCCCGTTCACAATACCGATCCCACTGCGCCCCATACAGGTGGACGCGCCGGTTCTCCGTGCCGTAAATTCCGGAATAATGGGCCACCAGGGCTTCGTACGCTGCGCCCCCGCCCGCGGCCCGGGCCCGGATGGAGCAGACATAGTCGTTGCAGAAACCAAACTCCAAAGCCTCCAGCGGCACACCGCCGATGTCCGGCAAGGGGCCGGGGCGGACGAAATATTCAATGACCTGATCCTCGGGCGGCTCGTCGCCGAGTCGCTCGGTATGCGACGGGCGCAG
>JAQVYA010000126.1 GCA_028708865.1 Desulfovibrio sp. | reverse complement strand
GGCAAGCCGTGCCGGAACCAGCCACCGGTCCCATTCGTACGCAGCGCGGCAGCGGTCTGTTGTCCCGGCTACTGCCAACCAAAAAAAATTCCCTGGCCGACCTCCTGGAGCGGTCCCACAGCCCGCGCGACAAATCCTTGCCGGGTTCGGAGCTGCGCAACGCCGCCCTCACGGGCCGGACCCTTACCAACCTGAATCTGAGCGGCTCCTACTTGGAACAAACCCAGTTCATCCGCACCAATTTCTCCGGCATGGACTTTTCCAACGCCACCTTTCTGGAAGCCGACTTCACCGGGTGCACCTTCACCAATTGCAAACTACGCCATACGCGATTGCACCGGACCGCATTTCAAAACTGCTCCTTCAACCGTTGCGACTTCACGGGAACCGTGCTTTCCGAATGCTCCTTGCGGGAAAGCGACATGGAGCGATGCTTTCTGACCAACGCCCTGCTGTCGGACACCCGGCTGGAACACACTCGATTACGCAGTTCCGCGCTGGGTCAATGCCGCTTCCAGGGCGGGTCCGCACATTCACTGCTGCTGCGCAACACCACCTTGACCCGCAATATCTGGTCCGATGCGAGCCTGCACGGTCTGCTCTGGCACCGCTGCACTCTGCGCGAGGAAGTCTTTGCCTCCACCCGCTTCAAATCCGTTGCACTCCGCCACAGCAGCGTGGCCCGCTGCCGCGTCCTGGGGCTGTCCAGCGGCGTAGGGCTGTTGGACCAAAGCGAACTCCAGGAACAACAAAATCTGATCACAAACATGGCCTCCGAACAGCTCTCCGCTGCGGACGTCCCACCCGCACCTCCGCCCCAGTCCGGGCCCTTTCTACGCCGCACCGCAGCCCTCTGGGTTCGGCTCCAGGACATCCGACGCCGGGAGGCCCGGATGCGCATCAACAACGAACGCCGCATTGCCTTGGCCAACGCCACCTTGCCGGATTGTCCGTTTCTCCACCTGGTTCCCTGCCTGCTTTCCGACCGTCGCTTCGAACAGGCCCTTGGCCTTTCCGATATTCCGGCCTGTCGCGTGGCCGGATATGTTCCGGACCCGGAAACCCTGGCCCTGGCGCGTCAATATTTCCCCAAAGATCCCAAGCCGCCCGTCGCGGACCCCAGTGTGGCCATTGCCTCCTTGTCCACCATCGGCAGCATCGGCAGCGTGGCCCAGACCAAAACATCGGATGCGGATTTTTGGGTTTGCCACGACCACGCCGCAGACCCACAGGCTTTGAATGGACTGCGCCGCAAGCTTGATGCCCTGAGCCGCTGGGCTGAGGAAGCCTTTGAACTGGAAGTCCACTTTTTTCTCATGAGTCTGGACGCCGTCAAAAACAACCAATTCGGCTTCAGCGATAAGGAAAGTTCCGGAACAGCCCAGGCTTTGATGCTCAAGGAGGAGTTCTACCGCACCGCCGTCATTCTCGCCGGACGCATCCCGGGCTGGTGGCTTACAACGCCCGGGTGCAGTCCCAAGGCCTACCACGCCCAGCTCGCGGCTGCGGCTTCCGACCCCATGGGCAACCCTGAAAGATACATGGACGCCGGGTACGCTGCCCGCATCCCGGCCGGAGAATTTTTCGGAGCCGCACTCTGGCAAATCGTCAAGGGCATTGACAGCCCGTTCAAATCCGTACTCAAACTCGGCCTGTTGGAACGCTACGCCCAGGAAAACAACCAGGGTCCTCTTCTCTGCGACCAGCTCAAGGCCGCCATCTCCGACGGGCACCCATCCTGCTTCAACGACCCCTACGCAGCCCTGGCCCTGGCCGTGCGCAACCATTATCAGGCCGCGGGAAACACCGAAGCCGTGAGGCTTCTGCTCCAGGCCCTGAGTCTGAAAACCGATGCCCAAAACATACCGCGAATGATGGGGCACCCCTTTACCTGCGAGCACCAACACCTGGCCCGGCTCCTGCGGTCCAATGACACAACGCCGGACCGCGCCGGTCCATCCTTTGTGCGGGCGCTCCACCTGGGGGACAATGTCAGCCGGTACATGATCAACACCTACAAACGAATCCGCAGCACCCCCCTGGCCAAGACCAGAGCCAACGCCATTGCCCCGGCCGACCTGACGCGGCTGGCCCGGCGCATCGCCGTGAACTACGCCCCCAAAAAATACAAAGTGCCCCGGGTGCCCATCTTGGGAATCCGAAAAGGACACTTTGTGGAACTCCGGCTCTCTGCGCACAAGGAACCAGGCAAGCTCCCAGTCTGGGCCATTTCCGGCAAGGCCGGGTCCCAGGGTCGGACCACCAGTCCCAAAAACGAAATCCTGACCCGCTCCACCAACCCGGTTCAAATGCTCGCCTGGCTGGTGATCAACGGTCTGTATTCCTCGGAAGCCCTGCTCCATGCGGACCGCAGTATTGCTCCCCTGTCCACCCCGGATGTGCGCAACGTGCTGGAGCAAATGTCCGAGTTTTTGACCCCGCCCCCATTCTTCCACGTGGAGCCCGACGAATTTCTACGCAAGGAGCACGCCGCCCGCATCTATCTCCTGCCCAACTTCACGGCCACGCCGGAGACCGACAAGCTCACCCAACTCACGGCCGTCTACGCGACAAATTGGGGCGAACTCTTCTGTATGCCGTTACCCAACGTGGAAAAGGCCAGGAAACAAGGACTGCAAACCTACCTACGCAGCACGCTGCCGCATGAGCAACCCGCCCAATTGGAAATCAAGGTCTATTACCCCAAGGGCTCCCAATGCCCGAGGCTGAGTCTGATCTGATCCCGCCAGGGTCAACGGGGTCAGTCGTTTTTGCCTTCGGCGACCAAAGGGCCCGCAGCCCTTTGGAATCCCGTTTACCGGACGCGCTTTCGCGCGCCCGGGGGGCATGTTTCCTGAATTTTCCCGTAAAAGGGGGCCGGAATTTTTTGCGGAAAATTCGAGCGGCGTAAGCCGCGAGCGATGAACGGTCTTTGGGAAGGGGAGCCCGAGGGGAAATCCCTTTCTGCAAGAAAGGGTGTCCCCTCGGAATAATTATTTAATAAAATTTAAATAGAAAAAACACAGGCAGGAATCAAATCATCCTGGTGGCGAGCCAGTCCAGCACCAATCCCGGATTCACGGGGCTGGGCCGCGCGGCCAGGGCTTGCCGGGCCTTGTCCAGGGCCAGATCAAACCTTCGCAGTCCGGCACTGTCTAACTTGGCCAGTTCCCGGGCAAGGGGAATGTCCGTTTTACCGCTGAGCGCTCCCACCAACGCGGCCTGAAGCACAAGCAGAATGTTTTCGGCCAGCGCTGCGTCGGGTTTTCCCATGGTGCGGGCGTACCAGTCCCGTCCAGAGGACCAAAACCGCACCATGGCCTCGGCCCATTCCAGGGCTTTGGGTTCGGGTGGCATGGCTTCGGGCCATGCCAAGGTCAAGACCCAACTGCGGGAAACCAGTGTTTCCAACAGCCGTTCCCGCTGCGGAGCAAGCAGCACGAACACATTGCCCGGGCGCGGCTCTTCAAGGGATTTCAGCAGGGAATTGGATACATCGGCGCTCAGGTCGCGCACATCGGGAAACACGGTCACGCGGTAGCCGTCCCCCCGCGGCGGTTGCCCCCATGTGGGACGCAGGGCCCGCACCGCTTTGACGGAGAGTTGCCGTTTCCCTTCCTCGTAGAAGGTTTCATCAACGAAAAGCAGATCGTTGAACACCCGGTCCAGAATTTGGCGGCAAGGGGCGCATTGCAGACAGGGACGCCTAGTGCGGTCAGGGTCCGCACAATTGAGCATGGCGGCATAATGCAATGCCAGGGCCCGACGCTCAGCGTCCGAACCGCCCTCCAGCACAAGGCTTTGGGGTGGTCCGGACGCTGATTCCAGGGCCAGCCTGTGCAACAGGCCGGCCACGCGCTCCTGGCGGCGCACCAAGGTATTATGGTCGGCGCCGGAGTTCATGCATTCACCCCCGCAAGAAGGTCTGGGCCCGGTCCGGTCCCACGGACACGATTCCCACGGGCACGCCGGACAGTTCCTCCAGCCGCTCCAGGTAGGCCCGGGCCGCCGGGGGCAGGTCATTCCAGTCGGTCACGCCGGAAATGTCCTCGTCCCAACCAGGCAGGGTTTCGTACACGGGTTCCACGTGGGCCATGCCGTTCTGCTCCTGCGGAGGATAGGCCACTTCTTCGCCGCGATATTTGTACGCGGTGCAGATGTTCAATTCCTTGAGCCCGGAGAGCACGTCCAGCTTGGTCACCGCCAGTTCCGTCGGCGTATTCAGCCGCACGGCCTCGCGCAGGACCACCATGTCCAGCCAGCCGCAACGGCGACGCCGCCCCGTGGTGGCACCGAATTCACCGCCCATGTCTTGCAGGCGTTCGCCAATGGTGTCAGCCAGTTCCGTGGGGAAAGGACCGCCGCCGACCCTGGTGGTGTAAGCCTTGACAATAGCGATAATCCGTTCTAATTTTTTCGGTCCGCATCCTGAACCCGAGGCGGCATTGCCCGTGACCGTATTGGAAGAAGTCACAAAGGGGTATGTGCCGTGATCAATATCCAATTGGGTGCCTTGGGCGCCTTCGAACAACACAAACCCTTGGGCCTCGGCCTTCTGGATCGCGCCGGACACGTCCCCCAGGTAGGGCTTCAGCCGCTTTGCAAACGGCTGCATGTCCTCGAAGACCTTTTCCGGGTCCAGGGGCTCCACACCGTATAGATGCTCAAACAATACATTTTTTTCACGCAAGGCCTGTTCGATCTTCCGGCGGAGCAATTCGGGATCGGCCAAGTCCGCCGCGCGTACGCCGCAGCGGTGTTTCTTGTCCTCGTAGCAGGGGCCGATGCCCCGGCCCGTGGTACCGATTTTTCCGCCCTCGTCCAGGGCCGCCTCGCGGCAACTGTCCATGAGGCGATGGTACGGCATGATGATATGGGTCTTTTTACTGACCATGAGACGCGCCGGGGAGGCATCCACGCCCTTTCCCGCGAGCACGTCCACTTCTTTGAGAAAGACTTCCGGATCAAGCACAACGCCGTTGCCGATGAGGCAGGCTTTGCCCTGATGCAGGATGCCGGAGGGAATAAGATGCAGGACGCATTTTTCGCCGCCCACCACCAAGGTGTGCCCGGCGTTGTTGCCGCCCTGGAAGCGGACGATGGCGGCCGATTCTTCGGCGAGCATGTCCACGATCTTGCCTTTTCCCTCGTCTCCCCATTGGGAGCCGAATACGACGACGTTGGCCATTGGTATCTCCTTGAGAAAAACGTAAACGCCGCTCCGCCTGAATTGCGGACAAACGGCCTTATTGCCTAAAATAAGGAATCCACGCATGTCAACCGAGACCAGCGCGAAAACCATGACGGAAACCGCATTCCGGCCCGGCCTCTCCGGGCTGGCTGCTGGTTTTGCCTTTCTTGTCCTGGCCGTGGGCGCGCTTTGGCTTTTCTTCAGCACCCACCCGAGGCCCATTTCCACGCTTCGGGTAGCGGCTCCAGATCAGGAACGCATCTTCTCCACTATTTCGCCCTATGGTCCGGGCCTGGAACGCGAGCTGATGGAAGAATTCTGCCGCCGCTATGGGTACGACCTGGAATGGGTGCGCACCGACACCTTGGAACAGGGCTGGCAGCTCTTGGCCCAGGGCAAGGTCCATGCCTTCATCAGCACGGGATACACCCCCGAAACCATGCCCTCCAGCCTGCGCATCACTACCGGCCCCGCCTACGAAACGCACAATCCTGTACTGCTCAGTTCCTCCCGGCGGCCCAGCCGACGGGCCCTGGACGACATCTGCGACCGCTCCGTACTCAGCCAGGACATTCCCAGCCTCACTCGTGAACTCTATCGCACGGCGGTTCTTGACGACTGTACCCCCAAGCCGACGAAACGGGAAGGGGCCGACATTGACGCCACGCTTCAGCGTGTGGCCGCGGACGGCGGCTATTCGCTGGCCCTGGTGGAAAACGGCTCCTTTTTGCCCTGGCGACCGTTCCATCACCGTGTGCGCCCGGCCCTGACTCTGGAACATCCCGTGGAGTACCGCTGGTTCTGGCGCTCGGACATCCCCAAACTGGAAGAACGGTTCAGCAACTTTTTTCAAGAAATTCAATCCAGCGGCCACCTCGCCGACCTACAGGAACGCTACTTCGGCTTTTTTCCCCAGGAGGGAGCCTACGGCCAGCTGTGGATGCTACGCGACGCCATTCGAAGCAAACTTCCTCTGTACCGGCGGGCCATTCTGGACGCAGCCCGGCGGTATGACCTGGACCCCTTGCTGATCGTGGCCGTCATTTTCCAGGAATCCGCCTTTAATCCGAATGCTGTGAGCTACACCGGCGTCAAGGGGCTCATGCAACTCACCCAGCAGACCGCCAGCGCCCTGGGTGCCACGGACCGCACCGATCCGGGGCAGAGCATTTACTTCGGCGCCAAGTATCTGCGCCTGCTCTGGGATGAATTGGAGCACCTGGAGCTTTCCACGTGGGACCGCTGGGCTTTTGCCCTGGCCGGGTACAATCAGGGCATCGGCCATGTGTTCGATGCCATGTTCCTGGCCAAGCGGCTGGGCAAAGACCCGCGCAGCTGGCGCGAGGTCAAGCAGGTGCTGCCCCTCCTGGCCGAGGAACAATGGCACAGCCGCACCATTTTCGGCTACACGCGCGGATGGGAAGGCGTGGAGTACGTAGACCGGATTCGGTTCTACTACTATGTGCTCAAAGGGCTGTCATTTCTTCCGGGGCTTGAATTGCAGCAGCTTGCCCCCCTTGTGCCCGACCTCGACAGCATCGGCATCCCCCCGCTCTGGAGCGGGGTGCGACTGCCCGGCGTCACGGGGTGACCCCTTGCGGTTCCGGCTCGCGCCCGGCGTCGGCACGGTCAGCGCAGCCAGGTCAACGCCATGGTCCGGCGGCGTCCGGCGCGATTCGGCCAAATGATGATTGAAGAGTTGGTTCTTCATGCGCACGGCCTGCACAATGGACAAGGCCAACGCGGCCTCCTCCCATTCCGTAGTGGGTTCAAAACGACTCACCCGTTCCGCGAGCCGCTCCCAAAGGGCCATCAGCGACGCCTCATCATAGGCGTTGATCTGCCGGGCCACCTTCAATACTGCTTTTTCCAACGACATGTCTGACCTCGTGTTCCTGATCAAAAGCAGTATCCCATATTCCATTCGGGCGGTCCAGGCAACGATGGATTTTCCGCGCTGCCCGGCCGGGGGGGCTCGGCCGCAGCGCATTGCCCCCCTGCCGGGCTTGTGCTATGTAGCCCTCTTCATCAAAGCAAGCCAGGAGCGAAACCCATGAGTAATCTCAAGGACATGTATAAAACTTTGCAGCAGGACCCCTTTCCCGGGGAAATGAGCCTGCGCCTGGGCGACAAGGAACTGATCTTCCGCAAACGCACCTGGGAGCTGGACGGAGAAACCAAGGGCCTGCGCTACGGCGAAAACCCGGACCAGCCCGCTGCCCTGTACGAGCCGGTCTCCGGAACCCTGGAAGTGGACGGCGTGGCCCTGCGAGGACCGGGCAAGGGGCTTGTCTCGGCCATCAGCGAAGAGCACATGCTCCAGGCCGGCAAACACCCCGGCAAAATCAACCTTACGGACGTGGACAACGGGTTGAACATCCTCCAATACCTGGAGGCCAAGCCCGCTGCCGTGATCCTCAAGCACAACAACCCCTGCGGCGCGGCCTGGAGCGACCAGGGAATCGCCACGGCCCTGCGCAAGGCCTTTGATGCGGACCGCATCGCTGCCTTTGGCGGGGCCATCGTCCTGAACCGCAAGGTGAACATGGACTGCGCCCAGGTGGTCAATTCCGCATATTTCGAAGTGGTGGCCGCTCCCGATTTTGAGCCCGCTGCCCTCGTCGAACTCAAAAAACGCAAAAATCTGCGCATCCTGCGCATCCCGGGCATCAGCGACCTTTCCACTCTGGGAGCCGAGCCCTTTCTGGACGTAAAGAGCCTGGTGGACGGCGGCCTCATCGTGCAGTTCTCCTTCCGCAACCGAATCCGCACAGCCCAGGACTTCCTGCCGGCCAAAACGGAGAAGGACGGCACGGAACTCATTGCCCGGGGGCCGAACAAGGCCGAAGCCGACGACCTGCTTTTTGCCTGGGCCGTGGAAGCGGGCGTAACGTCCAACTCCGTGCTTTTCGTCAAGGACGGTGCCACCGTTGCCATCGGCACCGGCGAGCAGGACCGCGTGGGCTGCGTACAACTTGCCGTGAACAAAGCCTACACCAAATACGCCGACCTGCTGGCCTTTGATGAACTGGGCAAGAGCTTGTTCGAGCTGCAACTGGCCGCCAAGGACGACCCGGACCTAGCCGAAAAGCTGGAGGACATCCAAAAGCGTACCGCCGAAGCCAAGGGGGGCATCCAAGGAGCTGTGGCGGTTTCCGACGGCTTCTTCCCCTTCCGCGACGGAGTGGACCTCTGCATCGAGCACGGCGTCACCGCCATTGCCCAGCCCGGTGGATCCATTCGCGACCACGAAATCATTCATGCCGTGAACACAGCCGCTCCGCAGGTGGCCATGGTGTTTACGGGCCAGCGCTCCTTCAAGCACTGAACCTATCCGCCGGAGGGTCGACGCCCTCCGGCGCTTCAACGAAAACAAGACGGATAAGAGGAATATGGCCAAGCTACGTCCTGAAATCCTTCCACGACCCGGCTGCGTTGTCGAGTTCATGCAAGGCAACCAACCACAATTGGCCTGGGTCCTGGAGGAGAGTTCGGGCAAGCTCCGCGCCTTGACCCAGACCAAGCGCGAAATCAAACTCGCGGCAGCACGCCTGCTGCCCTGGACCGGTCCGCAACACCAAGATGGCGCCAGCCGCCAGGAAATCCTGGAGACACTGGAAGCCCATCACGCCCGGCGCGGAACCATCCAGGCCGGACTGAACGTCATGGAAATCTGGGAACTGGCCCAGGGAGAGCTGGAAGAGGCCCCCTTGGAATGGTTTGCTGAACTGGTGTTTGAAGATCCGGCCCCGGATGAATTAGCGGCTCTGGGGCGTGCCCTGTTGGCCGCCAAGACCCATTTCAAGTTTCGTCCGCCCATGTTTGAAATCCACCCGGCCGACAAGGTGGAGCAACGTTTGCGGCTGGAGGCCGAGGAGCGGGTGCGTGAACGCATCACCGAAGTGGGCCGGGAATTGTTCAAGTCGCTCTGGAGCGCGCGCCGGGTTCCGCCTGGGCTGGACCTGCCCGAAGACGTGACCCAGGGGCTCCGGGAGTTGCTGCTGCAACAGATTGCGGGAACGGCCGACGAAAAGACCGTCAAACTCTGGACAGGGCTGCGCAAAGGCCTGCCCGACCACCCCCACCTGGCCCTGCTCCTGGCCCAGGCCTGGGG
>JAQVYA010000125.1 GCA_028708865.1 Desulfovibrio sp. | reverse complement strand
GATGGTGCCCTCCACTTCGATGGCTTCTTCTTTCGCCATACATCCCCCTCGCTTACGTCGGAAATGGTTGCTTTTGCTTACCCTACGCCGAAGCGTTAGGCAATAGGAGGAGAGCCGTTTGCACAAAGCGGCGTACCTTGTCCGGATCCTTGCGTCCCGCGGCATCTTCCAATCCTGTGTGCGCGTCCACCCCGGCGGGCTGCACGCGGCGGATGGCCTCGGCCACATTTTCCGGCCCAAGCCCTCCGGCCAGGATCACCGGGGTCGGTCCTGAACACACGAGCGCCCGGCTGATGCTCCAATCGTGCGTTCTGCCCGTGGCCCCGTCCGCCCCGGTCACAGGATCGTGCGTATCCGTCAAAAAAGCGTCCACATACGGCGCATAGGCCCGGGCCGTCTCCAGCAGCCCGGCATCGCGCCCCACCACCAGGCTCTTGAAGAGAAGCAGCCCGGGCCGCAGAGCGCGAAGCTCGGCCACCCGCTCCGGCAAAATATGGCCATGCAGTTGCACGGCCCGCATTCCTGCCGCATCCAGCAAAGCCGCAATCGCTTCGGGGTCCGCCAGGTAGGTGATGGCCACGCAAACCGGACAGCGGCTCCCCAGGGCTTGCTCAAGCCCCTGCACCACCCGGGCCGCAGCATCCGGCGGCAGGTCCTCCTCCACCACTCCCGGCCCCAAGGGGAAGCCCAAATGCGTGCAGCCACACCGCGCCAGCATGACGGCCTCCTGCAAACCACGAATTCCAGCCACTTGGACCATGGGTCTTTTTTGAGGCCCCGTCATGGTTCCGCTCCTTTACTTTTTCATCGCCCACGTTGTAAAAGGGAAGGTGAACTTGTGTCATCCGCTGGAGGAACGTTGGTGCGCCCCGCAGGGAAACAGCCCATGGACATCGTTAAAAACATAATGAAGGTGATTGAAGAACTCAATCACCTCAAAGATGTGGACACCATCCTGGACCGGGTGCTCTTCCAGGCCCGGCAGCTCACCAACGCCGAAGCAGGATCCATTTTCCTGGTGCACGAGGGCCGCCTGCAATTCAGCTACGTGCACAACGACGTCCTCTTCCGCGCCCAGAGCGGCAACAAACATATCTACACGGATTTCAGCCTGCCCATCGACGACAAATCCATCGTGGGCTACGCCGCCCTAACAGGGGAAACTCTGATCATCGACGACGCCTACGCGCTGGCCCCAGATCTACCTTACAGCTTCAACAGTTCCTTTGACCGGGAATCCGGATACGAAACCCATTCCATCCTGACCATTCCGCTCAAAACGCTGCGCGGCAACCGTGTGGGCGTGATCCAGCTCATCAACGCCAGGGACGCGCAAGGCCAGGTCCGGCCCTTTACCAAACAAGACGCCGAGTACGCCCCTTTTTTTGCCAACCATGCATCAGTGGCCATCGAACGCGGCATCATGACCCGAGAATTGATCCTGCGAATGATGAAAATGGCGGAAATGCGCGACCCCGCTGAAACCGGGGCCCACGTCATGCGGGTCGGGTCCTACAGTGCGGAGCTGTACTCCAAAATTTCCGTGGATCAGGGCCGCTACGAGGATGAGGTCCGGCGCACCAAAGACCTGATCCGCCTAGCCGCCATGCTGCATGATGTGGGCAAGGTGGGCATTCCGGATGCAATCCTCAAAAAGCCGGGACGGCTGAATCCCGAGGAATTTTCCACCATGCAATGGCACACGGTATACGGAGCCGCTCTGTTCACCAACGCCACGTCCGACCTGGACGCACTCTGCCGGGACATTGCCCTGCACCACCATGAGCGCTGGGATGGCGGCGGGTATCCTGGTTCGCTCCCCCATGACCTGAGCAAGGTAAACGGCGTCTGCCGACAGCCCCTGGCCGGAAAATCCATTCCCCTGCCGGCCCGCATCTGCGCCCTGGCCGACGTGTACGACGCCCTGGGATCGGTGCGTTCCTACAAAGACGCCTGGCCCGAGAACGACATCCTGGAACTGATCCGCAAAGAACGCGGTAAACACTTTGATCCGCTGGTGGTGGACGCTTTTTTCTCCATTTACGACACCATTCAGGCCATCAAGCGAAAATACCAGGAAACAGACTCCCAGCCCCGGCATTAAGCCCGACCACGCTTCCCTGGCCCTTTGTCCGGCGCGATCAGAGAGCCGAGCACGGGCTCTGGATCGTGCCAGGCAATATCTCACTCTTTTGATCAACAATAAACAATACTGATCAACAGCAATCAACAAGAGGTCAATAGGACCTTGTCCAGAGGGCGAGGAGGGACCGCCCGGGGCAAAATCCATTCCTTAGGAAAACGGCCACGCGTCAGAGATCAGCGGCGGCTCGCGGTCCGCAAAAGACCACCCGCCCCTGATCCAGACGCAGCACATGATCCACGGCAGGGAAAAGTTCTTCGGTATGGTGGGTCACGTAAACCAAATGGGTTCCGGTCCTGGCCAGGCGTTCCAACAACTCCAACGCCTGAGGGCGTGAACGGCGGTCCAGTCCGGAAAGAGGCTCATCCAAAAACAACACCGGCGGGCCGGAAACAGCGGCCCGCGCCAGCAAAACCCGGCGCAACTGGCCGTACGAAAGAGTGCGGATGCGCCGGTCCGCGAATTTTTGCAACCCAAAGAACGCCAAGGCCGCTTCGGCGCGGTCTTTCTGCTCTTCGTCGGGTTCCTCGTACAGGCCGACACTGCCGAAAAAACCGGACCAAACTGTTTCACGGACCGGAAGGTCATAGGAGTATTCCCCCTGAAGCAAAGGGGAAACATAGCCCACCGTACGGCGCACATGGGTCAAATCCGGCAGCTCATCCACGCCAAACCATCCCAGGCGTCCGCCCGGATACAAATCCACCAACCCCAACAGCGCTCGAAGCAGTGTGGATTTTCCAGCACCGTTGCCGCCCAGAACAGCCCAATGCTCCCCGGGGCTCGCGGTCCAGTTGATCTTGTCCAAGGCCCGACGGCCCGAAAATACAACCGAAGCGTTTTCCAGCTGAAACAGATACGGAGCATGCACAGCCGCGCTCGGAGGCAGGTCCAGCTCCGGCAGGCCGGCCGGGGCGCGGCGACGGCGTTGCAAATCCGTCAGCGGCCCGCGCGCCTTGATGGCACCGTCACGCAGCAGCACGCCCTGCTCAACACACATCGGGATATCTTGCTCCCGGTGGGCGGCGCACACCAGGGTACACTGCCCGGCAACCCGCTCCATGCAACGCAAAAGCAATGCCCGGGAGCGAACATCCAAACCGTCCAGGAATTCATCCAGAAAAAGCACTTCCGGCCGGGTGACCATGGCCCGGGCCAGCAGCACCAGGCGCAATTGTCCTGTGGAAAGATTGGATACGGGTTGATCGGCCAGCCCGGCAGCGCCCAATTCCCCCAAGGCAGCCTCGGCCTGTTCCAACTCGGCCTGGGTGGGCGGAGAGTAGCAAAGCCAGGAATCCTGAAATGCCGCCGCCACCGCCTCCTGGGCGCTGATGCGCCAGCCGGATCCTGCAAAGCGCTCCTGGAGTCCGGCGGATACCAACCCCATTCGTTCGCGCAGTCCGATGGGCGAGGTCTGGAGGCCGGCCCCAAAGTCATACGCCCGGTTACCGGCCGTGGGGGGCAGATCGCCCCGCAGCAAGGCAAGGAGCGTGGACTTCCCGGCACCGTTGCTGCCAAGCACGGCCAAATGCTCTCCAGCGCAGAGGTCCAGGTCAATGCCCGTCAGCAGGTCATGCCCTCCACGACGCACCACGGCGTCGCGCAGGCGAATCAAAGGGGGAACGGCAGAGTCCATGGCTCGGCATCCTGCCCGGTTGCCGCCCGAAGCGCAAGGCCATGCTGGTGCATGCTTGCTCTTCGTGACCTTTCCCAGGCGGGAAACTCAAAAAAATGTGCTTCTATTATAAACTGTTGCACTACATAAGCTTTAATTCGATTCGGCGTGGTGCTTTTTCTCTGTCCCGGGCTTGACAATGGACCAGGTTTAAGTGAATGTGAATTCACATTCACACAACCATCAAAGGATTTGCATGACGTACGAGACACTGACTCCCCGGCTGAACACCGAAAGCCGTCAGGACCAGATTGCCAGAGCGGCATTGACTCTGGCCGCCGACGGCCTGCGCGCCGTAACCATCTCTGCGGTGGCCGAGGCCGTGGGTTTGGTCCCCTCGGCTTTGTATCGGCATTTCAAAAGCCGCAACGAGATGCTGCGCGCCGCTTTCATGCTGTTGCGCTCCATGCTGGAAGACAACGTGCAATGCTCGGCCATGGAAACGAATGCCCTGGTGGGGCTGGAACGTTTCTGGCGACGGCATCTCGGCCTGTTTCGCACGCATGGAGCCATTCCCCGCATTCTGTTTTCCGAAGATGTGGCCGGTCCTGGCAGTCCGTTCCGCCCCATGCTCATTGAAGGGCAGGACCACCTGATTGCGGGCATCAGCCGGATCATCGCTCAGGGCCAGCAATCCGGCCAAATCCGCCCGGATGTGGAATCCTACGATCTGGCCGTCATGTTCCTCGGGCAAATCCTCATGCCCGCCCATATGTTCTTCATTCGGCGCGGCGAATTTGATATAGAAAACCAAGTGGAGCGTAACTGGCTCATCTTCCGAAGCATGCTCAAGATGCATCAGCCCAAGGAGCCCTGAACATGACGAATTCCCCCTTCTTCCAGCGCGGCCCCAGTCTCCGGAACAGCCCCCGGCTGCTCCCCTTTCTGGCAGTGCTTTTGGCCGGGCTTGCGACCTTGCTGTCCGGATGCCGTGAGCCCGACGTCATGCAAGGGTATGTGGAGGGAGAATACGTGGACGTGGCCGCGCCGCTGGCCGGTCAATTACGGGAACTGGATGTGGTCAAAGGCGGACAGGCCGCTGCCGGGGACAGGCTCTTCCTGCTCGAGCGTGCCTTTGAACAGGCGGCCGTGGACGAGGCGGCCCAAAACGTCCTCCGGGCGGAGAACACATTGGCCGACCTGAACAAAGGCCAACGGCCCACGGAAATTGCAGCCATCCAGGCCCGGCTGCGTGAGGCAGCCTCCTCGCTGGACTATGCGCGCATCGACTGGGAACGCAAGCAACGCCTCTTTGCCGAGGAGACTATCTCCGCCCAGGAGCTGGACCGCGCCCGCACCGAATATGAAACCGCCCGGCAAAGCGTACGCCGCATCCGCTCCGAGCTGGAAACCGCACACCTGGGAGGCCGCACCGACAAAGTGGCCGCTGCCCAGGCCGAATTGGACGCGGCCCGCGCCAAGCTGGCCCAGGCCCGTTGGAACCTGGATCAGAAAATCCAGTACGCTCCGGTGACGGGTCGGGTGTTCGAAACCTATTACGATCCCGGAGAATGGGTGGCTGCGGGGCGTCCCGTGGTCTGCCTGCTGCCCCCCGAACACGTCAAGACCGTATTTTTCGTTCCCGAGGCACGGGCCGGGCTCGTTCACCCAGGGCAAACCGCCCTGGTGGATTACGACGGGGCGACCTCTCCGGTGCCGGTTCGCGTCAGTTATGTGGCGGATGAAGCCGAATACACCCCGCCCGTGATTTATTCGAGCCAAAACCGGGCCAAACTGGTCTTTCGCGTGGAAGCCAAGCCAGCCCCGGAAGACGCCCACCGCCTGCGACCGGGGCAACCCGTGGACGTGACCCTGCCCGGCCTCACGAATTCGGCCCCGGCGGCCGGCAGGGAGGACGGTTGATGCCCCCCGCCGACACAACGCCTTCTGGCCTGGAGAACAACGATATAGTCATCGACGTCCACGGCCTGACCAAACGCTTTGGCTCCCGCACCGTGGTCAACGGGCTGGACATGCAGGTAAAACGCGGAGAGATATTCGGTTTTCTCGGCCCCAACGGCTCAGGCAAAACCACCTTCATCCGCATGCTCTGCGGCCTGCTCCTGCCGGACAGCGGCCAGGGCTCCTGCCTGGGGCTGGACATCCGGACCCAGGCCGCGGCCATCAAGCCCCAAGTGGGCTACATGGCCCAACGGTTCAGCCTGTACGAAGACCTCACGGTACGCGAAAATCTCAGCTTCATGGCCCGGGTCTACGGGCTGCGGCAGGTGCGTGCAACAGTGGACGCCACCATTGAACGCATGGGCCTGCAACGGTACACGAACCATTTGGCCGGCTCCCTTTCCGGAGGCTGGAAGCAGCGGCTGGCCCTGGGCGCCTGCACCCAGCACCACCCCCGGCTCCTACTTCTGGACGAGCCCACCGCCGGAGTGGACCCCGGGGCCCGGCGGGATTTCTGGGACGAAGTCCACAAGCTGGCCGGGCAAGGACTTACGGCTCTCATTTCCACCCACTATATGGATGAGGCCGAGCGGTGCCACCGACTGGCCTACATCGCCTACGGCAAACTCCTGGCCCAGGGCACCACGGACCAACTCGTGCGAAATTCCGGCCTGAGCACCTGGGCCGTGCGCTCCTTGCACGGCGACAGCGAAGCCGTATTCCGACTTTCCCGCGAATTGGACTCCCGGCCAGGTGTGGAACAGGTGGTCCCCGTCGGCGTGACCCTCAACGTCTGCGGCCGCGATCCAGACCTTCTCTCGGCCCTGGCCGTGGAACACAACCAGGACTTTCAATGGTCCCGGACGGAAACCAGTCTGGAAATGGTCTTCATCGACCTGATGCGCAACGCCGAGGTGAACTGAAATGAAGAGCTTTTCCTGGGCACGGTTCAAGGCTGTGGTGCACAAGGAATTCGTTCAAATGCGCAGGGACCGGCTGACGTTCGCCATGCTCATCGGCATCCCCCTGGTGCAGCTCGTGCTGTTCGGATACGCCATCAACGCGGACCCGCGCCACCTGCCCACAGCCGTGCTCTCGGCGGACAACTCCCCCTACTCCCGGGCCGTTGTGGCGGCCATGCAAAACAGCGACTACTTCAAGGTATGCGAGCACGCCTCCTCCCGCGAGCAGGTGCGGGAAATGCTCCTGCGGGGCGACGTACAGTTCGTCATCACCATCCCCGAACAATTCGGCCGGGACGTGGTACGCGGCAGGCGTCCCGTGCTCCTGGTGGAGGCGGACGCCACCGACCCGGTCGCCACGGGCGGAGCGCTCAAGAACCTGCCCCAAATCATTGAACGCGGACTGGAGCCGCTGCTCCAAGGGCCTCTCGAACACCTGCGGCGCGGCCCAGCCCCCGTGACCCTGCGGGCCCACGCGGAATTCAACCCCGAAGCCGAGACCCAGTACAACATCGTCCCCGGGCTCATGGGCACCATTCTGACCCTGACCCTGACCATGATCACTTCCCTGGCCATGACCCGCGAACGCGAGCGCGGCACCATGGAAAACCTGCTCACCACGCCGGTACGCCCCCTGGAAGTCACCACCGGAAAGATTCTGCCCTTTGTCATGGTAGGATATCTCCAGATGTTTCTTATTCTCGCGGCCTCCTACTTGCTCTTCGGCGTGCCCATGCACGGCTCCGTGATCCTGCTGCTGGCCCTGACAGTGATCTTCATCGGTGCAAACCTCAGCGTGGGGGTGACCATTTCCACCATGGCCCGCAACCAGCTCCAGGCCGTGCAGATGTCCATCTTCTTCTTTCTGCCCTCCCTGCTACTCTCGGGCTTCATGTTTCCCTTCCGGGGCATGCCCCAATGGGCGCAATACATCGGTTCCATCCTCCCCCTGACCCACTACCTCCGGCTGATTCGCGGCATTCTGCTCAAGGGCAACGGGCTGACGGAATCCCTGTACCATGCCTGGCCCATTCTGCTTTTTTGGGTTCTCGTGGTGCTCCTGGGGCTCAAGAGCTTCCGCCAGACTCTGGACTAGCCGCCCTCCGATTGCCTTTATTTTTGGCGGCCCGCCCTTGCCCCAAAGGAGAAAATGCGGCACACCATGTGGTAATCGCTGTTTACTCTGGAACAAGGGGTTGTCATGTCCATACGGTTTCGCGTTTTGGCCTCTGTTTCCCTGATCTGCCTCGTCACAGTGCTCATGTCCGTGGCCATGTGGGCGTTGGCCTCGGGGCAAAAAACCGACGGACTGGTGATCAACCTGGCGGGCCGCCAGCGCATGCTCAGCCAGAAACTGGCCAAAGAAGGCCTGGAACGCTTGCTCGCTGGAGAACGGAACGCCGCTCCGGTGGCACGCACCGCCCAAATCTTCGAGACCACGCTCAGCGCCCTGCGCCACTCGGGCAAGGCCCCGCTGACCCTGGACCCCGACGGCCCCAGCGCCGCCCTGCCCGCCCCCACGCCCCAGGTGGCGCAGCAGCTCGACGAGGTACAACGCCTCTGGACCGACTACCGGGCCATGCTGGAAAACGCGATCCGCCAGGGCGACGCCTCCCGCCGGGAAGAAATATCCTCGGGCAGCCTAGCCGTACTCAAGGCCATGAACCAGGCCGTGGTCATGATGCAGCACGATTCCGAAAGCAAGGTGAACGCCCTGGTGCTCAGCCAGTTTTTCGGCGCGGGAGTAGCGGTCTGCATCTTTGTCTTCGTCATCTTCGGGCTGACGCACAAGGTGCTCCGGCCGCTGGACCGGCTCCGACGCGCCGCTGAAATCATGGCCCAAGGGCATCTGAACAGCACGTCCGAAAATTATGGCCGGGACGAAATCGGCCGGTTGGGACGGGCCTTGTCGTCCATGGCCGAACGATTTTCCAGCGTGGTGGGCCAGAGCAGGCAGATCACGGAGTGCGTTTCCTCTGGCGCGGGTGAACTGGCCGACGCCTCGGGCAGCGTTTCCCGCGGATCGGCACAGCAGGCCACCAACCTGGAGGATATTGCTTCGTCCATGAAGGCCATGAGCCGGACCATCGCTCAAAGTACGGAACATGCCGCGGATACGGAAAAAACCGCGGAGCAGGCCGCCCAACAGGCCGAGGAAAGCGGGAAGGCCGTGGCCCAAGCCATGACCGCCATGAAACACATTGCGGAAAAAATCACCGTGGTAAGCGAAATCGCCCGTCAAACCAATCTGCTGGCCCTGAACGCCGCCATTGAAGCAGCCCGGGCCGGAGAACACGGCAAGGGATTCGCCGTGGTGGCCTCGGAAGTACGCAAGCTGGCGGAGCGCAGCGGGGTGGCCGCCTCGGAAATCGGCGAACTCTCGTCCTCCAGTGAACAGCTGGCTGAACGGGCCGGTCAAACCCTGCAAGAACTGGTTCCGAGCATCCAGAAAACCGCAACCCTGATCCAAGGAATTTCCCAGGCGAGCCGAGAACAAAACAACAGCGCCCGGCAGATCACCGATGCCCTGCAACAACTCGACGGCGTAGTGCAGCAAAATGCCTCGGCTTCGGAACAAATGGCCGCCACCGCAGCGGTGCTTTCGGATCAGGCCGGGGACCTTCAAT
>JAQVYA010000124.1 GCA_028708865.1 Desulfovibrio sp. | reverse complement strand
CACCGGCGCAACGCTGGGAAACGCCTTTTGCAATTCACGAATGCCGCGAACGCCTCCCCCTTGCGGCAGACTCAGGTCCATGACGAGCACATCCGGCTTGGAATCCTTGAGCAAGGCCATAGCCTCGCGCCAGTCGGATGCCTCGCCGAGTATCCTAACACCCTGCACTTCCTGTAGGACAGCTTTTATGCCAGCTCGCACCAAGGGGTGGCTGTCAGCTATGAGAACTTTGATTTCCTCTTCCATTTCCGCACAATATGTTGTTGGTTTAGGATCAAGTTTCGGAGAACGGGATGGAGAGTATCTAGCATAGCGGCAGAGTATGTAAAACCCTACTTTTGTGCACGGCGGTAAGAGTACGCGGAACCCGAGAGATTCAATCACGATTCGTTCATGGAGTGGAAGCCCAAGTCCCACGCGGACGCCCGGGGGGTTCTTCTTGCCTGTATTCTCTACGAGCCACACCAGAACACAATAGACTATTCTATTTTTTTGTTCCCTATGACCGCTGGACCGGTAGGCTCGTGTCACCTACCTTGTATTTTCATAAACTGTTGTAACAGGATAGAGGAAAGCCCCCCATAAAGGGGCCGCTTTCCCCCAGCTCTCGGCACCCGGTTCACGGACTGATCACGGGCCGACCAACGTCGGGTAATCCGCCCGTGATCAATCCGGGCGCAGCCGATACGGGTCAGCGCCGTCGGGACAACACGGCATCCACCATGGATCGAAGCTGACGGGCGGCATCCCTGGGCGAATGGGCCGAACAAAGGGCGGAAACCACCGCTACGCCGTCTATGCCCTGCTCCATGACCTGCGTAGCGTTGTCCAGGTTGACCGATCCGATGGCAACCATGGGAAGGCTGCTGACCGCCCGCGCCTTACGGAGCCCTTCCATTCCCCAGGGCTTACTGTGATCCGGCTTGGTGGCCGTGGCGTACACGGGCCCCACGCCAAGGTAGTCCACTCCGAGGGATTCGGCCTCTCTGATGTGTTCCATGGTTTCAACGGAAAGCCCCACCAGGGCATCCGGTCCCACCAACGCCCGCACGTCGGCGGGATGCATGTCGCTCTGCCCCACGTGCACTCCTTGAGCCCCGCAGGCCAAAGCCACGTCAATGCGGTCATTGACCAGCAACGGAACTCCGGCAGGCTCCAGCACCTCCCGAACACGACGCGCCAGGGCCACGAAATCGCGCGTGTCGCAATTCTTCTCACGAAGCTGCACAAGGCTGGCACCGCCCTGCACTGCCGCGGACACTACGTCCACAAGGTCGCGCCCAAGGCAGAGTGCGCGATCCGTCACCAAATATACGCCATAATCAGGCTGCATTTAAACTTCCTCCACGATGACATGCCGTCGAAGGTCATCCAGGGTGAGATTGTATAGGGCGTCATAAAAATACAATTGCAGGGTACCGGGCCCCCCAGCTTTTTCCGCAGCCATGCTTCCTGCCGTGGACATGACGGCCATGGCCTCGGTCGCCGCCGTCAGGGAATCCTGGGCCACACACAAAAAGGCTCCAGTCAGGGCGGTCGCGGTGCAGCCCAATCCGGTCACTAGGGGCATCATCTCGTGCCCGCCCTGCACGGTCAGGGTGCGGCTGCCGTCGGTAATATAGTCTGTTGCTCCGCTCACGCTCACGGCGCATTGAAACATGCGGGCAACATCCCGGGCCGAATCCACGGCCTCGTCCGCGCTCCGGGTGGAATCCGCGCCCTTGGACGTGGCCCCCACACCGGCAAGAGCCATAATTTCCGAGGCGTTTCCCCGAACCACGGCAGGCGAACATTCCTTGAGAAAACGATACGACGCCTCAGTTCTAACCGTGGTAGCACCAGCGGCCACCGGATCCAGCACCGCAGGGATGCCGTTTTGTTTTGCCACCGTACCAGCATGGAATACGCCGTCCAGCAGCTCGCGGGAAGGAGTTCCAATATTGATTACCAACGCCCCGGCGAACAATGTCAACTCTTCAAGATCATCCGCAAAATGCGTCATGGCCGGAGAAGCGCCCAAAGCCAGCAAAGCGTTGGCATTGGAGTTGGCCACCACGTAGTTGGTTATGTTCAGCACCAGCGGACGCGAGGTTCGCATACGCTCCAAGTCGCCCATCAACGTTGAAAAAAAGTCCATCGTCTCTCCAAAAGCCGCCTTAACAGCGGCAGATATTCTTTATCCAGCGGCGCCGTCCAGCTCTTGCTCCACAGAACGGACCTTGCCCAGCATCCTTTCCCGGCCATGGGCACGGTAATCCACAGCCACCGTCATATAGACCCGGTCGCAGTCCTGCTGCAATTCCAGAAAACAACGACGCACCAGTCCCATAACGTCGTCGTATTCTCCTTCGATGCAGGTTCCCATGGAACCGAGCTGGTGCGGCAGGCCGCTTCCGCGAATGACCCGCAACACACGGGCCACATATTCCGACAGTTCAACGCCCTTATCCATAGGGAAAATGGCGAGGTTGGCAATCACACTCATGACAACTCCCGGTGGACTTTCCACCACTTAATCATGTTGACGCAATGTCCAGATTTTCTCTCCGGCCCAGGTCGCCGCTTCGAGATGGCACCGGGCCGCTGTCCGTCCAGGAATTCCCCAGCGCGCCACAACGGCACCGGCCGTGCGCCAGTCGCCCCGCTCCAGAGACTCCACCATGTGCAGCCATTCACATGCCGGACATTCCTCGCCCAGCAAGGCTTGCAGTAACGCATCCTCCAGAACCATGCCTTCCAGAATCCGTTTCAAGGGCATACCGAGCATGGCATCGATCTGAGAAAACAACCCCAAAAGGAACATTCCTCCGGGGGACAGCGGGGGAGCATCGCACTCCCCGGCCAAAAGTTCAAGAAAGCGTGCCCGTTGAAGGCTGAGATACGAAAGCTCCTGTCCTTTGACGCTCTCGTCCATATCGGAAACGACCACCACCATGCTCCAGCGACGCAACGGCTCCAAGCCCATCAAGGCCATGGCATGGGGGATGGAAGAAATTTTGGACCGAAACGCAAAGACTGCTGAATTAATAAATTTTAACAGTCGCAGACTCAAGCCGGGGTCCGCCTCGATGATACCGGGAATGTCTTCTGGCCGGGCATTGGGGTCCCCTAATATTTTGAGCAGCTTGACTTTGGCGGCCATTCCTGAAGACAACTTCCGCCCTGGAACGATTTCCGGTCGACTGAAGAAAAATCCCTGGAAGAAATCATATCCAAGGGCCTTGAGCTCTCGATATTCGGCCCAGGTCTCGACTTTTTCCGCCACAACCACGAGCCCACGCCCTTTGAGATCCTCCAGCACCTGACCCCAAAGTGGAGGTTGCAGAGCACGGATGTCCACCTTGACCATGTCAACAACATCAAGAAATGGAGCCCGTTCCACATCGCCGTAGTAATCATCCAGGGCAAGGGTATAGCCCCTGTGCCGCAATTGTGAGCAGGCCTCCAGCACGGACGGCTGTGGCGGTACCCGTTCCAGAATCTCAATGACGCAACGTTCCTGCGGAAGGGTCAGAGCGGATTCATTGAGCAGCATGCTTTGAGTGAAGTTGAAAAAAAACCGTGCATTTTCAGGAACATTTTCAGCTGCCAGCGCGATTCCGTCCACCAGCACCTTGGAAGAGGCCAAATCCTCATCCGGGAATCTGGCGGTCAGGACCGCTTCGCCACTGCGAAACAACAATTCGTACCCGTATATGGTGCCTTTACGGGTGAATACGGGCTGCCGGGCCACAAAGACCTGCTCATAATTTCCGTGCGACATTTCGTTTCTTATCATCTCCCTCCCCTTGACCTGGGAATCCTCAAAGGACAGAAAGTATGAATGGAAGAACTCAAATTGACAAGCAGCGATCCACCTTTTTTTTGAGAAGAATAATTTTTCTTTGAAAACAGCTTGACGACTTCTTTTTCAAATAGTAATTATTCTCATCAAGACAACAACTGCTGATTAGCAGCAGTAAAACAAACCCATAGGAGAGTATCATGGAAAACGTATCTCTTCCCCTGCTCGGTCAGCCCCTTCCGGAACTGAATGTCATTACCACGCACGGCAACATGACCCTGCCCCAGGATACCAAGGGAAAATGGCTTGTGCTCTTCAGCCATCCGGCGGACTTCACTCCCGTATGCACCACTGAATTCGTTGCCTTTCAAAAGCGTTGGGATGAATTTGAGGCACTGAACACCACGCTGATCGGCCTTTCCATCGACCAAGTCTTCTCGCACATCAAATGGATCGAATGGATCGAAGAAAAGCTGGGCGTGGAGATCAAATTCCCGGTAATTGCGGATGACCGCGGAGAAGTAGCCGAAAAATTGGGAATGCTTCATCCCGGCAAGGGAAGCAACACGGTGCGTGCGGTGTTCATCGTGGATCCCGAGGGCAATCTGCGGCTGATGCTCTACTACCCGCAGGAAGTGGGAAGGAACATGGATGAAATTCTGCGTGCCCTGAAGGCGCTCCAGACCTCGGACAAAAACGGGGTGGCCATTCCCGCGGGTTGGCCTGAAAATGAACTGATCGGCAAAAAGGTCATCGTTCCTCCGGCAAGCAATACCGACGACGCCAAAAAGCGCCTCAGCGAACACGAAGGCTACGATTGGTGGTTCTGCTACCGTGACCTGTAGAATCTGATAGATCCCATTAAATACCAATCAATGATGGGGGAGAGCACGCTCTCCCCCCTCATATTATGATCGTACGTTACAATTCACCCAAGGCTACTGCTCAGACCGTAGCGACCTGCAAAAAAATAGGCTCCCGGCCAGGAAGTTGCGCCAAAAGGGAAAGCCCTGTGGCGCCGCTCGCCACTTCCCCGCAATCCTGGTCCTGCGGCTCTCGCAAATGTACGCTTTGGGGAGAGTGTCCGCGCTCCAAGGCGCAGGAAGCCAAAGCCCGCACCACGTCCACAGGCAGTAACACACCATGTTCCAACACTCTCGGCCCAACCTCCTGGCCTACGGTGTTGAACAACTTGAGCAGCACGGCTCCCTGCGCAACCGCGCTGGCCCGGGGTTGATGGGTGATCCCCTGTCGAAAGCCGGCCACCGGGCTGTTGCGGGTCATGCAGATTCCCACCAGGCCGGGAAGCGCACCGGCCAGGGCCAGTTCATCGCCGTCCGCCACTGTGGATTGGGAGAGATCGTCCACAGGCCTTCCATTAATAAAGACCGTGCGCACCCGCCGCTCTATGTAGTCCGACGGAAGGCCCAACTGTTCCTGAAGCAGACGCTCCACGCTGACACCCACCCGGCAGGGGATACGGGCCCCTTTACCCAGCGGCCTCAACCAAAGCGAGAGTTCGGATCCCGGCACCACCAGGGAAACGGTTCGGCTCTGCTGCATATTTCACTCCTCCTTCTTGCACCCTGCCCCGCCGCCTTGGGCAAGTCAATATCATGTCTGTACGTACATAATTAAAATCTATTGACATTTTAGTCGCGAGGAGGTGTCATTCTGATGGGAAAAGTAAGCTTGGCCTGTAGCGGTCTGCGGGCCATCCGATCAAAAATGATCAAATTCAAGGAGATAGGACCATGAAAATCTTGCGTATCAACACCCGCACCAAGGAATATTCCTTTCAAGAGCCGGGCGAATATGCGGGCATGGGCGGCCGAGCCCTGACTTCCCGCTTGATAAAAAACGAGGTGCCCGCCACCTGTGATCCGCTTTCGGGCGAAAACAAGATCGTGGCTGCCGGAGGCGTGCTCACCGGGACGGCAGCGGCCAACTCCGGCCGACTTTCCGTGGGCGGAAAATCCCCGCTTACCGGAACCATCAAGGAATCCAACACAGGCGGCTCGTTTGCTCAAAAACTGGCCAAGCTGGGAATCCTGGCCCTGGTTCTCGAAGATCAGCCCGAAGACGACTCCTGGGTGAACATCCACATCACCAAGGATGGAGTTACGATCGAAGACGCCGGTGACATGGTGGGACTCGGCACTTACGATTCCATGGACAAGGTGCGTGCCCGGTACGGTGAAAAGGCCTGCGGCATGATCGTGGGACCGGCTGGCGAAAAGCTGCGCCGCGCCGCCTCCATCCAGTTCTCCGACCCGGAAGGGCGCCCGGCCCGTGCCGCCGGACGAGGCGGCCTCGGAGCGGTCATGGGTTCCAAGCGGATCAAGGCCGTTGTGCTGGACGACAAAGGATGCGGCATGGTCCAGTCGGCGGACAAGGACGCCTTTCGCGCCGCCAACAAACGCTGGGTGGAAATCCTCAAAGGCCATCCCGTCACATCCGAAGGCCTGCCCGGCTTCGGCACCGCCATTCTCGTTAACATCATCAACGAGGCCGGAGCGCTGCCCACCAAGAACTTCCGCCACGGCCGCTTTGAACACGCCGCAGACATCTCCGGGGAAACCATTGCCGAAACCATCAAACAGCGCGGCGGCAAGACCAAACACGGCTGCCATCCCGGCTGCGTGATCCAGTGCTCCCAGGAGTATGTGGACGCTGCGGGGAAATACCTGACCTCTGGATTCGAATATGAAACGGTTTGGGGCTTTGGTGCCAACACCCTGATCAAAGATATCGACACCATCGCCACCCTGGACCGGATTTGCGACGATATGGGGCTGGACACCATTGACATGGGCGGCGCGCTGGGCGTGGCCATGGAAGGAGGAGCCATCCAATGGGGCGATGGGGACACCTGCATGGACCTGCTGCGTAAGGCCGCGTCCGACGACGAACTGGCGGCCGCCATTGCAGACGGTACCGCAGCCGTGGGCAAAAAGCTGGGCGTCACCCGCGTCCCTGTGGTCAAGGGCCAGTCCCTGCCCGCGTATGACCCCCGTGCCGTCAAGGGCGTGGGCGTTACCTACGCCACCACCACCATGGGCGCGGACCACACCGCCGGGTACGCGGTCTGCCAGAACATCCTCAAGGTAGGCGGCGACGTGAACCCTCTGGACAAGATGGGGCAGGTGGAAATCTCCAAGAATCTCCAGGTCGCCACGGCCGCTTTGGATGCCGCTGGTCTGTGCATCTTCGTCGCCTTTGCCGTGTTGGATGCCGAGGACGGCGTGTCCACCATTGCGGACATGGTCGCAGCTCACATCGGCCAGCCCTTTACCGTGGACGACGTGGTCAAGCTGGGCACCAGCGTGCTGGAAGATGAAATCGACTTCAATACGGCCGCCGGATTCACCAAGGAGGACGATCAGCTGCCCTCCTTCTTCTCTGAAGAAACCCTGGATCCGCACGGCGTGACCTGGGACTTTTCCGTGGAAGAACTCCAGGCCGCCAAGGTGAAATAGATTCGCCCCAAACGCGATGATCAAGGCCCGGCCGAAACGCCGGGCCTTTTTTTCTATCTCGGCGCGGGCCGGCAGGAAACATCCCGCTTCGAAAAGCTTCCGATTTTTGCTAGGAGAAAGCTATGAACATCGAACTGAAATGTTTTGCCACCCTTGGCAGATTTGCCCCGGAAAATGCGGACGCCTATGAACTGCCCGACGAGACCACTGTGGCGGATGTCCTGACCGCCCTCGGCATCCCGGAGGAAGAGGTCAAAATCATCTTCATCAATGGGGTCAAAAAGGAACTCCACGCCCCTCTTGCGGACGGAGACCGGTTGGGACTTTTCCCAGCCGTGGGAGGGGGCTGATGAATCCTCCTCGCCCCACTCCGACGCCCCCTCGCGCTCTGCAAAGCCGGGACCTGAAGTCCCTGGCCCGCGAAACCGATTCGCCGCGGGGCGGCTCCTTGTGGCTCCTGGCTCCGGAACAGATCGACCAGTTGGCAGAGGATCTGCAATACGACCGGCTCGACGTCGAGCAAGCGGCCTTGCGCCAGGGGGTCATTCCAGAACGTTATGCCCGAAGCCTGAACGCCCTGACCCAGCAGGACCAGCTCGCTCTGCTGGAATCGCATGTGGCCATGGTCGGGCTGGGCGGGCTGGGCGGCCATCTGCTGGAACTCCTGGCCCGGTCCGGAGTGGGGACCCTGTACGCCGCGGATGGCGACAGCTTTGAACCTTCCAATCTCAACCGCCAGCTTCTGGCCACAGCGCAGAGCCTGCACCAGACCAAAGCCAAGGCCGCCCAAGCGCGCTGCCATAGCATCAACCCTTCGGTCCGCCTGCACGTCAGAGACCAATACCTGGATTCGGACGGCATGCTCGATCTGCTGCAAGGCGCAGAACTGGCCGTGGATGCTCTGGGAGAGTTGGCCCCGCGCCGGAAGCTGGCCCAGGCCTGCCACACACTGAATATCCCGCTGGTGGCCGGAGCTCTGGCAGGCTGGAGCGGGTACGTTACCCTGGTGCGTCCGGACGGCATACACCCCGTGGAGTTCATGGGCGGCGACGACTCTGCGGAAAAAAAATTGGGCTGCCCCGGCCCCACCGTCTCCCTGGTGGCATCGCTCATGGCTGCGGAAGCCATCAACACCCTGCTGGGGCGCCCGGCCCTTGACGGCCGAATGCTCGTGGTGGACCTGCGGGACATGAGCTTTGAAACCGTGACCCTCTGAGAGGAATCATCGGATCAAAACGTGTGCAATACTGATTCGGGCAGGGCCAGCCAGACCGGCTTGCCGGGCCGCAATTCCAACTCCAGGCTACGGCGCCTTGTGACCACACACTCCAGGGCCAAGCCGTTGAGCTCCAGTTCCACCGCCACCTGAAACCCTGCCGCTTCCAAAGAACAAATCGTCACCGGGAAACAATTGGAATATTCCCGTGCCAGCTCCTCGCCGCCCAAAACCGCGTCCTCCGGGCGAAAGGCCACGTGGCGGCAAGCATTGCCCGTGCCTTCCGTCAAGTGCAGACAAACTTTTCCCCATTGGGCGCGGCCACAGTCCATCCGGACGTCCAATACGTTGCGCATGCCCACAAATTCAGCGGTAAAGGAATCCGTGGGCCGATGAAATATCTCGCCCACGTTCCCTTGTTGCACGATCCGGCCGTCCCGAATCACCGCGGCGCGGTCGGCCAGAAATAGGGCCTCGTCAAAATCATGGGTGACCATCAAAAAAGTGATACCGGTCTCCTGGTGCAGATTCTTGAGCATCTGTTTGACGCCGCGCCTGGAATGAGGATCCAGGGCCGACAACGGCTCGTCCAGCAAAAGCATCCGGGGACGCACGGCCAAGGCTCGCGCCAGAGCCACTCTTTGGCGTTCCCCGCCGGACAACCCGTGCAGAGAGCGGTTCAAAAGATGGTCAATCCCCAATAGCACGGCCAGCTCCTGCACCCGTGCCGCGTCAGCGTCAGCATGATAACGCAGACCAAAGGCAATATTTCCCTGAACGCTCAGATGAGGAAAAAGGGCATGATCCTGATAGACCATCCCCAAGGCGCGCCGCTCCGGCGGCTGGCGGGTGATGTCCTCGCCTTCCAGAAAAACCCGGCCGGAACGAACAGGCAACAGCCCGGGCACGCTTTCCAGCAACACGGATTTTCCCGAGCCCGTCGGCCCGAGTAAGGCGAAAAACTCCCGAGGGCGGACATGCAGGTCCACACTCTCCAGGTCAAATCCCGGCAACCGCA
>JAQVYA010000123.1 GCA_028708865.1 Desulfovibrio sp. | reverse complement strand
TGCTGCACTATCCGCGCATTCTGGAACCCCGGCAACCGCCACTGCAAAAACGCCTCCAGGCCTTTCGGGACTTGGCCGGCCAGGTGGGTACGGAGCGGACGGTCTGGCGTTACGACCCTATCCTACTCACTCCGGCCACCCCGCCCATCTGGCATGTGCAGACCTTTACGCGCCTTGCCCGGGCCCTCAAGGGGCATACCAAGCGCTGCATCGTCAGCTTTATGGATGACTACGCCAAAATCCGGCCACGCATGGAGCGGCTGTATTGCCACGGTTTCGGGCCCCCGCCATTGAAACAAGGTACCCGGCGACGCGCCGAATTGCTGGCCCGCCTGGCCGATATCGCACGCAATCACGGCATGGCTTTGCAAACCTGCGCCCAGGACGCGGACCTTGTGGGCGGCCTGGTTCCGGCCGGAGCCTGCATCGACGCGGACCTGCTGCACCGACTCTTCGGGACGCCCCGGCCCGCCGGAGCAGACCCCAATCAGCGGGAAAACTGCCTTTGCGCCCCCTCGCAGGATATCGGCATGTACGACTCCTGCACCTTTGGCTGCGCCTATTGCTACGCCACGCGCCACTTCCGCCGATCCCGCGCCAATCGGGCCGCCCATGACCCAGATTCCCCCTCCCTGCTTGGCCACCACATCCCGGCTCCGGCCCAGGCCGTATTGCCCGGCTGCTGAACCTGACGGGCAAAAACCCACTTGCCCGCGCCCAAGGCCCGAGCTATGTTCCGCCCATGTTTTTCGATACCCCGGCATTCGACCTGTTTCTGTTCCAGCTCATCAACCAGCACGCCCACGTCGACTGGTTGAACGGGCTCATGCGCCTGCTTTCCTCAAAAACAGCGCTCTTCCTTATCCTGGCCCCTGTGGCCGCGATCCTGGTACGGCGGCTGGGACGCCGACAATTGGTGCTGTTCCTGATCCTGCTGGCCGGAATGGGGCTGACGGACCTGACCACGTCCATGGTCAAGGATTCCATTCAACGTGTCCGGCCATTGAACAGCCTGCCCAACACCCATCTGGTGGAAGACGGCGAATGGATTCAGCGTCCGCCGGACTTTGTGCAGACCAAAACAGCCGGATCTTCCTATCCTTCGGCCCATGCGTCCAACAGCATGTGCCTTGTGGTGCTGGCCATGCTGCTCTGGCCGCGCATGCGGCCCGGCCTACGCACCGCATTGACGGCGCTGCCGTTTTTGGTGGGATATTCCAGAATCTATCTGGGAAAACACTTCCCTTCGGACGTGCTCGCGGGGTGGCTTTTCGGCGCGGTGGTGGCCACCCTGGTATGGCTGGCCTGGGCAACGGCGCAGCGGTTGCTACGCCCCGGGCCGGAATAGCCGGGACAACAAATCAAACGGACTCTTCCCCGGGGAGCGTTCCGGCTTGGGCTTTGTATTTGCGGTATACGGAAATGCCCAGCCAGGCCGAAGCCGCCAGCAGCACGATGCTCATGCCTGCGGAGAGCAACAGGCCGAAACGAGATTCCGCGTTCATGCCCCCACCGAACAAGGCAAAGACCAGACTTTGGGGCAAATACCCCAGGGTGGAGCCCAAAATAAACGGCCGCAGCGGAATACTGCTCACCCCGGCCGCCAGGTTGGTCAGCAGGTTGCTGCCCACGGGAATCAAACGAATGGTCAGCGCCGTACGGAACGGGCTGTATTGCAAAAATGCGTCGGCTCGGGCCAGGCGGCGGCCCAAAAGCCGGGTCACGGCGCGACGGCCCAATAAACGGGCGTATCCTGAACACAACAAGCACCCCAAGCCACTGGCCAGGGTTCCCAGTACCGTGCCGAACACCGCGCCAAAGGCCACGCCCCCCAAAAAACAGACCAGCTGGCGCGGCAACCCCACTGCCGTAAACACCATGCCCACGCCCAGGTAAATCAACACGGACAGCGGACCGTTGCCCAGCACGTGTTCATTAAACCAGTCCGCGTCCCGCAGCATGTCGTCCAGGCCAGCGCTACGCGCCCCCCAGACCAACAATCCCAGTCCGGCCAGCATGACCACGCCCTTGAGTGCGGCCTTGAGCCCGCCTTGGTCCGCGGTTTGCCGGTTCACGTCATGTTCCCGGGCCACTTTCTGCTCCTGCTCCGTTTCCGTCAACAAGGCATCCGTATCGTTCATCGCTCTTTTCCTTGATCTTCCCGCTCTGGAGCGGCCCGAATCCAGCGTTCCCCCAGCAGCAGTACGCAGGCCTGCCCGAGCACGAACACCGCGTCGCTTTGAACCCAGCCGTAGACCAATCCTGTCAAGGTTCCAAACCGAAAGAACCAGACAGCGCTTCCGTGCGCCGCATGGGCGGTGCTTCCCCGGCGCAGAGCGGCAAGCCCGAGGCAAAACGCCCAGATTCCCTGCCCCAGGCAGGACAGCGCCAGCAGCCACCAAAACGGCGGCGGCACGATCAGGGGCCAGCCAGGCATGCTCAGAGGTTGTGATCCTTTAAATCATAGCGCACCGTGCGCGTCAGCAGCCAGCGCACGCCGAAGAGATCGTAGACACCGGCCACGGCACGGTCCCAGGTTCCGTATTTGGAATACCCCTCGTTGCGAGGCCGATGGTTGACCTTGACCTCGGCGATACGCGCGCCCTGGGCCTGCAACAACGGCGGCAGGTAGCGGTGCATGTTTTTGAACCGGGGCAGACGCAGCAGCATAGAACGCCGCATCACCTTGAGGGAACACCCGGTGTCGTGCACGGTGTCTCGGGTGATGCTCCGGCGAATGGCATTGGCCAGCCGGGAGGCCCAGCGCTTGGCTCTGGTGTCCTTGCGCTGTGCGCGCCAGCCAATGACCATGTCGTACCCTTGGGCATACTTTTCCAGCATGGCGGGGATATCGCCGGGATCGTTCTGCAAATCCGCGTCCATGGTCACCACGGTGTCATGACGCGCTGCGTCGAACCCCGCGCAAAACGCGGCGGACTGGCCCTGGTTGGCGGCGAACGAAAGGTAGCGCAATTCGGGATGTTGCCCGGCCAGGGTGCGAATCACGTCCATGCTGGCATCGCTGCTGCCGTCGTCCACGAAAACAGCTTCCCACTCCAGGCCCAACGGCCCCACAGCGGCGCGGATTTCAGAGAACAGACGTTCGAGATTGCCCTCTTCATTATATATGGGCACAACAATGGAAATGGCTTGCGTCTTGAGCATGTCCGTGGGGATAAGGAAAAACCGGACGGAAGTAAATAGAGCGGGTCCGGCGGCCGCTCTTTCGATGTCGCGTCGAAACCTGGGCAAATTCCGGTCCGGACAGGATTCCACAACACAGCAACCACTCGGAATCCGAATCTTTTTCATCCCAAGCAACAAAGAAAAATATTTTTACGCTTTTGCGGTTGACATTGCCTCGATTGAAGGCATATATACCCCCTTCACGTGACGCGGGGTGGAGCAGTTTGGTAGCTCGTCGGGCTCATAACCCGAAGGTCGGAGGTTCAAGTCCTCCCCCCGCTACCACGAAACACACGTAGGACTTTGAGTCTTCCAAGTCCTTTTTTTTCGCCTGCTGACTTGCCGCACACGGCATCCGACAGCAAGACATTTCCTGACATGACGCGGGGTGGAGCAGTTTGGTAGCTCGTCGGGCTCATAACCCGAAGGTCAGAGGTTCAAGTCCTCTCCCCGCTACCATGAAACACATGCAGGAGTTTAACGCTTCAGTTTTTTCGCCTGCCGACTTGCCGCACATGGCATCCGGCAACAAGACATTTCCCACATGACGCGGGGTGGAGCAGTTTGGTAGCTCGTCGGGCTCATAACCCGAAGGTCAGAGGTTCAAGTCCTCTCCCCGCTACCATCGTTTACTCAAGGCTCGGAACATTTGTTCCGGGCCTTTTTTCATTTTTGCTGAGTTTCGGCCCGTCATTTCATTCCCCCAGGATCTGGTCCCGCTCTTCCCTGGAAGGGCGCCAGGAAAACCGCTCCAGGTCGATGCGGCCATTGCCGTCAAACCACACTCCCTCCTGTTCCAGCAAACGGCGCTGCTCCTCGCCTCCCCGGCCCAACGGCAAACCAATTTCCCCCAACCGGTTGACGATGCGGTGCCAGGGCAGATTTTCTTTTTCCGAACAAGCATGCAGCAGCCGCACGACCTGCCGGGCCGCACGGGCATTGCCGGCCATGCGGGCCACGCTCCCATATGTGCAGACCCGCCCCCAAGGAACGGCCCGAACACAGGCCGCAACTCGCCGACCAAAAACGCTTGTGATCATCAGAACGCTCCGCCAACAAGGCGGCGCTCAACGTGGCACAACCTTTTCCGGCCATTAGAATTAAGTGAAAAACTCATATTCAGCTCCAAAGTGTAGCAAAGGGAACAGATTTTTTTTCTTTCCGGGTCTAGCTTGTGCTCGTTTTCACAAGACAGCAACCCATTGCCAGGAGGCTTTTATGTCCCAAACGATCCCCTTTGAGACGATCACGACAGATCTTTTGATCATCGGCGGAGGAACCGCCGGTCCCATGGCCGGCATCAAGGCCAAAAAGAAAAACCCGGAAGCGGACGTGCTCATCGTGGACAAGGCCACGGTGAAACGCGGCGGCTCCATCTGCCGAGGCATGGACGCATACAACAACGTGACCATTCCGGGCGAGGCCACGGTGGACGAGTATGTGGAGGCCGTGGACATTATTTCCGACGGCATCCAGGACAAAAAAGTCAACCGCGTTCTGGCCGAGAACAGCTTCCAGATGCTCAAGGATCTGGAGGAGTGGGGGGCCGCCGCATTCCCACGCAACGAGGACGGTTCCTTCATGGTGCAGCAGTTCCATCCCAAGGGCAAGTTCCTCACGGAAATGCGCGGCGACATCAAACCCGTCATGGCCAAGCTCTGCAAAAAGCTTGGCGTGCGGACCATGGACCGGACCATGGCCACCCGGGTGCTCACCGATGCCCAAGGCCGCGCCACCGGAGCCACACTCTTGAACGTGCGCACCGGGGAATGCACCCTCTGCAAAGCCAAGACCGTGCTCATCTGCACGGGCAGCAACGGCCGGTTCAACCTGCCGGATACGGGATTTTTATTCGGTTCCTTTGACTGTCCTTTCAACGCGGGCGAGGGCCTCAGCATGGTCTATGAGGCCGGGGGCGAGCTCTGCAACATGGAGCACCACATCTTCTCGCCCATGATCAAGGACTTCGAGGGGCCGGGTCACTCCACCTTCACGCGGTACGGGGCCTACCTGATCAACGCCGAAGGCGAACGGTTCATGCTCAACTACCATGAGAAAGGCGAACGCGCCCCCTCGGGCATCCGGGGCATGGCCATGCGCCGGGAAGTGGTGGAAGGACGCGGACCGCTGTATTACGACCTGCGGCACCTTGACGCCGAGACCGTGGAAATCATCAAAGACGGCCTGTTCTCCTGCGAACGCCCCACGGAAAAGGAATTCTTCCAGAACCGCAACATCGACATCGGCAAGGACCTCATCGAGCTGACCGTCTCCGGTCCGAACATCTGCGGCGGCCACGGTTTGGCCGGGGTCAAGGTGGACGAAACAGCCCGCACCACGGTGCCCAACCTCTACGCCGCCGGGGACGTGGCCTCCACCTGCATGGGATTTGTGGGCGCGGCCTGGGTGTTCGGCAGTTTGGCCGCCGAAGACGCCGTGTCCCGCCTGGATGAAATCCAGGCCCCCGAAGTGGATGAAGCGGACGCCCGAGCTGAATTCCAGCGTCTGCTGGCTCCCCTGCATCGTGACGAAGGGCTGGAAGCAAAGGAAGTGGAGTACAAAATTCGCCGCATGGTCAAGCCTTACCTGGCCTCGCCCAAGCACGGCGGCCGCATGGAAAGCGCCCTGCGCCTGGTGCGGCAATACCGAGGGGAAATCGATCAAATCAAGGTGCAGGATCTGCACGGCGTCATGAAAGCCAACGAGATCTCCAGCATTCTGGATACCGTGGAAATGTCCCTGCAAGCCTCGCTGTTCCGCACGGAAAGCCGCTGGGGCTACGGCCATTACCGCAGCGACTTCCCGGAAAAAAGTCCGGAATGGGACGGCTGCCGCGTGGTGGTTCGGAAAAACGCCGACACCAATGCCATGGAAACCGTGAAAGAGACCGTCGCCTAACCCATCTGCCAAGGAGCAACCACAATGCCCATCAAAGTCGATACGGAAAAATGCACCCAGTGCGGCAACTGTGAAACACAGTGCCCCGGCGACCTCATCCGCATGGATCCGGAAACCGGATACCCCATGAACGCCTACCCGGACGACTGCTGGTACTGCGCCGTCTGCGAAGTGGAATGTCAGTTCGACGCTCTGCGGATGGTCTTCCCGACGTTGATCATCTAACGTAGCGCGGCCGGGAGGACGCACTGCCGTCTCTCCCGGCCGCGAAACCCGAACCGGACGGTACGCCGCCCGCGGCCGCGCCGGACATGAAACAGGAAGCGACTTCAATGAGCAACGCCAACAGCACTTCCGGAGGGCAACGGACCTTCTTCATTAAATGGTCCGTGTCCCTGCTGATACCTCTCCTCCTTCTCTGCCTGCCCGAGTCCGACGGGATGACCCGCCCCATGATCGTGTTCTTCGCCATCACCACCTGGGCCGTGCTGGCCTGGGCCCTGGGCACGGTGAACGACGTGGTGGTGGGACTGGCACTGCCCCTGCTGTATATCCTCACGGGCGTCATCGAACGCAAGGTGGCCTTTTCTCCCTGGCTCTCGGTGCTCCCGAGCATGGTCATCGGCGGGCTCATCCTTGGCCGGGTGGTCATGGATACTGGGCTGGCCAAGCGCATCGCCCTCTGGTGCGTCCGGCTCATGGGCGGCACCTTTACCGGCGCCCTGGCCGGACTGACCCTGGCCACCTTCATCATCGCCCCGTTCGTGCCTTCCATTATGGGCAAGGCCGCCATTCTCAGCGTCGTGGCCATCGGCTTGTGCGAGGCATTGGAATTCCAGCCGAAATCCAGAGAAGCCTCCGCAGTGATGATCGCCACCTTTCTGGCCGTGGCCTCGTCCAAGCTCTGCTTCCTCACGGGCGGCGGGGACGTGGTCCTGGGCATGACGCTCATGGGCCAGGCCAGCGGAATCCAGGTCAGCTGGGGGCAGTACGCCATGCACAACCTCTTGCCCGGGTTGATCTATGCGACCATGTCCCTGGGACTGGTGATCTTGCTGCTGCGGCCCAGCGCGGCCTGTCGGGGCATGCGCTCCGTAGTGGAACAAAAGTATGCGGAACTGGGACCGATTTCCCGCGACGAAATCAAGGCCGGATTCGTCCTGCTGCTCACGCTCATTCTGCTGGCCACGGACTCCCTGCACCACATTTCTTCGGGGTATGTGCTGCTGGGAATCGGACTGATCACCTTTCTTCCGGGCCTGGATCTCATGGACGGGAAAAAACTCTCCACCGTGCGCTTCGGGGTGATTTTCTTCATCGTGGGTTCCATGTCCATCGGCGCGGCCGCCAAAACCCTGGGCGTCGCGGGCTGGCTTTCCCAGCAGATCATGCCCCTGTTCCACGGCGCGGATACGCTTACCGCCATGCTCAGCGCCTACGTCACAGGCATTGGCATGAACTTCCTGCTCACCCCGCTGGCCGCCTACGCCACCTTCACCGTTCCTGTGACGCAGATCGCCCTGGACCTGGGAGCCGACCCTCGGCCCATCGTGTACGCCTTTCAGTACGGTCTGGATCAGTATCTCTTTCCCTATGAATTCGCGGTGCTGCTCTATTTCTTCGCCTCCGGGCTCATCGCGTTCAAGGATCTGGTCAAGGTCATGGCCGCCCGCATGGTGCTCACGGCGCTCCTGTTGGCGGGCGTGGCCTACCCCTTCTGGAAGATGCTGGAGTTGGCTTGATTCGGCCGCTCAAGGGCTTGCCTTCCCGGGCGGAGCCCTCTATGGAAAATCAATGGCCCGGCAGCGCTGTCGGGCCGCCCAACAACCTAAGCGCAGCACTTGACGTCGCCTTTCACAAGGCGGCGTCTCGCTGCATGGGACGGGATGAATATGGACGCCCGCAGGGAACAAAACGGCTTTTTATGGGTGCCCCAATGCCGGGAATCCTGGGATGCGGCCCTGCATCTGGGCACGCGGCATATTTTTGAAAAAAATGACACCATCATCCCCAGCGGCCAGCACGTGGACCAGCTCTATTACATTCAGGAAGGACAGGTCCGGCTTTCCCGCGTCACGCCCAACGGCGATGAAAAAATCATCTGGTACGTGGACGCTGGGACCGTATTCGGGGAAACCCCGTTTTTTGACGGTCTTCCCGCCCACAGCATGCACACCAGCGTGGGCCGCTCCGTCATCTACACCTTTTCCCGCCAGTGCATTTACGGAAAAATCGCCACCAACCATCCGCAAATCTGGGAAAACCTGCTGGCCACGCTGGCCTCCAAGGTGCGCACCCTGAGCAATCAAATCTGCGAATTAAGCCTTACGGACCTGAAGTCCCAGGTCTGCAAATTTTTGTTCCACGCCAAGCACAAGGGATTTGAAACCTGCTGCCAGCGCGGGCTGGTCATCATCCACGCCCGAACTTCCCAGCAGGAACTGGCCAGCATACTCGGGGTGCACCGCGTCAGCGTGAGCAAGGTGCTTAAACAACTCAAAGAGGAAGGCGTGGTGACCAAATACTGCAAGAAAGAAGTCTGGGTCGCGGACTGGGACATGCTTTTGGAATACGCCACCCTCTGAGAGGCCCACATGGGCGCTTTGTACCGCCGCCCACATACAGCCACCGCACAATGTCGCACCGGTCCAGCCTTACGGCCGAGACACTCCGCCCGGTTTTGACAACACGAATTATTGGCACTACACCCGTGTTGCCATGACCCGGCAGGAGAAATTTCATGACAACATCAACACCCGCCCCGTACGATACCGAAACCAGTGAAGCCGATATTTTTCCCCTGGAACGCCGTCCCGGCGCGGACTGGCGGCTGACCCTCTGGGCCCGGCTGCTGGATCGGCCCGGCGAACTGGCCGACCTGGCCGCCTTTTTGGCCGCCAATAACGCCAATGTGGAGCAGTTTTATTACAACCGGTCCGAAGATGCGCGGCTGGTCCGGCTCCGCGTGGGCTGCGCCACGGCCACCCTTTGCGGCGCCCTGGTGGACCAGATGCAGCGCATGGGGCGCCTGCCCCTCAAGGAGGACGAACCCGAAGACGATCCTATCCTCCCCGAAGTGGGCACCATCACTGACCAGGACGGACTGCTGGGGCTCAAGATCACGCTGGAGGACCGGCCCGGTTCCCTGGCTGACCTGGCCGAGGTGCTGCGCAACCACGACGCCAACGTGATCCACATGACCTATGACGGCGACAAGGCCCCAGGGCTGGTGGCCATCACCGTGGCCACCTCCTGTCCCGACCATGTGGCCGCCCTGCTGGACGATCTGAATCGTGGAGGGCTCCATTTCCACGTGCAGTGGCAGGGAGCCGGCCGGGATTCCATCGACAAAATCATCGGCCTTTCCGCTGTGGAGCAGTTTCTCTTCCGGCTTAAGTCCATTCTGCCCCCGGCCAAGCTGGACCGGCTCAAGGCCCTCATGAAATCTTCGGACGAAATGGGCCGGGCGCTCATGGACTTCCGCCGCGAATCCGGGGAGGACCCCGAGTCCATGGCAGTGTCCGAAGTGTTCAGCAATATCCTGCATCTGGCGGCCGTTTCCATTGGCA
>JAQVYA010000122.1 GCA_028708865.1 Desulfovibrio sp. | reverse complement strand
CCGATCTAACAGACCTGGAGCATGCGTTCCAGGGCGATACGCGCGGGGATTTTGATGTGTTCGTCCACGTCCTCCGCTGGTGAGGTTTCGATGCCTTCCAGCAGCCGCAAGAGCTTGGCGGGCGTGATCTTGCGCATGTCCTCGCACCAGCCCATGTCCAGGTGCAGGATGGTCTTTCGGCCTTCATAGCGTTTTGCCAGCCGATTGACCAGATTGGCTTCAGTGCCCACCACCAGGGTGGAACCTTCGGGAGCCTCTTCACACCACCGGATCAAGAAGGAGGTGGAGCCGTCTGCATCGGCGGCGCGGACCACTTCCGCGGGGCTTTCCGGGTGTACGGCAATCCTGCACCCGGGGTTTTCCCGCCGCAGTTGGTCCACGCGTTCCAAGGTGTACACGTCGTGCACCGGGCAGTGTCCGGGCCAAAGCAAAAGGCGCGCCTGGGCAGCGGCCTCGGCGTCGGGGAGTCGGGGATTGACGAGTTGGCGTTTGTCTTCCGGGATGCGGAGCTTGTCAGCCGTGTTCCATCCGAGGTGGCGATCCGGAAGAAACAGCACGGCATCTCCTCGATCCATGGCCCATTTGAGCATGGTGGAGGCGTTGGCCGAGGTGCAGACCGAACCGTCCGCCTCTCCCACCACGGCTTTCACCGCAGCAGAGGAATTCACATAGGTCAGCGGGATGACCTTGCGGTTCTTGTTCAGCACTTGCACGGTGCGTTGCAGGTCTTCTGGAGTGGCCATGTCGGCCATAGGGCATCCGGCATCGGCGTCCGGGATGAAGACGCGTTGCTCAGGACGGCGAAGGATGGCGGCGGATTCCGCCATAAAGTAGACGCCGCAAAAGACGATCAATTCGGCTTCCAGACCATCGATCTGTCGGGCCAGCTCCAGGGAGTCCCCGGTACGGTCAGCCACGTTTACGATGGCGTCATCCTGATAGTGGTGAGCCAGGATTGCAAGTCGACTGCCAAGCTTTTCTTTTATTTTGATGATCTCTTGGATGTGGTTCATTCGTATCCCTAGGTTAGATCGGGTCAATTCGCATACTGAAGTCTGATGCTGGGGCAGAATGCGTGAGGCGCCCCACAGAGATAAAATCCGCACCAAGTTCGGCCAGCTCGGAAATGTTTTCAAGGCTGACTCCGCCGGAGATTTCCGTTTCAATCTCCTTGGGGATCAGCTCCAGGCTTTGCCGTATCCCCTCGGACCCCATATTGTCGAGCATGATCCTTTGGACCTTGCAGGTCACGGCCTCACGCACTTCATCCAGGGTGCGGCACTCCACTTCAATGGGCGGGCAGGGGGTGTGCGCCTTGCGCAGCAGCTGTACGGCAGCGGTAATACTTCCAGCTCGGTCAATGTGGTTATCCTTGAGCATGCACATTTCAACGAGATTGAGACGGTGGTTCACGCCGCCGCCGCAGAGTACCGCGTATTTTTCGGGGTAGCGCAGACCGGGAAGAGTCTTCCGCGTGTCGAGAAGACGCGTACCACTTCCTTGCAGGGCCTTTACGTAGTGGGATGTGAGTTCGGCGATGCCGGAAAGGTGGCACAGAAAGTTGAGCATGACGCGTTCAGCCTTGAGCAGCTTGGCGGCCGGGCCCTGCATGGCGGCCACCAGGGCCCCGGGGGAAACGCGCTCCCCGTCATCCACGTTCAGGTGTACTTGGCAGGCCCCGTCGCCGAATTCCAGCACCAGGGGCAGAATAGGCAGGCCTGCCACGATGGTGGACTGTTTGGCCACGATTTGGGCCTGGGCCATCTCATCCGGATTGAAAATGCCGGTGGAGGTCAGATCAGGCCCGTCTTCGGACAGGGCGATTCGTATGGCGGCCAGCAGAAACATGCGGGCCTCATCCTGGAAAAAACTGTCGAACCGATTTGTTTCCATGAGAGTCTTGGGGTTGAATGTGTGTTGAATCTGCGTCCCTACGCGGCAGGGTTGATTTCGTCAAGGCCAGGAGCCGCAAGGGTTTCCGACCTATGCGCAGGGTGTTGAAACCGTGGTTCCCTTTGACCTTGCGCCCCATTTAGGCTAGACACCGCCCATGACCTTGAACAAGGATCCGCGCCATACCGACCTGTCTCCCGAGGAGCAATCCCTGGGGCATCTCGGTCGCGAGCCCGAGCTCCTTGGGGTCGAGGAAGAAACCCACCCGGCGGACGCTGCCGAGCATATCGAGCGTCTGGACGTCGATGAGCAGATAAAATTCATCAAGCAGCTTCCTATCAAGGATGCTGCCGAGTCCATTGCCGAAATGGACCGCCATGAGCAGCAAAGTCTTTTCCAAAACTTGAACCACGGGTTCGCCGCCAAAATCTTGGAGCAGATGGCTCCGGACGATGCCACCGACATCCTGGAAAGTCTGGATGAGGAACATCGTAAGAGCCTTTTGCGTCGAGTCAAGGCCAAAGAGCGTGCCGAGCTTCGCAACCTCCTGACATTCCATCCGGATTCCGCCGGTGGTGCCATGAACACCGAGGTGGTCATTCTGGATGAATCCCTGACCGTGGATCAGGCCATCACCAAAATGCGTGACGAGGTCGAAGACAAGGAAATACCATATTACGCCTACCTTGTGGACGCTGCTGGGCGGCTTACCGGTGTTGTTTCGCTGCGGGACATGCTCGTGGCTCGTCACGGAAAGCTCCTGCGTGAATTGGTGAAGGCGCAAAGCCTTATTTCCGTGACATATGACACGGACCGGGAGGAAGTGGCCCGGCTCATCGGTCACTACAACCTGCTGGCCATGCCTGTGTTGGATTTTGGCAACCGCATGCTCGGCGTGGTGACCGTGGATGACGTCATCGATATCATCCAGGAGGAAGCGTCCGAAGACATGCAGGCCATGGTGGGTGCCGGCGCTGATGAAACCATTGATTCACCGGTATTGTACTCCGTCAAGAAACGATTGCCCTGGCTGGTGTTGAACGTCGTCAATTCAGCGATTTCCGCCTTTGTCGTGCATTTGTTCGAAGGGACCATTGCCCAGATGGCGATCCTGGCCGTACTTATGCCCGTTGTTGCCAACCAGGCGGGCAATACCGGGCAACAGGCACTGGCCGTCATGATCCGACAACTGGCCATGGAAAAGTTCGACCGCAAACGTTCTTGGTTGGCCGTGCTTCGTGAAATGCGCATCGGCATGATCAATGGTTTCTTTATCTGTCTGCTGGTCTGGGGAGCGGTTTTTGCCCTGACAGGGCACCTGATGCTCGCAAATGTTATGACGGCAGCCCTAGCGATTGACATTTCATTGGGAGCGTTTGCCGGAGCGGCCATTCCTTTGGTGCTGCGGGAAATCGGGCGTGACCCGGCCCAGGCGTCTTCTATTTTTCTGACTGCCATCACCGACTCTCTGGGATTCTTCTGTTTGCTGGGGCTGGCCGTGCTGGTATTGGTTTAAGAGCTTGTCGGTCACTCGTTCGGTTGTTTGTGGCCTGATACCAAAAAGCCGCGTTTCTCTTCTTTGAGAAACGCGGCTTTTTGGTCGGAGTGATCTGAATACTACAATCCGAACTGGGAGAGCAGGTCGTCCACGTTCTGTTGGTCTGCCTCCATGCTGGGCCCGCTCAGGGATGTGGTGCGGGATTTCACTTCCTGTTCGATTTCTTCCAAATTTTTATCCGGCGCCTCGGCTCTGGTCTGGATCATCAGGCCGGTGGAGACAATAAGGTGTTGGACAATTTGTTCAATTTTCTTGAGGGAGTCAATGATAATCTTGATGCGCTGCCCGGTTAGATCCTGAAAGCTCATGGTCACCATGATCTGGGAGAGGTCATTGCCCAGGCTGGTGTTGATCTCTTTGAGCCGTTCGCGGTCGTGTCGCGTGACCCCGCCGGATTCGAACCCCTTGACGATTTTATCTACAACACCTTGCATTTCCTGAAGCTGTTCCACGATCTCAATGATTTCGACAGCGGCTTTTTCCGTGGTTTGCAGCACGGCGTCCAATTGGTCGGAGGCCTTGTTGAACAACTCTTCCGGACTGGTTTCGGCCACGATTTGTGGAACCACGCCGGAACCGCCTTTGGCGGTCTTAATCTCCGCGTAGATATCCTTGAGCCCGCTTTGCATGTCGTCGTTCAGGCGACGATACAGTTCGCCGTCCATAAGCGCCCGGGAAAGTTTTGTGTTGAGTTCGCTTCGCAGGGCGTTGGTTACGGCTTCGATGACCGTGGGGGCAATGGCCTCGGTGAGATCCCCGACCAAGCCGTCAAGAAGTTCGCGGGTCATTTGGTCAAGCTGTTGTTCCGGCGTCATGATCATGCTCTCCGGGCGGCAGGGCCGCCGGTTGTTTCATCCAGCATCCGCGCTGATGGTTTCAGGTCCATTTATTGCGGCGAATCTGCTCCCGTTCTTCCTGAAAAACGAATTGCACCACTTTTTCCAGATCGTTTTCACGGATATTTGAAAAGGCGAAATGAACATGGCCTTCTCGAGAGATCCGGTTCACGGTGCCCACTGCGGCTGCTGTTTGCAGCGGACTGTCGCATAAGGTGAACACTATTTCCAGTGCGTCTCCGTTTTGAAAGTTTTCCTGGGAACGAAACACAGCGCCAGCACCGGATATCCGCAAGACATCAAGCTGGAGCGGGTAGTCCTCCAGCACGGAAGCTTGCCCCTGAAGTGCCAGCAATAGGTCCAGCTTGCGGTTCAACGTGTTCAGGAACCGGACCAGTTGCTGAGGCACTTGCGCCTCGTGAAGCTCGGCATCCGTAGGACGGTCCTCGGCAAACGTCGACCAGCGATACTGCGGCAGGTCCGTAGCGCTGTCCTGCCTGCGGGCATTGGCCCGCAGGCGGGCGTCGATCCATGAAAAACCGTCCGGACTTTCCATGCGTGAGCTACTCCAGTCCTCCATTGTCTTCCAGATCCACTGTCATGGCTCGCACCGGACAGACCCGGGTGCACATGCCGCAGGCCGAACACTTGTCCACGTCGAAGCAAACTTCCCGGGTGGCCCTGTCGATGTAGAGGGCTCCTGTGGCACACATGGCTGTGCAAAGACCGCAATGCATGCAGGTTTCTTCGTCGCGAAAGATTTTTTGCGCCACCGGGGTGATGCGCACCCCGTTTTCTTTCAGGTAGTTGATCCCTTTTTCAAAATCTTCTTCCAGTCCGCTGATTTCCAGGGTCATCCCACCGACCTGACGCGGACTGATTTCGGCCTTGAGGATGTTGAAGCTCAGGTCGAAACGGCGCGCCAGATTGCAGACCACGGGCCTGCCGGACACATCAGGCGGAAAGGAAAGATACACGATTTTTCGAAACCCTTTAATGACTTCTTTCATTGGAATAAGACCTTATTTTCTTATGTCATGGGCAAGGCGTGGACGCAAGTTCAGCCCCGCACATTATTCGGTTTGCATGAATTGCTTGGCCCGTGCTGCTTCCGGGGTGGAAGGGTACTTGTCCACCAGGTCCTGGAGGACCACCTTCCCCAAGTCGGCCCGATCAAGCTTGTATAACGATATCCCTTGCTTGAGAAGAGCATATTTGAATTTGGAACTTTTGGGGTATTTTTTGATCACATCCTGGTATGCGAGCACGGCCCGCTTGTAATCCTGGAGTTGGTAGTAGCACTCGCCCTGCCAGAAAACCGCGTTGGGAACCAGGAAATGATCCGGAAAAGCCGTGACGAATTCTGCCCAAAGTGTTCGCGCCTGCTCATAATTTCGTTCACCGAAAGCGGCATAGGCTTTGTCATAAAGAGCCTGGGCCGGTTCGGCTTTGGGGGCGACGGTTTCGCCGGTGTTTGTTGCAGGGGTCGCTTTAGACGCGGATGGATCCTGTGCACCCTGTTCCGCCTGGACAATGGCTTGTTCCGCTTGCTGTTCGGGGTCGGTGGAAGAGGGCGTCATGGACTCGGCAGCCTGAGCCGTACCGCGGGCGGCCTGGGCCGCAGCGTCACCTTTGGGAGCCACTTGTTGACGGATTTTTCCCAGATCAATGGCGAGTTGATGTTCCAAAGCGAATTTTACGGCCTTCATGTCCAGGGCCAGAGCGGGCAGGGAGGTGGTGGAATCTTCTCCGCCGCTGAGTTGGTCCAGCTGCAGGGACAGGTCGTCCACTTGGCCTTGCAACATGGCAAGGTCTGTACGCAAGGCGTTCAGTTCAACCCAGATGTCGGCTTGCTTTTCGCGTACCGGGGAGCTGCTGGTTTCCAGCCGTGTGTTGAATTCCTGCTCCATTTGGCGGAGCAGCTTGCGGGCTTCTTCACGATCCCGTCGGGCCTGCATTTCTAGAGTTTCCACTTCAGACTTGGTGGCGCAACCGGTAAAAGCGGTGCAGACGGCCAGTAGCAGCATGAAGACAAGGGTGGATCGTTTCATCGGTTTCGTTCTCCTCTGCGTTTACCAAAAATGAGATACGCGAGTCCGCCCAAAAAGGGAACCAGCACCGAGACCTGGACCCAGGCCATTTTTTCGCCAGTGGTCTTGAATTCCCGATGAAAAGCATCCCAGATGGAATACAGGCTCAGAGCCGCAAAAGCGCCCACCACGCCGAGAAGCAGTAACCATTGTTGTGGGGTCAGATCAGCGGTCATGTTGTTCTCCCTTGGGTTGATGAAACAGCAGCCAAAGACCCACGCTCAGAAAAATGCCGGCCATAAGCTGAGTCAAACTTATGGGCCCCACGGTGCCGCGATGGTCATCGCGGAAAAATTCAATGATAAAACGCAGCACGGGAAACATGACAAGATAAAGCCCCAGACGCTGTCCCGGGCGCGGGAGGCGCTGGCGGAGAAGCACCAGGACGCCGAAGCAAAGGAGCGCGGCCAGGGCATGGTAGATTTGCGTGGGGTGCAGTGAAATATTTTGCGGGGCGAGGCTTTGTTCGGCGTGAAAGGTGATTCCCCAGGGAAGCGTGGTGGGCTTGCCGTAGCAGCAGCCCGCTCCCAGGCAGCCAAGCCTGCCGATGGCCTGCCCCAGGGCAATGGCAGGCGCGGCCGCGTCGCACCACGGCAAGGGGGGCTGATTATGGCGACGCACGGCCCACCAGCCTGCGGGAACCGCCAAAGCTAGGCCACCAGAAAATACAAGGCCGCCTTCCCAGAACATGAGCATCTTTAGCGGGGTATTCAGAAAACGCGGCAGTTCGATGAGTACATATACCAGACGGGCCCCCACAATGGCGGCAATGAGAATCAGCAGGGCTAGGTCCGGTACGATTTCATGCTTCAAACCGGCCAGACGTGCTTCATGCCCACCCCACCAGATGGCGGCTAAAAAGGCCAGGGCCACCATTAACCCGTAGGTGTGAATGGTCAGCGGTCCCAGATCAATCAGGATCGGGTGCATCGCTCTGCCTTGTCCAATAGGTCAAAATGACCAGGGCGGCGCCAATGGTGATGCCGCAATCGGCCACGTTGAAAGCGGGCCAATGCCAGCCAGCAATATGAAAATCCAAAAAATCGATGACATATCGGTGGCTGAGGCGGTCGACGAGGTTGCCGAGGGCTCCGCCGAGAATCAAACCGAGTCCCATGAGCCCCAGACTGCTTTGCCCCTGTTCTTCCTTGACGAGCCAGAGGATGAAGCCCATGGCAAAAAGAGTAGCCACTACGAAAAATGGAGTCTGCCAGTCGATTTCACTGCTGTTTAAAAAGCCGAAGGCCGCACCCATATTGTGCACCAAGGTGAGGTTGAAGAAGCCGGGAATGATTTCCCGGCTTTCCCACAAAGTAAAGGTTCGCTGCACCAGGGCCTTGGTGATCAAGTCAGGGACCAGAATCACCAAAGCCCAGGCAAAGGTCTTTAGAAACCGGGCCTTCACTTATGCCTCGGTGAGTACGCGGGTGCAACGGGGGCAGGCGTCCGGATGATCTGGGTGCGTCCCCAGGTTGGTATCATAACGCCAGCACCGTTGACATTTTTCACCCTGGGCCCGTTCCACGAGGACAAACATTCCTTCCACTTCCTCGGAGGCATAGGCCTCCTTCGGGGCTTCAGCGTCCGGCAAGAGTTCCGCACCGGATACAATGAAGAATTCCAGCAGGTCCACGCCATCCAGGCGGGAAAGCAGATCCCGGGAGCCGAAAAGCGTGACCTTGGCGTCCAGGGATTTCCCGATCAAGCCATCCTTGCGGCGGGGTTCAATGGCTTTGGTCACTTCGCTACGGATGTCCAAAAGCAGTTCCCACCGGGCGCGTTCGTCCGAAGTTATCTCCGCTTCCAGTGGGTCGAAGCGCAGAGCAAAAACCGTGGGCAGTGCGGGCTTCAAGGAGGCGGGCAAGTGCGAAAAAGCTTCTTCCGCGGTGAAGGAGAGAATCGGAGCCATGTCCCGAATCAATGTCATGAGCGTCTGCCAGGCCACGGTTTGGGCACTGCGCCGTTCCTGGCTGTCTTGTTTTTCGCAGTAGAGCCGGTCTTTGACGATATCCAGCCAGAAGGAGGAAAGCTCCACCACGCAGGTTTTGTGCAGGTTGTGGTAGACCTTGTGGAATTCGAAATCCGTGTAGGCCTGTTGGATTTCGTCATGCCGACGGGCCATGACGTCAAGCAGGAACCGGTCCGGTCCGAGGAGTTTTTTTACGGGGACCGCATTTTCCGGGCCGAAATCGTTCAACACAGAGAGCAGGAATTTGCATGTGTTGCGAATGCGGCGGTAGGCGTCCACCAAGCGGTCCAGAGTTTCCTCGGAGAGGCGGATATCCTCCTGGTAATTGGAGGCCGCCACCCACATGCGCAGGATTTCCGCGCCGTATTTGTCGATGACTTCTTGCGGGGCCACCACGTTGCCAATGGATTTGGACATCTTCCGGCCTTCCCCATCCACAACGTAACCGTGGGTCAGAACGGACTGGTAGGGCGGTTTGCCACGTGTTCCCATGCTGGCCAGCAGAGAACTGTGGAACCATCCCCTGTGCTGGTCCGACCCTTCCAGGTACAGGTCGGCCGGATAGCCCACGTCTTTTCGCTGCTCGCAAACAGCGGCAAAACTGGTGCCCGAGTCGAACCAGACATCCAGAATGTCAGACTCTCGCCGCCAATGCCGCGCTCCGCATTCGGGGCAGGCGGGAACGCCTTGGAGGATTTCTTCCATCGGAGCTTCAAACCAGTAGTCGCAACCGGTTTTGTGCTTGGCGAACCGCTGCACAATGTCGAAGACCCAGTCCGGATCGTGCCATGCCTCGTCGCATTCTTCGCAAATGAGGGCTACAATGGGCACTCCCCAGTTGCGCTGGCGGGAAATGCACCAGTCCGGCCGATTTTCGATCATGCCGTAAATGCGTTCCTCGCCCCAGCCAGGAATCCAGCGCACGTCATTGCGAATGGCCTTGAGGGCTTGCTCGCGCAGACCAGTCTTGTCCATGCTGATGAACCACTGAGTCGTGGCCCGGAAAATGACCGGTTTTTTGCAGCGCCAGCAGTGGGGGTAGGAGTGGGTAATTTCTTGGGAGGAAAGCAGGTTGCCAACCTCCTGAAGCTTCTTGATTACTTCTGGGTTGGCTTGCCAGACATTGAGCCCGGCGAAGAATTCCACTTCTTTGCGGAATACTCCGGCGTCATCCATGGGGGAGTAGATCTCCAGCCCATAGCGTTGACCTGTTTCAAAGTCTTCGCGACCGTGACCCGGGGCCGTGTGGACACAGCCTGTGCCGGTTTCCAGGGTTACGGAGTCGGCCAGGACAATAGGGGAAGGGCGGTCATAGATGGGGTGACGAGCCGTCAGCCCTTCAAGGTCAGCGCCTTTGACCCTGGCCAGCACTTCAT
>JAQVYA010000011.1 GCA_028708865.1 Desulfovibrio sp. | reverse complement strand
AAGCGAACTCCCGAGCCACGGAGCGGACCATGCTCAGGCCCAGGCCGCCCACCGGGGCTTCGCACAGGGCGCAGTCCAGGCAGGCGCGGGGGGCGTGGCGCGGGTCGAATTCGTGGCCGTCGTCCGCCAGGGTCAGGCGCAGGCAGCGTCCATCCAGTTCCAGGGTCAGGCGGATGAAATGTTCTTCCGCATCGGGAAAGGAATATTTGATGCAGTTGGTGACCAGCTCCTCAATGACCATGTGCACAGTGAACCGGCTGCGTTCGGACAGCATGCAGCCCAGCATGAAGCGCTCCGCCTCCCGGGCCAGGCGGGCCAGCTCGGACATGCGGTTGGGTACGGTGGTGTTCCAGACCCGTTGCTTCACGATATGCACTCCCAGCGTTCCTCCGGGGCAAAGATAGCAGCACGCCCCGTCGATTGCCAGCGTCAATTGGATTCCAACAGCAGCGTCATGCCGGTGACGCCGTTGATCAGCGGCCCGGTTCGGGGATCAAGATCCGGATGTTCCCGGCCCGGGAGCAAGCTGGTGACCACGGTGCGCCCCAGCACGATGCGTCCGGGCGTGGGCCCGCTCATGGCCGTGCTGCGCAGGCCCCACATATTATGAAAAATCAGGGGGCTTCCCTGCCATGTCCCGGCCAGGAGCATGATGTGGCCCGGCTTGTATACCAGGGTGGTCAGCGGGGGAGCCGTGCGGAGCCTAGCCAGCTTTTCCGCCGGGCGCAGGCCGTCAAGATTCACGAATCGGCCAGCCTCGGCCTGGGCTCGGGAGTTGCGCGGCAGGGCCAGGCCGAACGCGGCAAACAGGTCCTGGAGCGTGGAGGAACAGTCCCGATTCCGGAATAGTCCACCCCAACCATACGGTTGGCCCATCATCTGGTTGCCCACGACGGCCAGATTCCACGTGCTCAGTTCCAGCGGAAAAAGCGCTGCCGACGCCGCGGGCAGCGTACCGGGCAGGAACACGGCGCGGCCGTCCGGCAATCGCCTTGGAACCATCAGCGTCCAGGGGGAGGAGGGAACCGGATCGAGGCGGGAATTCCAAGGCGCATTCGAAGGCGTACTTTGAGGCGCGTCCTGAGGCATTCCCTGCGGCGCATCCGGGGAGCCCGGGACAGCCGCCCCCGGCCACGCAGGCAGGATCATGCCGATGCGGGCGTATTGCAAAAACAAAGGGGAATCAGGCCGGGCAGAATCGGGCACAAGAGAAAGACAGCCCCGAATAGGAATCCGGTCCTGCACTACGGAGACAAAGACTCCGTTCCGGTACCGCTGCACCTGGTCCGGGTTCACGAATCCCAGATCATCCACAGGCATCCAGCCCTTGGCATACCATGTTTCCACCAAGGCCCAGGCATTGTCCCGGGTCATGTGAGAGACAAGCAAAGGCGTACCCGCCCACACCGCGCTGTTCTGGGCCAGGTCAAAGGGATATCCCTGGCCCGGCAGTTGGAAGTCCTTGAACATGGGGGCCATGGAAGGCAGCAGGCGCAGCGAGGAATGGTTCACGGCCAGGGCTCGGGCTCCCAGGTTGGGGAACTGGTCCAGGGCGGCGTTGTCCTGAAGCTCCCTGCCCCAGTCTGATGGGCGGGGCAAGGTGTTTTCCCCGAAAATTCGGCCGGACGCGGCCTGCCGCAGGTAAGGCGAAAATTCCGTGGCCGCAAAGCTCGGGCCGGAGCGGGACCAGGGAGAAAAGAACGCCGCCAGAAAATCACGAGCCATGCGGTCTTGACGTTGAGGCTCCACCAGCCGCCGTTGCGCCCCTGTAGAATCCAGGTATGCGGTCAGGTCCTGGGGCAGCGTGGTCAATTCCGCCACGTGCCCGCGTAAAGGGCGCGAGGCGCAACCCGAGGCCAGCAAGAGCACCAGGGCCACGGCCAATATGCGGATGGCAGGGCCACAAGAGCGCTTTGACCCGGACCAGGACGGAGAAAGAGAACAGGCACGTTTTTCCATGGTTGGAATATAGCCCGGGCTGCGCAAAATAACCAGGGCCTGCCGCGCATTCCCCGTTTTGGACGAATCAAACCTGAATGGGGGGAAATGAGCGGGGTTTCGTATGGTTAGCATTCACAAAAAGCAAAAAAGGGAGTACATGAAAATCAGTAATCCGGTCCGGACAACCGCAACCAGGGGTGAGCGTATGAATTACAAGCAAAGTGATCTCCCGTTGACCTTGAAGCACGGGGAAACCCTGACCCTGGACGATGGCACCACCATCCGCTTTGAGAGCAACGGCGAAGCCAAGGACATCATGATCAACGATTCCTTTGCCCCGGCCGTGACGCTGTTTCCGGCCAATGACTTCACGCACGAGGCCGGAGGCAAGACTATCAAAATGACGGCGGCCTTTGAGGACGCCTTGGAGATCTCTCAAGTGTAGCTTTCGGGCCGGACAACGGCTCGCATTCCGTCGCGGCCCGGTGTCGGGCTTTCCGGGTCGGATCTTGTGGTTCCGACCGGACCGCGGCGGTTCCTTTGGCCTGGACAGTGCCCACGGCAGGGATCAGATAAATTTTATCCTCTACAATAACCACGCATCGACACCATTTATCTCTCTTAAAACAAAATTAATATGCTCACCGTAACTTTTCGATAACTGTCTTTCTTCTCTGCCCTGAGCAGCCGCATCCCGAGGAGAAAGGCTTGATTTGCGTCTGGCCCGCCCGATCAGGCCCGTTCCAAAAGGCAGACACGTACCGGAACGCATCCCTTGTGATTATCGGCTTGAAGCGGTACGAATCAGCGAATATCCCGAACCGTATCCGCCACCACGGAGGTTGCATGATCCGTCCGTTGCTTTTTGCCATGCCGATGCGCGCCGCTGCCCGAGGGCGCGTCTTTTTCCCCACGCTGATTGTGCTGGCCGCGTTGTTTTTCCAGCCGTGGGCCGTTTCGGCCGAGCCCTTGCTTTTTCTCGCCGAGGCCGGATACGCGCCGTATTCTTTTGCCAATGGCGAACAGCCGCGTGGCATTGATTGTGAAATCGTGCAGGAATTGGCCCGGCGGTTGGATCTGGACGTGAACTTCAAGTTTTTGCCCCGGGCGCGCATGCTGGACGAGTTGCGCCAGGGCCGCGCCCAAGGCGTGGTGGCATTGGGGTACATCCCCGAACTTTCGCCCCTGCTGGCCTATGCCCGCAAGCAGCCCCTGCGGGTGAATCAATACGACCTTTTTTCACATGGAGCGGACCGGCTCAATTATCAGAGCCCGCTCTCCCTGACCGGTAAAACCATTGCCCTGCCTCAGGGGGTGCCCCTGCCGGAAGAGTTGCAGCGGTCCGCATCCGAAGAACAGTTCAAGGTCCTGCGCGCCCCGACCGAGGCGGATTGCATACGGCTGCTGCTCATGCGTCAGGTGGACGCCTTTGTTGGGCAAGCTGAGGCCACCTTCAACCTGCTTGGAAAAATGGGCATGACCAGTACGATCATTGCCGCAGGAACGACCATTGCCCGGGATACCAGTTATCTGGCCGTTGCCCGCAATGCCGGAGTGAATAAGCCCGAAGCCCTGGCACGGCTTATGGAGCTGGTGCTCGCGGAAATGCTCGCCGATGGTACCTATCGCGAGATTCAGCGAAGATATCTTGTTCAGTAATATTTGTTTTTTATTTTCCGGGGGCAAACCTTTCTGAAGAAAGGCCCTTCCCCCGGGCCCCCTTTCCAAAGACTTTCATTGCTCGCGGCTGTCGCCGCTCGGGCTTATCGCCATGCTTCCGGGCGCGCGTGAGCGCGTCCGGTAAACGGGATTCCAAAGGGCCGCGGGCCCTTTGGCCGCCGGAGGCATTGCTTTTGTCTTGCTTTTTATTTCCCGGGGGCAACCCTTTCTGTAGAAAGGTTCTTCCCCCGGTCCCCCTTTCCAAAGACTTTCACAGCTCGCGGCTGTCGCCGCTCGGACTTATCGTCATGTCTCCGGGCGCGCGTGAGCGCGTCCGGTAAATGGGATTCCAAAGGGCCGCGGGCCCTTTGGCCGCCGGAGGCTTTCCAGGGGAGTGTTTAAAAGCAACCGGCTCAAAGCAATGCCTTGGGCCGGTTGTTGTGTTTGGGGTTATTTGGCAAAGGCAGCCTGGAGGGCTTCCTGGGCGGGCTTTCCGTCTACGGTGTGGAGTCCTTCAAACCAGGGAAGGACCATGTCCATATTGTTTTCGATCCAGCTGCGGGCCACTTTTTTTACGTTAAGCCGCCGATGGCTGTAGTCGTAGATCCACTGGTCCTGGGTAGCGGCGGGCACTTGAAAGCGGCTGAGAAATTCATAGATTTCAGGGAAATCTTTGTCCAGTCCCGTGCGAACTACGGTGTAGACTCGGGAGCGGGTCACGAAGGGTTCGGAGCCGGGCACAGCGTCCAGATATTTGACGTCCATGGCCACGTGCATCCAGTGCGGACTCCAGCACCCGAAGACAACCCACTCTTTTTCCTTAATCATGTCGGAAACCTGAGCCAACATCATGGGTGCAGTGATGCCGAGTTGATCCCAATCGCCCAGTCCGGCCACGTCTGCTTCGAGTACTTGGCCCAGGGAGGTGTTCATGCCGCTTCCGGCCTCAAGGTTGTAGATGGTGCGGCCAAACCGTTCGGCGTTGGGGTCCAGATCGGCCACGCTGCGCACTCCGGCGTCATAGACGTAATCGGGCACGCACAGGCCGATGAGGGCTCCGTCCACGTTTTCGCGTAGCAGTTCCAGTTCGCCCTTGTCGCGCAGGGGCAGGAGCGTGGGATTTTGTTGGGGGGTCCATCCGGCCAGGGAAGCGTCCACATCGTCAAGACCCATGCCCTTGTAGGCGAGCACGAGTCCCACTTCTTCCTGCTTGGTTTCGTATCCAAGGGCGTCAAGCAGGTCGGTGACCACCATGGTTTTTACGGTGACTCCCGGCCAGGGCGGAACAGCGAACCGGATGGCGTCGCGGGCATTGGCTGGAGCAGCGGTATAAAGGGTGATGAGAAGAAGAAAAATGGGCCATTTCCAGACGCGATGGATGGAGCGAAGCATAGGGTGACTCCTGGTTGAAGTGGATGGAGCCGCGCCCGTAAAATGTTGATTTCGCCTTGCTGTGCGCTGGTAAAAAAGAACGGACGCACGCGAAAGCATCGCTTCCGTAAGTTGTTCTTAGGAAAAGCGGACCTGCAAACGTTGCTGTGACAATGCAACGTATTCACTGTATGCGGCGAAGGGGCGCGGTGTGCAGATACACATGTTGCCACGTGCAACAGGATCTGCTTTTCGTTGTACGAATTATATTTCATAGAAAAAGTATTTTGTAAAATGTTACAAAAAACAACGTTAACTTTGCTGCAAGTCAATATGAAAAATGCAGAGAGTATCAGGGTGCAGAGGGAGGCCGTTGCAAGGGAAGGGAGCGTGGCTGACCAAGGTGGAAAAGCGGGCATTTACCTTCTAGGTGGTCTGCGCTATTTTGCCGCTACGAACGTTGAGCGCCCCGGCGCAACCGGAGGTTTTCCAAACATGTCTTTTTCTGTGCGAGCGCTTGCCGCTCTGCTGATTTTCCCTATTTTTATGGCTGGATGTGCGACCAGTGGTGGTTCTGCCGAAGAGCGGACCTCCCTGGAAAAGCCGTTTTGGCAGCAGGACGGTGCGGCGCGGCGAGAGGCTGTGCTGCATTTTGACAGCCTCCTGCGCCGTGAGCCGGAGAATGCCACGCTGTATGCCGGCCGGGCCCGGGTCTACCTGGAGCTGGGCGCGCCGGATCAGGCTTGGCGGGACGTGGAACAGGCGCTGAAGCTGGATCCGGATCTGGCCCAGGCCTGGGTCACCCGGGCGGCGGTGGCCCTGTTTACCCAGCCCGTGGGACCGGTGCAGGCCACGCCTTCCGGACCGAGTATGGATGGCAAGGTTACGGCCAAGGATATTGAACTGGCCCGAAAGGATCTGAAACACGCCTTGGACCTGGCTCCGGAAAGTGCGCGGGCCTATGCCTACCTGGGCAAGGCGGCGCGGTTGGCCGGTGAGCCGGAAGCGGCGTTGGAGTCGCTCCGGACCGCATTGGACCTGGACGGGGATCTGGTCATGGCGCATGTGGAGTCGGCCAGGGTGTATACGCAATTGGGCCGCTGGGAAGAAGCGGCGGAGAGCTACAGAGAGGCTGCGGCGCTGAAGCCTGGGGATGCCTCGTTGTTGCAACAGGCGGCCCAGGCCTGCTGGGAGGCGGCCGAGTACGGCGCGGCCCGTGAATTGCTTTGCCGCGCCGCACAGATCAAGCCCGGGGATCATTTTATTTTCATGAGCCTGGCCTTGGTGGAGGCGGCCGACGGCGAGCCGGAACAGGCCTTGGAATATGACGCCATGGCGCGTCGTAAGGCAGCGCTGTTGAACCGCCCCTATCGCAGCCCGCTGATCGTGAGCACGCCGGAACCAAAGAGCCCGAGCGGGGAAGATGACGAACCCGCCGAGGTGGAAGAGGTGGAACCGGAAGTTCGCCCGGCCTTCCTGCCCCAGAGCCTGGAGCAGCAAGAGCAGGCCCAGGCGGCCCCCGAGGCGCAGCCCGTGGAATCCCGGCCCGAGCGGGACCTCATGGCCGAAGCCCGGGAAGCCCTGCAAGGCGGAAAACCAGCCTTGGCCCTGGCCTTGATTTCCAAACATTTCGATTCGGCCGAGCCCCTGGCAGGGGATTATTGCCTGCAATCGCGCACCTTGGCGGCCCTGAATGAGCTGGACATGGCGCAGGAGGCCGCGCAAAAGGCCATTGATGCAGATCCGGATGAGTCCTGCGGGTACAACAATCTGGGGGTGCTGCTGGCCCGCAGCGACCCTCAGGCCGCGCTGGAGGTCTTTGACCGTGGCGTGGAACGTTCTCCGGACCGGGCCCCCATGCGCAACGAGCGGGGCAAGCTGCACCTGCTGCGCAAGCAGTTCGACCAAGCCGAGGCCGATTTTACGGCCTGCATCGAGGCTGACCCCAACACGCCCGTCTACCGGCTGCACCGGGCCATTGCGCGCTACCAGCAGGGCGAATACGAAGCAGCCCTGGAAGACGCGGACAAGTTCCTGCTCATGAGCCCCAACGCGGCCGAGGGGTACCGCACCCGGGCCGCCATCCACGGCAAACTGGGGAATACGCAGCAGGCGGCCCAGGATTTGGAAAGCGAGCAGCGGCTCCAGGGCGGCGAGTGACGGAGCGGCCGACCGACCGTTCGTTGATGGATGTTTCATGACACGGCCTGCGGCGGCGGGCCATGGCGTCCCAAGGGACGCACCAACCGTATGTACAAAGGAAATCGCCATGCGAAGCAAGAAGATGACCGGTGGATTGGAGAAAGCGCCGCATCGTTCCCTGATGCACGCCCTGGGCTTGACCCGTGAGGAAATGGACCGCCCTTTGGTGGGGGTCTGCAACGGTTTTAACGAAGTCATTCCCGGGCATGTCCATCTGCGGAGCATTACGGACGCGGTCAAGGCCGGAGTGCGCATGCAGGGCGGAACCCCCATGGAGTTCCCGGCCATCGGCGTGTGCGATGGACTGGCCATGAACCACGAAGGCATGCGTTTTTCCCTGCCCAGCCGGGAGATCATTGCGGATTCCATTGAGATCATGGCCACGGCCCATCCTTTTGACGCGTTGGTCTGCGTAACCAACTGCGACAAAATCGTGCCGGGCATGCTCATGGCCATGCTGCGGCTGGATATCCCGGCCGTGATCGTTTCGGGCGGGCCCATGCTGGCCGGACGGCGTCAGGGCGAGGTGTCGGACCTGATTACCGTGTTTGAGGGCGTGGGCCGCGTCAAGCGGGGGGACATGACCGACGCGGAATTGGCCGAGTTGGAAGAGTGCGCCTGCCCCACGTGCGGTTCCTGTTCGGGCATGTTCACGGCCAACACCATGAACTGTCTTTCCGAGGCCATTGGCCTGGCTCTGCCGGGCAACGGCACCATTCCGGCGGTTTCGTCGGGCCGGGTGCGGCTGGCCAAGCAGGCGGGCATGGCCGTAATGAACCTGCTGGAGCAGGGCATCACCCCTCGGCGCATTGTGACGGCGCAGTCCGTGCGCAACGCCGTGTCCATGGATATGGCCCTGGGCGGGTCCACCAACACGGTGCTGCATTTGCCCGCCGTGTTCCACGAGGCCGGGTTGGATTTGGGACTGGAATTGTTCGACGAAATCAGCCGACAGGTGCCCAATGTGTGCAAGCTTTCTCCGGCCGGACATCATCACATCGAGGATCTGGACCAGGCGGGTGGCATTCCCGCGGTCATGCGGCGCGTGGCCGAAACCGGCGCTCTGGACCTGGACTGTCTTACCGTGACCGGCCGCAGCGTGGGCCAGAATCTGGACGATCTGAACGCCCGGATCCTGGACGCGGACGTGATTCGTCCCTTGGACAAGGCCTATTCAACCCAGGGCGGCATCGCCATTTTGCGCGGCAATCTGGCGGAGCAGGGCTGCGTGGTCAAGCAGTCGGCCGTGGCCCCGGAAATGATGCAGCGCACAGGCTCGGCCCGGGTGTTCGAGTCCGAGGAAGACTCGGTGAGCGCCATTCTCGGCGGGAAAATCCAGCCCGGCGACGTGGTGGTCATCCGCTACGAAGGGCCCAAGGGCGGCCCGGGCATGCGGGAAATGCTGACCCCCACCTCGGCCATTGCGGGCATGGGGCTGGGCGAAAGCGTGGCCCTGATCACGGACGGACGTTTTTCCGGTGGAACGCGGGGAGCGGCCATTGGCCACGTTTCCCCGGAGGCGGCCGAAGGCGGGCTGATCGGACTGGTCCGGGAAGGGGACCGAATCCGCATCGACATTCCGGAGCGGCGCATTGAGCTGCTGGTGGACGAGGCCGAGCTGCAACGGCGCGGCCAGGACTGGACCCCCACCCGTAAGGAAATCTCGTCTCCGTTCCTGCGTCGCTATGCGGACCGGGTCACTTCCGCGGCCACGGGCGGCGTTTTGAAGTAGGCGTTGCTGATCCTTGGGAAAAAACAGGCCGGGTACCGCTGAGGTGCCCGGCCTGATTGTTTGTATACGGCGCGTTGCGTCGGTTTAGAGCAGGGTGGTGCGGGTGAATTCCAGCTTGCTGGCGTCCACGGCCTCTGGGGAGCCGAGCACCACGGCGCGCCCGTGTTCGGCCACCTGGCGGGCGGCTTCGGCAAAATGGCGGAAGTCGCCGCTGGTGGTCTCCAGGATGTTGTTGCGGATTTCCTGCCGCCAGGCATCGGTGACGCCGGAGAGGTAGCGGATCATGGAGGTGAAGCCCTTGGCATCGGGCAGCATGTGGCTGTCCATTTCGCCGATGGCGCCGATGACGCTTTTTTCGATGTCGTCGTGGCTGAGGGCGGTATCACGCAAATGCTGGCCCACGTGGTCGAACACGCGCAGGGTGTTGTCCAGGTTGGGGTCGCGGTAGGAGACAAAGCAGAGCGTTCCGGCAAAGAGGTCGAACATGCAGAACGCGCCATAGGCGCCGCCCAGCACGCGGACCTGTTCCCAGAGGTATCCGGCGCGCAGGAACTTGCTCACCGCGTTGGCCGCGCCATTGAACTCCATGCCCAGTTCCCGCAGGTTGGCACCCTTGCCCACGTAGTTGACCTGGGCGGGCAAGAGCAGGGCTTCCCGTTCGGGATAGCTGCAAGGAGTGCGCCCGAGCCGGGGGTTCAGGGTGTCAGGCAGGGCCCGGGTCAGGGAGGTGATGCCGGGCATGATGTCCGCGAAATCGTCCTCACTGGCCGTGACGTTGATGATCAGGTTGTTGCGGGAGAACATCAGGTCCCGCATTTCTTCCAGGTCCCGCAATACGCCGGGGAAGTCGGTTTCCACGCGGGCGGCCAGCTCGCGCAGGTAGAACAGGTTGGTGACGCCGTGCATGAGCTCGTTGGTCAGCCCGGCCTCGTGCATGCCGGCGCGGAGCCGGGCGGCCACGGCGTTGTGGCCGGCGGGAATCAGACGCTGTTCGGCCCGGGCCTTGGCCTCCAGCACCATCTGGTAAAAGCGGTCCTTGTTGTCCAGGCGGCATTGGGTCAGGATTTCCATCAAAATGCCGAAGAGGTCCTCGCAGCGCTCCACTGTGGCCTTGCAGCGCAGGAACAGCTTGGACACGCAGGGCGTGTCCGCCTTGAGGCTGGTGGCGGCATAGGTCATGGGTTCGATGCCGCCGGTCTTGCGGGCGATGCGCTTGGTCAGGGTCACGTAATCGCTGCTTTGGGTGCCCATTTCCAACAGGGCCCGGCCAAAGAGGGGTACGTACGGCAGCAGCCGTTCGGGAACGCGGCCCAGGTCAAATCCCAGGTCCAGGTAGACCAGGCCGGAGGTGTCCAGATCGTGAAGCAGGGTGCAGGACTCGTCGCGCACGTAGGATTCGATGGGGATGATCTGGTTGCGCTTGGGCAGGTCGGCCAGGGAGAGGCGGGGGATGAGCGCCAGCTTTTCCGGATCGTCGGGGCGGCTTTGCTCTTCGCGCAGGTGGTCGGCAATGTCCCGCAGCCGGGCCTGCTCCTCATCGGTCATGCTTTGGCGCACATCTTCCAGCCGGGCCTTTTCCCGCTGGCGGACTTTTTCGGCCAGGTCGGGATCGGGCAGCAGCTTCAGGGTGGCGCGGTGCGGATTTTCAAGAAAGTGTTCCTGGATGAGGCGTTCGAACACGGGCTCTCCGGCGGCCACGCGCTCCTTGAGCCGCAGCAGCGGGCCCTCAAAGGCGATCAGGTCCACGGGATCCCCGCCGTAAATCCAGGTGGAAAGGGCCCGGAACATGGCGAACAGTCCGCTGGGATAGTTGCCGGTGTTGTTTTCGCGCAGGGCGAATTCCTCGCTGTTCAGGGCGGCTTCCACGTCGTGCGGATGCGCTCCCTGCTCCACGATCTGGCGCAGGGTGTCCAGCACGAGGCCCTCGACCCGGTCCACGTCCTCAAACCGCACGCCTTTCAGTCCTGTGGAGAAGTACATCTGCCGGATGTCGTTTTCCAGGCCCACGCCCGCGAGGTCCTCGCCCAGGCCGGAATCCAGCAGGGCCTTGCGCAAGGGGGAGGAGGACAGGCCGATGAGCATGTGCTCCAGGACGCACAGGGCCAGGTTCAGGTCCGGGTCCGAGGTCTCGGGCAGGCCGAAGTTCACGGTAACCATGGCTTTGCCGTCTCCACTGGACGGATATTGGCGCGTCAGGGTCTGGGGCTGGTCAAAGCGTTGCTGCAAGCGCACCATGCGGCCGGGTTCGGTCCGGTCAAAGGCGTCAAAGTATTCGTCCAGAACAGCCAGCCGCTTTTCCGGGTCGTCATTGCCCCAGAAAAAGGCAAAGGCATTGGAAGGGTGGTAGTGCTCACGATGAAAGGCCATGAACCGCTCAAAGCTGAGCTGGGGGATCACTTCCGGGTCGCCGCCCGAGTCCAGGCCGTAGGCCGTGTCCGGGAACACGGCGTGCTGGGAGTATTCGTGGAGCAGGCTGTCCGGCGAGGAGTACGCACCCTTCATTTCGTTGAAGACCACGCCCTTGCAGGTCAGGGGTTCGCCCGCGTCCTTTTGTTCATAGTGCCAGCCTTCCTGGCGCAGGACGTTGCGCGTCAGCCGCGGGTAAAACACCGCATCCAGGTACACGTCCACAAGATTGTAGAAGTCCTGGGTGTTGGCGCTGGCCACGGGGTAGCAGGTCTTGTCCGGAAAGGTCATGGCATTGAGGAAGGTCTGGAGCGAGCCTTTGAGCAGCTCCACGAACGGTTCCTTGGTGGGGTACTTGCGCGAGCCGCAGAGCACGGAGTGTTCCAGAATGTGCGGCAGGCCGGTGGAGTCGGCCGGAGTGGTGCGAAAGCTGATGCCGAAGACCTTGTTTTCGTCCGAGTTGATCACAGAGAGCACCTGACCGCCGGTGCGGTCGTGCTCGTACAACAGCGCGCGGGAGGACATTTCCGGAACCTCCCGTTCCGCGATCAGCGTGAATCCGTGTTTTTTACCCATTATTCGTTCCCGAAGGTTGGAGATTTCCGATATTGCAAAATAGCAGACGCCGCGGCTTGACGCCACATGCAACGCGTCCTACCTCTGTATAATCATTGCGCCCGCCGTGTTAAGGGCGCGGCGCGCAGAATGAAGGAGAAAGCCCGATGAACTGCGAACACGATCATTTCGAGGATCTGCTTCAGACCGCCCAAATAGGCGTGCAGGTCAAAGACTTTACCTTCGACGTATATGATGCGGCCGAGGGCGCGTTTCACCCGATGAGCCTCAGCGAACCGCAACGGCAAGACCGGTGGACCGTGCTCTTTTTCTACCCGGCAGACTTCACCTTTGTCTGCCCCACGGAGCTGGCCGATCTGGCCGAAAAGCACGCCCGGCTGGAGGAACTCGGGGCCGAGGTCGTTTCGGTTTCCACGGATACCCAGTTCGTGCACATGGCCTGGAAAAATGCCGAACGCCTGCTCCGGGACGTCCGCTTCAAAATGGCGGCGGACCCTTCCGGGGAGCTTTCACGTTATTTCGACATCTGGGATCCTGATACCGGGTTGGCCCTGCGCGGCACCTACATCATCGACCCGGACGGCGTGCTCGTCTCTTCCGAGGTCAATTTTTACAATGTGGGCCGCAACGCCGACGAACTGGTGCGCAAACTCGCCGCCTGCAAACATGTGCGTGAACATCCTGGCGAAGCCTGCCCTGCCCGATGGTCGCCGGGTAAAAAGACCCTTACCCCCGGCAAGGATCTTGTGGGCCGTGTTTACGAATCTCTGAATGAGTAACACCTTGGCCGGACCGTTGACCGTAACGCGGCCCGGTCCGGCATGCAAGCCCCTGGAGAAGGAATGAGCTGGGATCCTGTTCAGTATGAAAAGTGGTTCGCCACGGACGCCGGATCCGTTGCCCTGGATTGCGAGCGGCGGTTGCTGGATTTTATGGTGGCGGGCTGGCCCAGGCGTGGCACCCGGCTGCTGGAAGTGGGCTGCGGAACCGGGCTTTTTTTGGAATCTCTCTGGCAAAAGGGCTTTGACGTGCGCGGGGTGGACCGCTCCCTGCCCATGGTGGAAGCGGCCCGTAGGCGCATGGGGCGACGCGCGGAAATCGAGACCGGCAACGGGGAGTGCCTGCCCTTTCGCGCCGGGGAGTTTGACTTCGTGATTCTCTGGACCGTGCTGGAGTTCAGCCAGGACCCGGCCGCCATGCTCCGCGAAGCGGCCCGTGTGGCGGATCAGGGGGTTCTGATCGGTTTTCTGAACCGTTGGTCCTTTTACTATCTTTCCAACGGGCGTGACCCGGAACGCAGCCTGGGCCGGGCCCGCTGGTTCAGTTGGCAGGAAATGCGGCGGCTCATCAAGGTGAACGTGGGCCGCCCGGCAACCCACGCCTTTTCCGTACTGCCCGGTCCGGTGAGCACCTGGCGGCGGCACCTGCCCTTCCGGCTGCTTAATTCCCGCTGCATTCCACCCTGGTTCGGAGCCTTTACCGCGGCCCGGGTGGACTTCAAGAGCCAGACCCCGCTCACGCCCATTGCTTCCTGGACCCACGGGTCCCGCATGAAGCAGGCCGGCCCCCAGGCCGGGTAGGGGGCTACTTTTCGGGGGCGGCCGTGTCCTTGGCCGCTTCCAGGTAGGATTCCTTGAAGATCAGCTTGGTGGCCAGTTCGTCGCATTCCTCGGCCAGGTCCATGATCCGCTCCAGAAAGTCCAGAATCTGGCCGCGCTGGTCGTCCTCGCCATTGTCGAATTCAAAGGCCAGGTCGCCGCTGCGGATATAGCCCTCTATTTTTTCGAGATATTCGGAAAAAACCATTGTGCCTCTCTTCCGGCCGCGCGGCCGTGGTTGTAGGTTGCGCTTAATCGTGATGGTAGGGCAGCCCTTTGTTGATGCTGGCGGCGCGGTAGATCTGCTCCAACAGCATGACCCGGCAGAGCTCGTGGGGCCAGGTGGCCTTGCCCAGGGAAAACAGCAGATCCGCCCGCTGGCGTACGGCGTCCGAAAGGCCGAAGGGCCCGCCAATGACAAAGCAGGGGGTCCGGCCCGGGTCCTCGGTCCAGCGTTGCAGCCGGGCCGCAAGCCGCCGCGAGGCAAGTTCCTGCCCGCGTTCGTCCAGCACCACGGCAAAATCCTTGGAGTCGAGCGCGTCCAAAAGGGCGCGTCCTTCGCGTTCGCGTTTCTCCGCCGCAGGCAGCTTGCCGGGCGCGTCTTTGAGTTCCACCATGTCCAGTTTATGGAAGCGGCCCAGTTTTTTTATGTAATGAGCAGCGGCTTCACGAAAGAACGGTTCCTTGAGCTTGCCGATGAACAGACAACGGACGCGCACGCTTACACCTGGTGCAGCGTGCCCGACACGCCGTTGCTTCCCGGTTCGATGCGCACGTATCCGCCTTGGGCCAGCATGCCCGGGTTGATGACCTTGGTGCCGCCCACAACGTCCTCGGCCACGGATTCATGAATGTGGCCGGTGATGCACAGGGCGGGCTGGACCTCTTCCAGAAAGGTCCGCACGCTGGCGCTTCCCACGTGCGCTCCGGAGGAAACGCGGTCGGTGCGGGTGTCCACCGGCGGGGTATGCACCACCACCACGAGTTCGTCGAAATCCGCGGCTTTGGCATGGGTTGCCCGAATCCAGGCGTCGAGCTGGGCGTCGGAAACCTCGCCGGGCGTGCCAAAGGGTGTGGGCGTGGAAAACCCTACGCCAAAGGCGCCAATGCGGCGGTCCGGCAGGTCAGGAAAAAGATTCACCACTTCCAGGTGAAGGTTGGCGTTCTGCTCTTGCAAAAAGGCGTGCACTGCACGGGTGTCCATGTTGCCCACCTGGGCCAATACGCGCCGGGCCCGGCGCGTCACGGCCTTGTAAACGCGGCGGGCCTGCTCACGGCCGCCCCGGTTGGTCAAATCGCCGCTGATGATCACCCCCAGGGCCTGCTCCAGGCCGGGAATCCGATCAAGCATCTCCGTGCTTTCGTGCACATCGCCAAACGCGATCCAGTACATGACGGCTCCTTTGCCGCGGCTGGGGGCCGCGTGGGTTTGGGGTCGCAAAGATGCGGGCCGACACCGGACCAGAGCCTTCACTCCAACCGTAAAATCAATCGTCGGCGCGCATCTCAAAATTAATTCATAGAATGGAAGTATTTTTCACTTCGTCAACTTTCCGAAAACTTTCTGTTTTGCAGCGGCTTCCACAAGCGCCCGTTGCTGGCTCCGGGGCTTGGCCCTTGCCATTCGTTGCACAATCCCGGCGAGGGCCTTCCCCAAATCCGGTCCGGGTCTGTCCCAGAAATCCGGGCCGGGCCCGGGGCTTGTTGTCCGGCGCGAGTTAGCATAAACGGGATGCATCCGGCACGCAACGCTCTGAGAACAGGGCCCTGGGAACACAGCCATGAGGACGGGATGACCAAAAAGGACAAGGTTCGACGAAGGCTCATTGAACAGCGCCGCGCCATGCTTCCGGAGCAGGCGGCGGCAAAGAGCGCCCGCATTGTGGAGCGCATTCGGGAAACCCTTGCCTGGAAGAACGCCCGCCAGATCCTGGTGTATTGGCCCACCCAGAACGAGGTGGACACACGGCCGCTCATTGCGGAGCTGTGGCAGCGCGGGGCCGAGGTCCTGCTGCCGCGGTGTCGGCCCGGCCAGCCCGGAGTCATGGATGTGGCCTGCGTCACCGGCGAGGCGGACCTGGCTCCCGGAGCGTTTCGGATTATGGAGCCGGACCCCTCCTGCCGGGTGGTGGACCTGTACGCTGACTCCTTTGCACCGGATCTGGCCTTTATTCCGGGCGTGGGATTTGACCGCTGCGGTTTTCGCCTGGGGTTTGGCGGTGGATATTATGACCGGCTTCTGGGCGGCATCCAAATGGGTCGGGCCCTCAAATTTGGACTTTGCTACGGTTTTCAGGTCTGTTCCAAACTGCCCCTGGACGACTGGGACCGCCCTGTGAACGCGGTCTGCACCGAGGAGGAGCTATGGTACAGATAGCGTTTATCCCTTTCGGCATTGCTGATTTGCCTAATGTGGGATTTGTCTTCACTTCCCGCCGGGGCGGTGCTTCCGATTCGCCGTTTGATACCGCCAATCTTTCATATGACGTGGGCGACGACCCTGAAAACGTGACTCGCAACCGCGAAGCCCTGCGCCAACGGCTGGGACTGGCTTGCCTGGTGGATTGCACCCAGGTGCACGGCGACCAGGTGCGGCTGGATGCCGAGCCCGGGCAGCCTTGCGAGGCCGACGGCCTGACCACGGCGCGCCCCGGTGTGGGACTGATGGTCAAGACCGCGGACTGTCAGCCCGTGCTGCTGGCCCATGAGTCCGGGCGGTTTGTGGCGGGCCTGCATGTGGGTTGGAGAGGCAATAAAATAAATTTTCCTGCCGGCGGGGTGCGTGTTTTTTGCGAACATTACGGGCTGCGTCCCGAGGAGCTGTTTGCGGTGCGCGGCCCCAGTCTGGGGCCGGAACAGGCCGAGTTCGTGAATTTTGCGCAGGATTTCGGCCCGGGTTTTGAACCCTGGTACCGGCCAGAGACCCGTACCGTGGACCTCTGGGCCCTGACCCGGCACCAACTGGTGCAGGCCGGACTGCGGCCCGACCGGGTCCACGGCCTGGAACTGTGCACCCGGACCCGGGAGCGGGAGTTCTTTTCTTATCGCCGGGACAAGACTACCGGCCGGCAGGCGGGTATTGTCTGGATTCGGTCCTGATCTTCCTGTTTTCACTCCCTATTTTTTGTGATTCCGGGCCGGTTTGTGCCCAGCAAGCAATGCGAACAACGTTTTTCATCTTTACCCTGGTCCCGGGACCGGGGTAGCCTGCGCCAATTGGCGTCCTCGACGGAAAGTAAACCCTTTGTCCGGGATTTTTCTTTTGACCATCGAAGTTCGCACGATCCTCATTGCCATCTGGTTTGGCAACGCGATTTCCTTTTTGCTGGTCTGGTCTTACGGCCACCGGCAAAGCCTTCCTCCGTGCTTTCCTGGTTTTTGGCGGGCAAGGCGCTCCAGGCGTGCGCTGCGCTGCTTTTGGGCCTGCGGGGGCACGTGCCGCTCGTGCTTTCCAATCATCTGGGCAATTCCGCAGCATTGATCGGATTCGTACTGGAGGCGGCCGCTCTGGTTAATTTGCAGGAAAGCGAATATCGCACCGTGCTGCGCCGGACCTTGGGCGTGGGCATCTTCATTTCCGTGACGTACTGCGTGATCCAGCATTTCAACCCCCATTGGCGCGTTTTTCTGATTTCCCTTGCCATCTGCTGTATTCTGCTGGTTCCGGCCGGGGGCCTGCTGTCCAAGCGGGGCGGCTCCTTGCTGACCCGGGTCATGGGGGGGCTGTATTTTCTCTTTGCCCTGTCCATGGGCTACCGGGCCTATTCCTCGTGGACTCTGGGCCATCGCATCACCCTGTTGACGACCAACACGGTCCAGAGCGTTTCCTTCATGACCATCTTCCTGGTCATGCTGGTGGGCAACCTGGGCTTTCTTCTATTGGCCAAGGAGCGGGACGACCGCCGGTTGCGCCGTTCGGCCATGCGGGACCCCCTCACAGGCATTTGGAACCGCCGTGCTTTTTTGGAGCAGGCAGACAAGATGCTTGACCTTTGCCAGCGGGAGCGACAGCCTGTGTCTCTGCTGCTCATGGATTTGGACCGTTTTAAGCGGGTCAACGACACGTACGGCCATGCCGTGGGGGATATGGTCTTGCGGGATTTTTGCAAACTGGTGGGGCAAACGCTTCGCTGTTCCGATGTATTCGGCCGTTTTGGAGGCGAGGAGTTTGTGCTTTTCTTGCCGCATGCCGGGCAGGACGAAGCGATCGCCGTGGCCGAGCGGCTGCGCGCCGCTGCCGAGGCCCGCGTATTGCTCACCCCGGACCGTGTCCCGGTCCCGTACCGAGTCAGCATCGGCGTGTGTACGTGGAGTGCAGGTACTCCCGCGGACCTGCCCCGGATGCTTCAGCGGGCGGATACCGCTCTGTACGCGGCCAAGACCAAGGGCCGCAATCAGGTGGTCGCGGCCCGGCAGGGAAATAGCCTGCCGGAAATGGCCGCCTGAACCGTCGCAACTCGGTGAAGCCTTGACCTCCTAGAGCAGCCGCTTGGCGTAGGCTTCGGGCATGCCCACGCGCCGCATGGCCTCCACGGTCTTGCGGGCGTCATACTCCACAAAAACAGCCTGCAACGTATCGCGTTCCTGGTTCAGGATTACGTACTTGGCGCGTTTGTCCGCATCCCGGGGCTGACCCACGGAGCCGGCGTTGACCAGGTATCGGCGGTCCGGGTCCAGTCTGACGGGGTGGTGGTCCAGGTCCTCGCGCCAGGCCTTGGCGCCGTCCCAGACAAAGAGATACAGCTCATGGGTATGCCCGGCAAAGGCGATCCTGTGCGGGTAGGAGCCGAACACCTCGGCCAGGTCGTCCTCGTCCAAGGTATAGAGGTATTTGTTCACGGAATCGGGCGGGCAGCCGTGCACAAAGAGCAGGTCGCCGCGCTCCATGGTGGGGGGCAGGGTCTGAATCCATTGCATGGTGGCGTCCGAGAGCATGGTGCGCGTTTTCTGCAATACTTTGCGCACCGGCGGCACGAACCAGTCCATATATTCCTGCCCCTGCAAGCCCTGCTCATGGTTGCCCAGGATCATGGGGATGCCGCGTTCACGGATGCGGTTTACGCAGCCTTCCGGGTCCGGGCCGTAGCCGATGGCGTCGCCCAGGCAGATGATATCCGTAATGCCGTGCTGCTGGATGTCCTCCAGCACACGGTCCAGTGCCTCGATGTTGCCGTGCGCGTCGGAGATCACGGCCAGCGCGCCGGAGTGTTGAAAAGTGGCATTGCTCATGGGCCCCCTTGTAGCGACGGCCGGGCGCAGATGCAAGGGGTGCGCCCGGCCGTTGCCGGAGATGAGGAGGAATGCCGCCCGGGGCGGAACCAGGGAGCCGGAAGGAGCGGGCCGAATTTCGTCTGAGGGCGGCGGGAGATGTTCTGCGGGCTTAGTCCAGCAAGCCGGACCGGCGGGCCACTTCCAGGCACTGGGCCGACTGGTTCAGGGGATAGAGATGTACGCCCGGGGCTCCGCCGTTCAACAGCCCCTGCACCTGCTGCACGGCGTGGGCCGTGCCCACTTTCTGCACGGCGTCGTCCCCGCCTTGGGCGTGGGCTGCTTCCAAGGCCGCATAGAGATTTCCGGGAATGGCCGCCCCGCAAAGGGAGAGGATGCGCCGGGCCGAAGCCATGGTCCGCAACGGCATGACTCCGGGGATGACGGGTTTGCGGCAGCCTTGTTGGGCCAGCCGGTCCACCATGTCGAAATAGCGGCGGTTGTCGAAGAACAGTTGGGTCACGCTGAAGTCCGCTCCCGCGTCCAGCTTGTGGCGGAGCATGTCGATATCCGCCTGCACGCTGGGCGATTCCGGGTGCGGTTCGGGGTAGGCGGCCACGCCCAGGGCCATGTCCCTGTGGTCCCGTCGAATGTACTCCACCAGGTCCGAAGCGTGCTGAAACGGCGCATCCGGCCCAGGCCCCGTGCCGTCGGCACCGTCCCCGCGCAGGGCCAGCACGTTGCGGATGCCGCTGGCCCGGAACTGGTCTACAGCCGCGCTCACCCCTGCCCCGTCCAGGCCGCAGCAGGTCAGGTGCGGCATGACCGTGTACCCCAGGGCGTCGTGAAGCATGGTGGCGGCCTCCAGGGTGCCGCGACCTCCACCGCCGCCCGCTCCGCACGTAACGGACACGAACAGGGGCCGCAAGACCTGAAGTTCCCGGCCCACGCGCAGCATGCGGACGCGGGCCTCTTCATCCCGAGGCGGGAAGAATTCAAAGGACACGAAAGGCTGGTTCGGTCGAATCAGATCAGGGATGCGCTCTTGCATGGGGGCACTCCTCGGTCAGTGCTTAGGCTTGATTTGTTGCGGCCGGACCACGTAGGTCCGGCCTTGTATTTTTATATTCGGTTATTGTGATATAATGGTGTACGCGCCTTTTAAGGACGCGTCAACCGCATGCGAGGGGATCAGTTCCGGGGTGGTTGCAGCTCCTGGCGCAGGGTCTGGGCGGCCTGGACCATGTTTTCCAGGCTGGCCAGGGTTTCGGGCCAGTCCCGGGTCTTGAGCCCGCAGTCCGGGTTGACCCAGAGCCGTTCGGCAGGGGTGTATTGCAGGGCCTGGCGCAGCAGCCCGGCCATTTCTTGGCTGGAGGGAACCCGTGGGCTGTGGATGTCCCAGACGCCGGGACCGATTTCGTTGGGGTACTGGAACCGGGCAAAGGCTCGCAGTAGGACCATGTCGCTCCGGCTGGCTTCGATGGAGATCACGTCCGCATCCAGCCCGGCGATGTCCGTGATGATGTCGTTGAAGTCCGCGTAGCACATGTGGGTGTGGACCTGGGTTTGGTCCTGCACACCGCACACGGCCAGGCGGAAGCATTGGCCGGCCCAGTCCAGGTAGGCGCGCTGGTCTGCCCGGCGCAGGGGCAGCCCCTCGCGCAAGGCAGGCTCGTCCACCTGGATGACGCGCTGTCCCGCGGCCTCCAGATCCAGGACTTCGTCCCGCAGGGCCAGGGCGACCTGACGGCAGGTGCGAGAGCGGGCCTGGTCGTCGCGTACAAAGCTCCAGCAGAGAATGGTCACCGGGCCGGTGAGCATGCCTTTGACCGGTTTTGCAGTCAGACTTTGGGCAAAGCCCGTCCACTCCACGGTCATGGGGCCGGGGCGGGATACGTCTCCGTAAATGACCGGCGGCTTGACGCAGCGCGAGCCATAGCTTTGAACCCAGCCGTGGGCGGTGAAGCAAAATCCATTCAGCTGCTGGCCAAAGTATTCCACCATGTCGTTGCGTTCGGGTTCGCCGTGCACCAGCACGTCCAGGCCCAGGCGTTCCTGTTCGGCCACGCAGTGCGCCACGGCCTGACGCATGTACCGGCGGTATTCGCCTTTGTCCAGCCGACCCTGGCGGAACCCGGCCCGGGCCTGGCGGATTTCCCGGGTCTGTGGAAAGGATCCGATGGTGGTGGTGGGCAGGAGCGGCAAGGCAAGCTCCCGGCGCTGGAGCGCCGAGCGTTCCGCATAGGGGCGGCTGCGTTGGGCCATGTCCGGGGTCACGGCCTGTTCACGCTGTTGCACTGCGGGGTCTGCGGTGCGGCGTCCGCTGCGACGGTCGGCCCAGGCGGCGCGGCATTCCTCCAGGGCCCCCTGGTCGTCCTCCCCTTGCAGCAGGCGGCGCAACACGTCCAGTTCTCGGCATTTTTGACGGGCAAAGGCCATCCAGGAACGGATTTGCGGATCCAGACCGGTTTCCAGGGCTAGGTCCAGAGGGCAGTGCAGCAGGGAGCAGGACGGGGCAAGCATCAGCCTGTCCGCCCCGAGCGCCTGGGCGGCCTTGCGGGCTTTGCCCAGGGCCTGGTCCAGGTCCGTGCGCCAGATGTTGCGTCCATCCACCAGTCCCAGAGACAGGGACATGCCCGTGGGCAGGGCCTGGAGAAACGCGTCCAGCTGGTCCGGTCCGCGCACCAGGTCCAGGTGCAGGGCGTCGCAATATTCCTGGCCCGGCAACGGGCAGAGCAAGTCCAGATGATGGTCCACGGGGCCAAAGTAGGTGGCCAGCAACAGCCGGGCTCCGGAGCAGGAGCGGCGCAAAAGGGAATAGGCCTCGGGCAGCCGGTGCAGGGGCACGCCAGAGGCGTCCGTGGCCAGTATGGGTTCGTCCAGCTGCACCCAGGCCGCATAGGGGCTGAGTTCGCCAAGCAATTGGGCATAGGCCTGGATCAGGTCGTCCAGCCGTTGGAATGCGGGTGCATCAGGAGTGGCCTGGTCGTCAGTTTCCGAAACCTCTGGCTCCATCCAGCGGGACAACGCCAGAAAGGTGAAGGGGCCGGGCAGGACCAGCTTGACGCCTTCCGGGTCCGGATGCTCCCGCAGCAGCGCACGCAGCCGGGAGGCGTCGGCGCGAAAGCGGGTCTTGGCGTCCAGCTCCGGAACAATGTAATGATAGTTGGTGTCGAACCATTTGGTCATTTCCATGGCCTTGGCCTGGTCCTGCCCCCGGGCCATGGCAAAGAGCAAATCCGTGTCGTCGGCCCGGACCGCCTGCTTTGAAGCAGTAAACCGTGCGGGCACGGCCCCCAGGGCCAGGCAAAGGTCCAGCATGTGATCGTAAAAGGAAAAGTCGCCCACGGGCAACAGGTCCACCCCGGCCCGGCGCTGCATCTGTGCGGCCTCTTCCCGCACTTCTTGGGCGGTGCGCTGGAGTCTTTGCTGGTCCAGTTCGCCGCGCCAGTAGGTTTCCACTGCCTTTTTCAATTCCCTGTGCAATCCCATGCGGGGAAAGCCCAGCGTATGCACCATGACGGACATGGTCGTCTCCTGTGGCCCGCTTGGCGGGCCGGGTTTTGATGCGGATTCGCCGTCCGCATCACAGTCCTGGTCGCGAGGTCTGCACCCTCGGGAGGGGAACGTCTTCTGGCTTGCGGGGCCGGGCCTTTGCCCGCGGCATGTGGGGTGCGGCCTTCCCAACCCGTAGGGGTCAGTGACCGCGCCCGCCTTCCTCCGTTCACAGCGGCGCGTCCGCGGCGGATTTTCACCGCCTTCCGTTTTCCTCTCCTTACATCTGTATATCTAAATATAGTGTTTATAGTTTGTGCCTCGTCCTGTCAAGGCGCTTGGAGGCCCGTGCACGCCTTGCGCAGGCCGTGGGTTTCAGGCTAGAAGGGCGGAGAACCGTGAGGATTTGCGCCCATGTCCAAGCTCAAGACCCTGCTGCTGCACCCGGATCCGTACCTGCGAACGCAGTTGCGGAGCATGCTTTCGCCTGTATCATTTTTGCAGGTGCTCGGGGAAGCGGTCTCTGCCGGGGAAGGCCTGGAACTGCTGGACCATGTGGGCTACGGTGTTATTTTTTTGGGGCTGGACCTGGCGGGCGGGGCGGACGGCATCGAGCTGGCGCGGACTTTGCGCGGCCGCCGGGAGTGCCCGGCCCTGGTGCTGCTCTCCTCGGACGAGACCCGGGCCTACGCCGCCTTTGAACTGGGCGCTTTGGATTACATCGTCTGGCCGCCGGATGAAAAACGGTTGGAAACCACGTTGGAAAAACTCCGGGACTTCAAGACCCGCTACCGTGAAATCCCCGAGCCGTCGGACTGGCGGGACGCGGACGCGGGCGAGGCCACGGACGAGCAAACTCTGCGGCTGGCCCTGAACGAGGATGAGCAGGATACCTTCCTGGCCGCGCTGAAGCAGGCCTGGGAGACGTCCCACAAGGCCAGCCCGGAGATCGAGAAACTGGCCGTGACCCAGGACGGCAAGACCATTCTTATCCCCTACACCCAGATTATTTTTGTGGAGGCCTTTGAAGACTACTCCTACGTGCACACCAGCGGGCAGAAATTTTTGACCTCGCACCGGCTCAAGCATCTGGAAGACCGGCTCGAGCCGCACCGCTTTTTCCGGGTGCACCGCAAATATCTGGTGAATATGGACATGGTCACGGAAATCGCCAGCCTGCCGGGCAGCAACTTCATGTTGCGCACGGCCGGAAAAACGCGCATCGAACTGCCCATTTCCCGGCGGCGCATCGCCCGTCTCAAGCAGATGCTGGGATTTTGACCGCGCCGTTCACCGTCCGGCCCGAACCTTTGGCCGAATTGGGCTGGACCCGGAACCGGACCAAGGCAATGATCGCATGCAGACCGCTGTTGCGGATCGATGCGGGAGAACAAGTGCAATGGATGAACGCCCGACTCTGGATACCCTGCTGCGCGAAGAGCGCGTGATCCGGCCCCTGCCGCAATTTACGGCCGAGGCCAACCTCAAGCCTTTGTCCCTCCTGGGCCTGCGCGAGCGGGCCGAGGCCGACCCCCTGGGCTATTGGGAGGAGGCCGCCGAGGAACTGGAATGGTTCCGGACCTGGGATCGCGTGCTCACGGACGGCCCTCTGCCCGAGAGGCGCTGGTTCCCCGGGGCTCGGTGCAACATCGCCTACAACGCCCTGGACCGGCATATCCAGACCCCGAACAAAAACAAGCTGGCTTTGATTTGGGAAGGGGAACCCGGGGACACGCGCAAATACACTTATTTCGAACTGCATCGGGAAGTGAACCGCTTTGCCAATGCCCTGCGGCGTCTGGGCGTGCGCAAGGGCGACTGCGTGGGCGTGTATCTCCCGGCTTTGCCCGAGGCCGTGGTCACCATGCTGGCCTGCGCGCGCATTGGCGCGGTGCACGCCTTTGTCTTTGCGGGGTACTCAGCCAAGGCGCTACGCCAGCGGCTGGAGGACTGCCGCCCCCGGGTGCTGGTCACGGCGGACGGTTCCTACCGCGACGGCCGGGTATTGCGGCACAAGGACGTGGCGGACCGGGCCGTGGAGCCGGGGCCGGACGCCGACGCCCCCCTTGCCGGGCTGCCCATGGTGGTGGTGCGCCGCACCGGCGCGGACGTGAGCATGCGGTCCGGCCTGGACCATTGGTACGAGGCCCTGGTGCGCGAGGAGCGCAAGGAATGCCCCGTGGAGGTCCTGGAAGCGGGCGACCCGCTCTTCTACCTCTACACTTCGGGTGCATCCAGCCGTCCGCACGGCGTGGTGCACTGCCATGGCGGCTACATGGTGGGCGTGCACCGTACCTTTCATCAGGTCTTTGACGTCAAACCCACGGATATTTTCTGGTGCACGGCGGATCCGGGCTGGATCATGGGACACACGGCCACGATCTATGGGCCGCTGCTGGCCGGAACCACCACCGTGCTCTACGAGGGGCACCCCAATTACCCCCGGCCGGATCGGCTCTGGAATATTGTGGAGCGTTACGGGGTCAGCCTTTTCTATTCCACGCCCACCACCATCCGCACCTTGATGCGCTTCGGTCACGAGCATCCGGCGCGGGCCGACCTTTCCAGTCTGCGGCTGCTGGCCTCGGCCGGGGAGCCCCTGGATCCGGAAACCTGGACCTGGCTGCATAAGCATATCGGCAACGAACGCTGCCCCGTGCTGGATGTCTGGTGGCAGACGGAAACCGGCATGTTCATGGTCTCGCCCCTGCCCGTGAGCGTGGTCAAGCCCGGGTCCGTGGCCCGCGCCTTGCCCGGAGTCCAGGCCGACGTAGTGGACCTGGACGGCGGCCCGGTGGAGCGAGGGGAGGGCGGCTTTCTCGTGATCCGCACTCCCTGGCCCGCCATGATGACCGGCATCCTCGGCCACGACGACGCCTTCCGCGCCTGCTTCAACCGGGTGCCCGGCGTGTATTTTGCCGGGGACCTGGCCCGGCTGGATGAGGACGGGTATATTTGGGTCAAGGGCCGCTCCGACGAAGTGCTGCTCATTGCCGGCCACCGCATCGGCACCGCTGATTTTGAAGAAGCCTTTATTTCCCACCCGGCCGTGGCCGAGGTGGCGGTGGTGGGCGTGCCCGATCCCATCAAGGGCGAAACCGCTCGGGCTTTTGTGGTTCTTGCCCCGGACTACGACCCCGAGGACGAGCTGCGCGAACAGCTGCTCCGCCATGTGCGCGAGGAGCTGGGCCCCATCGCCGTCATCAGCGGCATCACGTTCCGGGAAAGCCTGCCCCGGACCGGTAGCGGCAAGATTCTGCGCCGCGCCCTGCGCTCCTGAGTCGCTTTTCCCCGCATCTACCTCCTTGCTTTTCACTCCGGATCCCTGCCTGCCCAGAGCGAGAAAGTGTTTTCGGTGGTAGCCGGGCCTGGCCCGATGTTTGCCGTCACCGAATAATAACACGATATCTGTTGAAGAAATCCTCCTTTTTATTTCATAACCATATTGGACTGCCCTTTTGGGCGGTCCAGCACATGGAATAATTTCTGAAACGTGGACAGGTCCTTCCTGCGGAGGGGATGCGCCTTTTCCGGCGCGCCGCAGGGCAAGCACGGCCTGCCGGGGGAGCACGCGCATGACCTTACGCCGACAGTTGATTCTCTTTTTCCTTCTTGCCGGGCTGTTGCCGCTCAGCACCGTGGCCATCATCAGCGAATGGGCCTCCACGGACGCCTTGATGACTCAGGCCTACAACCAGCTTGTTTCCGTTCGGGAAATCAAACGGGCTTCGGTCACGGCATATCTGGAGCAGATTCATGATCAGGTACTGACCCTTTCGGAAAACCAGATGATCGTGGACGGCATGCGCGCTGCCAATCGCGGAGTGAACACCTATCTTTCCGAACGACGGCTGGAGCCTGCCGACATCGAAGCCATGCGAAGGGAGCTGGGCGGCTACTATTCCGGTGCGTTTGCCGGGGAATACCGGCAGCGCACGGACAAGGACGCGGGAGCGGCCCGGTTGCTCTCCGGCTTGGACGATACGGCCGTGGCCCTGCAACATGCCTTTATCGCCTCCAGCAGCCACTCTCTAGGCAGCAAGCACATTTTGGACGATGCCGGGGACAATACCCGGTATTCCATGCTGCATGCGCGCATCCACCCCAAGCTTCGAAAATACCTTCAGGAATTTGGATATTACGACATTTTTCTCGTGGAGCCAGAGCATGGCCGGGTCGTGTATTCCGTGTTTAAGGAGCTGGACTACGCCACTTCTCTGAAAAACGGACCCTATGCCCAGAGTGGACTGGGCAAGGTGTTCCGTGCGGCCGTGGATGCGGGCAAGGATGACGTGGTTTTTGAGGATTTCGAACCCTACACCCCCTCCTACGAGGCTCCGGCCGGGTTTGTGGCCTCACCAGTTTATGACGGGGAGTACTTGCAGGGCGTGCTGATTTTTCAGATGCCCATCGACCGCGTCAACCGAATTATGAACCAACGGGAAGGGCTGGGGGAGACCGGCGAATCGTACCTCATCGGCCCCAACATGCTGATGCGCTCGGATTCTTACCTTGATCCGGAAGGACATTCCGTGCTGGCCTCCTTTGCCGACCCGGTACGGGGCAAGGTGGATACCGAGGCCACCCGCGCGGCCCTGTCCGGCAAGTCCGGCGTCGGCATCATCGATGACTACAATGGGAACCCGGTACTCTCCGCCTATGCGCCGATGGACGTGTTCGGGCTGCATTGGGCCTTGATCGCCGAGGTGGACGAGGCGGAAATCATGGCTCCGGTGCGGAGCTTCCGCCTGGCCGTGACGGTTGCCGGACTGCTGGCGGCCCTGGCCGTGGGCGGGTTGGCCTGGTTCGTGAGCCGGGGCGTCTTGCGCAAGCTGGGGGCGGACCCGGCGCAGCTTTCCGAAGTGGCGGACCGCGTGGCCCTGGGCGATCAGGATATGGACTTCGGACAGCAGCCCATCGGAGTCTACGGCTCCCTGCAACGCATGACCGTCAGCCTGAAGAAAATGGCGGACGTGGCCACGGCCATTGCCGGAGGTGACTTGCGGATGGAAGTGCACCCGGCCTCGGACAAGGACAAGCTGGGCCGGGCCCTGGAAAGCATGAGCGAAAATCTCAACGAGGTCATGGCCCAGGTGAACAGCGCGGCCGTGATGGTCAACAGCGGTTCGGATCAGGTCTCCTCGGCCAGCCAGGCCCTTTCCCAGGGAGCCACCCAGCAGGCCGCCTCGTTGCAGGAGATCAGCAGTTCGTCCGCCGAAGTGAGCAACGGCGTCAAGCTCAATGCCGATGGCGCGTCCCAGGCCAGCCAGGCCGCGGACGAGCTCTTCAAGGTGGCGGAAGGGGGACGGAACCATATGGAATCCATGGTTTCCGCCATGACGGAAATCAACGATTCAAGCCAGAACATCGCGAAAATCATCAAGGTGATCGATGAAATCGCCTTCCAGACCAACCTGCTGGCCCTGAACGCGGCCGTGGAAGCGGCCCGGGCCGGGCGGCACGGCAAGGGTTTTGCCGTGGTGGCCGAAGAAGTCCGCAACCTAGCCTCCCGCAGCGCCAAGGCAGCCCAGGAAACCGCCGGGATCATCGAATCCTCCGGTGCCAAGGTGGAGGCGGGCAGCCGCATTGCCAACGAAACTTCCGAGGCCCTGGGCCGGATTGGGGAGCACGTGGGCAAGCTGCGCACCCTGGTGGATGAAATCGCGGAACAATCCACCCAGCAGGCTTCCCAGGTCAACCAGATCAGCAATGCCCTGAACCAGCTGGATCAAGTTACGCAGGCCAATACGTCCAGCGCTGAGGAGACCGCGTCCGCTTCCGAAGAACTGATGGCGCAGGCCACGGAGCTGCGCCATCTGCTCGGCAGGTTCCGCCTGCGTGAATCCGGTATGGAACAGGGCGGAATGCGTCCGCAACTTCCTGGCGGCGCAATGGAAGAGGAATACGAGGCCGACTACCAGGAACGTGAAGCTCAGGAGCCTGGCCCGCGCCAGCCTCAAAACAGCGATGACTTCGCGGCCTGGTAAAACCTCCCGGCCGCGTGAAAGCGCGGCCCCTTAATACGGCTCCACGAAGCCGCCAAAAGCAACCCTCCCAACGATTTTCCGGCCGCGTGAAAGCGCGGCCGGAAAAAGGGGATCCAAGGGGCCGCGGGCCCCTTGGCCGCCGGAGGCATCTCCGCCTCCCTATTTTTTTTGTGGAGGTATTTGACTTGGATCATACTCCTGGCTGGCAGAAGCAGGCAGGATGCAGGCCAAGCTGAAACCAACCAAGGAGTGCAGTCATGTTTTGTTACCAGTGTGAACAGACGGCCAAGGGAACCGCGTGCGAAAAGATGGGCGTGTGCGGCAAGAAACCGGATGTGGCGGCTTTGCAGGATGCGCTTGTGCATGCTCTCAAGGGGCTGTCCCTGGTGGCGCACGAGGCGCGGGCCCACGGCATCGTGGATGACGATGTGAACACCTTTACGGCGGAAGCGGTGTTCTCCACGCTGACCAATGTGAATTTCGACCCAGACCGCTTTGAGCCCATGGTCCGGCGGGCCGTGCAACTGCGCGAATCCCTCAAGGCCCGGTTGCTGGCTGCCGGAGGCGCTGTGCCCGTGGGCGAGGTTGTGGACTTCGAGCCTGCCTCGGACCGGGCCGGGCTGGTGCGTCAGGGCGAACTGGCGGGCATTCCCAATGATCCCGAGCCCGACCCGGACATCAAATCCCTGAAGCAGACCGTTATTTACGGCATCAAGGGGCTGTGCGCCTATGCGGACCATGCCCGCATCCTCGGGCAGTGGGACGACGCGGTCTATGAATACGTGCACCGGGCGCTGGCCGCCACCACCACTTTGGACAAGGATTTGGGCTATTGGGTGGAGATGGCTTTGGAGTGCGGCCGGGTGAACATCCGCGCCATGGAATTGCTCGACGCAGGCAACACCGGCACCTACGGCCATCCGGTTCCCACTTCCGTGCCCCTGGGAGCCAAGGCGGGCAAGGCCATCCTGGTGTCCGGCCATGACCTCAAGGACCTGCACACCCTGTTGCGCCAGACCGAAGGCAAGGGCATCAACATCTACACCCACGGGGAAATGCTGCCCTGCCATGGATATCCCGAGCTGAAAAAATACCCGCACTTTCACGGGCATTACGGCACGGCCTGGCAGAATCAACAAAAGGAATTCGCGGAATTCCCCGGGGCCATCCTCATGACCACCAACTGCATCCAAAAGCCCGGCGCGTACCAGGAAAACATCTTTACCACCGGGCTGGTGGGCTGGCCTGGTGTGGTCCATGTGGGCAACGATGACTTTACCCCGGTAATCGAAAAAGCCCTGGCCATGGACGGATACGCCAAGGATGAGGACAAGGGGGCCGTGCTCGTGGGCTTTGGCCGCAATGCGGTCCTGGGCGTGGCCGACAAGGTGGTGGATGCGGTCAAGGCCGGGGCCATCCGTCATTTCTTCCTGGTGGGCGGTTGCGACGGGGCCAAGCCGGGCCGCAACTATTATACCGAATTCGTGGAAAAAACACCGGCGGATACTGTGGTCTTGACCCTGGCCTGCGGCAAGTTCCGCTTCTTTGACAAGCAACTTGGCGAAATCGGTGGCATTCCCCGGCTGCTGGACGTGGGACAGTGCAACGACGCCTTCTCCGCCGTTAAAATCGCCCTGGCCCTGGCGGACGCCTTTGAATGCGGTGTCAACGATCTGCCGCTCTCCCTGGTGCTCTCCTGGTATGAGCAAAAGGCCGTTGTTATTCTGCTTTCCCTGCTGGCCCTGGGAATTCGCGATATCCGTCTCGGACCCAGCCTGCCCGCGTTCCTCTCACCCAACGTGTTGGATTATCTGGTTCAGAATTACGATATCAAGCCCATTTCCTCGGCCGACGAGGACCTGGCCGCAATTCTCGGAGCCTAATTCAACTACTCCTTTAGAGTACACTCTTCAGCGCCGGAGGTCGTTCGCGGCCCCCGGCGTTCTTTTTTGTTGAATCGTAAGAAAGAGTTGCCTCCGGCGGCCAAAGGGCCCGCGGCCCCTTGGAACCCCATTTACCGGACGCGCACCCGCGCGCCCGGAGACATGGTGATAATCCCGAGCGGCGCAAGCCGCGAGCGATAAAAGTCTTTGGAAAGGGGGTCCGGGGGAAGAACCTTTCTTCAGAAAGGTTTTCCCCCGGAAAGCAAACGTTCCTGTAAAATCAAGGCAAAAGCAATGCCTCCGGCGGCCAAAGGGCCCGCGGCCCCTTGGAACCCCATTTACCGGACGCGCTCATGCGCGCCCGGAGACATGGCGATAAGCCCGAGCGGCGACAGCCGCGAGCGATGAAAGTCTTTGGAAAGGGGGTCCGGGGGAAGAACCTTTCTTCAGAAAGGTTTTCCCCCGTTTTAAAAAAAATTATCTCTCTATTTTTATTTCTACTTTCAATTTACGATAAGTCTACAATAAGTATACGATCAATGGGAATCCGGCTTGGAGGGGGAGAGGGGCTCCATAAGGGCCAGCCCGGAAGTGAGGTCAAGCACGGCGCGCTGGAGTCCGGCTTGGTGTTCGCTTGGCAGGGCAATGAGGAACTCCGCGTCAGCGCCGTAGGTTTCGTTTGTGATTTGCGCTTCGAATGGGGGCAGCAGGCGCTGGAGCGCGTCCGCATGTTCGTAGGCCAAGATGAGCCGTAGCTGGACCAGATCCACTTTTTCCCGTTGGGGCAATTGGTCCAGCGCCAATCGGGTCATGTCAGAATAGGCGCGTACCAGCCCGCCGGTGCCGAGCTTTACGCCGCCGAAATACCGCGTGACCACCACGGCGACTTCGCCTACGGGCGCGTGCAGGAGCACATTGAGCATGGGCCGTCCTGCCGTGCCGTGGGGCTCGCCGTCGTCGCTTTGGCCGATGTGGGCGGTGCTCCCTGGAGGCCCGGCCACAAAGGCCCAGCAGTTGTGCGTGGCGTCTGGATGTTCGGCCCGGATGGAGGCGATGAACCGGCGGGCGTGTTCTGGGTCTGGCGCGTGGGCGGCCGTGGCCAGAAAACGGCTGCGCCGGATGGTCTGCTCGACGCGACAGGTGCGGGCGGGGATGGGGTAGCGGCTCATGTCCGGGGTGTAACCGTGCCCCTTTGCCGGGTCAACCGGCCCGGTTTGTCAGAGGGAGGATGAACGGGGGCAGGACGGCCGCGGCATATTGGAGGGGCATGTGCGTGGACCATGTCAAAGGCCAGGTCAGAGGACTACAGTAAAAGGCCCTGCCAAGGATTCCTGTTCGTGGATCGTGTCAAAGGGGCGGATTGTGGAGGACGGGGAGGGGCGACAGGGAATAGCAGGCTGACGGATGGCTACTCTTCGGTCTGCTCGCGCAGTTTTGCGGGGAGCAGGCCGTAAAAGCCCGTTCCGGACCGGGTCGTAAAGCGCCACCCCAGGTGGTCGTTGCAGCGTCCGCAGTGCATGATCTGCCAGGCATGGCCGGGAAACCAGCTGAACTCCTCGTACACGCCTCCCTGGGGGCGCAGCCCTGCGGCCAGGCTGAAGCAGCCCACTTCAAAGACCACGCCGTGCGGATTGCAGAAGACATGCACATGGTTGCCGTTGATGACGGTACGGGCTTCGGGCCGGGTCACGTGCCGGCCGCATGCCGCGCAGACCAGCACCTTGCCGGGCCGTCTTTGTTGGGCGTTTTGGGAGCCGTCCTCTTGATGCGGCCCCGGGTCCAGGGACGGGGGAACCCTGCTGCCGGGGGAACGGAGCCGGACCTTGTCCGCCATTGCCGACGGAGACGGGAGCCTGAAACCGTCAAGAGTCGGCAGGTCTTGATGTTGGGCCATGGCCCGGCGTTGCTCTGGTGATCGGTTCATAAGGGGCACCCTTTGCCGACATACAGGATTTGCAGGATTCTGGAAAGGGAAGGGCGGTTCGCGCGGGGATTCTTGACCCGCGTGGCCGAGCCGGGCATGATTCATGGTATGAGCATGAAATCCACGCCAAGCGCGCGATTGCGGCTGTGCGACGCCTGTTGCGACAAGGCGGGCATCCTCAAGGAGATGGTCAAGACCGGAGGATGTACTTGCGATATTTGCGGATTTTCCTGTAAATGTTGCGGCATGGACCCGGAGGCGCGGGGCAAGCAGTATGTGAACAGCATCCTGGTGCGGGTCATCCCGGACATGGCCTGGGCCGTGTTGCAGGAGCGCAACCGCCGCAGCCTGGTGCCGCTGGACTGGGAGCGGCTTTTTGCCGAGGGCCGGGCCAGGAACCGTTCGGACCGGGAATAGGCCTTAGGGCGCGGTGCGGTTCAAGGCCGCGGCATTGGCGGCACAGGACTCGCACCGAATTAATGCCTGGAGCGGTTTTGGGGCTGCGTTCGGCCCGGGGCAATGTTGTTTTTGATTGCCGGGCGGTTGACGGATGCGCGCCGGATGCGCATTGTGACATTGTTCAGGAGCATTGTGCTGCTGCCTGGCCGCACGGCTTCGGCATTGCCATGCGGCGCGGGGCAGGGCATGATGTGGAAACGGCTGTTCTATCCGGAGCGGCCAGGTGCGAATTTCAGCCGTGTGCGGGCGGGTGCCCGTGTCCGGCCGGGGTGGACGGGCCGCCCCACGCAACCCGAGAACCATTGCAAGGAGACGGCATGACCCAAGCCATGACCAGCACGCTTTTCAGCGGCGGCGCCCAGGGCGCGGAAGCCGAGTTCGGCCGGCTGGCCGAAAAATACGGCGTCGAGGAAGTGAATTTCACGTTCGAAGGCCATAAGATCGAGCGTTCGCGCGGGTTGCGCGTGCTCACCCAGGAAGAGTTGGTGCGTAAGGACGTGAGCCTTTCCTACGTTTCCCGGCTGCTGCACCGCAAGTTCACCAATGCCAAGCTCATGCGCAAGGTGTTGCAGACCATCATGTACCAGGTGGAAGCCGGGCACGAGGTGTTTGTGGTAGGCACCATCCAGGAGGACGGCACGGTCAAGGGCGGCACCGGCTGGGGCGCGGAATACGCCAAAATCTGCAATAAGCCGCTGTTCGTGTTCGGCCAGGCCCGGGACCAGTGGTTCCGCTGGGATAAGGATCAATGGGCCGAGGTGGAAAATCCGGTAATCAGTCATGCCCATTTTTCGGGCATGGGCACCCGGTTCCTGGAGGCGAACGGCAAAAAGGCCATTGAGGACCTGTTTGCCCGATCCTTTAAGTAGATTGCAGGCTATGTTTTTGTTGGACGGCGGCGCACGGGGCATGGGTCCCGGTGCCGCTGTCTTGTTTTTTTGAAGCCGTTTTCGCGCGGTTTGGTCGCGGCCCTTGGGCCGGACAGGCCAGGGGAGGAAAAAACGTCGTGCGCTTGCCGAAACAGCGAACCAATGCGGACAATGCCGTGCGTAAGGTAGGCTATGAACTGGAATTCGCCGGGCTTGGCATTCGGGAAGCCTGTGACGTGGTTCAGGCAACCCTTGGCGGAGCAATACATGAAGTCAACAGGTTCGCGTATATTATCAAAGATTCTGAAGTCGGAACAATCAACATTGAGTATGACGCCATAGCCCTCAAAGAGCGTTCGTATTTGAAGTACCTTCAGGCCATCGGCCTGGAAGCCTCCCCCCGCCTGGTGCGGGACGTTGACGAATTTCTGGCCCGCGCTTCGGCCGGGCTGGTGCCCTGCGAAATCGTGCTGCCGCCCCTGGAAATGACCCGCATGGAGCCGGTGGAGCGGCTGCGGGCCGCATTGCAGCAGGCCAAGGCCAAGGGAACGCGCACTTCCCTGCTGCATGCCTTTGGCCTGCACATCAATGTGGAGCCGCCGGCCTTGGATGTGGATACGCTCACAGCCTACATGCAGGCTTTTGTGCTCATGGAGGACTGGCTGCGCCGTCAGGGGCAGGTGGACATCAGTCGGGTGCTTTCCCCGTACATCAATGGGTTCCCCCAGGCATACGTAAGGCTTGTGGCCGACCCCGGGTATGCGCCCCGGGATCACGCGGAATGGATTCACGACTACCTGGCCCACAATGCCACGCGCAACCGGTCCCTGGATATGTTGCCGCTGCTGGCCCATCTGGACCGGGAGCGGGTGCTGGCCGGAGGGGTGGAGCAAGAGCTGCTCAAGCCGCGCCCGGCCTTTCACTACAGGTTGCCCAACTGCCTCGTGGACGAGCCGGACTGGCGCGTGGGGCATGAATGGGAGCAGTGGCTGCGCGTGGAGGCCATGGCCGCGGACCATGAGGCGCGGGCATCCATGGGAATGGAATATCTGGACTATGTGTCTTCGCCGCTGCGTCGGTTGGAGGAATCCTGGGTGGCCATTTCCGAGCAGTGGATCCGGGGGGTTGCCCATGAGTAGGCGCCCTGTGGTGGGCGTCAGCGGTCCGGATCGGGGCGGTTGGGTTTCCTGGGTTTTTGCGGCCTTGGCGGTTTGGCGTGCCGGAGGGCGTCCCCTGCGCATCCGGCCCCGCAGCCCCAGGGGCAAGGGCGGGCAGTTGCCCGCGGTCCAGGCGCTGGTGCTCGGGGGCGGGGCCGACGTGGACCCGGGCCGGTACGGCCAGTCCGTGGCGGAGCTCAGGCGGGAGCTGCAACCAGAAAAACATTGGCCCGGGCACTACCTGCTGGGCCTGTTGCTGTTTCCTTTCATCCACATCCTGCGCAAGCTCTTTAGCCTGGGCGCTTCGCCCGGCCCGGACCCGGCCCGGGACGCCCTGGAAGAGCGGTTGCTGGGCCATGCCCTGGAGCAGGGACTGCCGGTTTTGGGCATCTGCCGGGGCATGCAGTTCATCAATGTGTGCCTGGGCGGGAGTCTGCATCAGGACCTGGCCTCTCTTCAGGAAGAACGGCCCGACCTGCGCACCCTGCTGCCGCGCAAGCCCGTGCTGGTGGAGCCCGGCTCCATCCTACACTCGCTGTTCGGGGTCGGCCGGGTGCGCGTCAACGCGTTGCATCATCAGGCCGTGGACCGCCTGGGGCAGGACCTGCGGGTTACGGCCCGGGAATACGGGGGCGTGGTCCAGGCTTTGGAACACGTGGGCGGACGTTGGCTGGTGGGCGTACAGTGGCACCCGGAGTTTTTGCCGCACAAGTGGCGGCAGCAGGAACTTTTCCGGGCCCTGGTCCGGGCGGCTAAGCTGAATTCGTAACCGGGCCTCTGCTTCAGGGGACATGAGTCCATCTTCCGGTGTCCGAGTCGGTTTGATGAAATTTTGTTTCTGTTGAACGCGGTTCACGTTCTGTGTTAACGGTATAGGCAAAACCCTTTTCCGGATCCGTGTTCAGGGGTCCGGTCCTGTGGAGCGCGTTTTGTCCGGTACCATGAACCGCCTCAAACTGTTTGTTCTTCTGATCTCGCTGCTGACGGCGGGGCTTTTGCTGGTACTCTTTTTAGGGTTGCAGGACACGCATCCGGAGTTCAGCGCCGAGGAGCGGGACTGGCTGCGCCGCCATGGCCGCAACGTGGAAGTCCTGTTTGGATACCAGGCTCCGCCCAACGCCTATACTGATTCCAACGGTCAGTACGTGGGGCTTTTGGTTGATTATTTCCGGGAGATCGAACGCAATATGGGGCTGGACGTGCGGTTCCACATGTTCGATTCGTGGGATTTGCTCATGTCCTATTCCCGCGACAACGGCGGCTTTTTGATCGTCGGCATTGCCGAGACCGCGGAACGCCGCAAGTTTTTGCGGTTCACCGAACCATTCATCAAAGTGCCCTATGTCATTGTGACTCGGGATTCCTCTTCCGTGGGCAGCATGGACGACCTGGGCGGCAGGACCGTGTGCACGGTTCGGGGATATGCGGTCAATGAGTATTTGCAGGATCGCTATCCCAATATCGATATCGCTCCAACCAAGGACAACCTTGAAGGCCTGCGCGCGGTTTCCACGGGCCAGTGCGACGCCATGATCGTGAATCAGGCCTATGCCTCGTACCTCATTGAAAGCCAGGGGTTGGCCAATCTGCATATTGCCGGGGAAAGCGGATACATGAACTATCTTTCCGCGGCCACGTCCCGTTCCGACGACATGCTCTTCAACATTGTTTCCAAGGCCGTGGCACACATCCCCCGGGCCCGGCACAAGGAGTTGTTTCGGGAGTGGGTCTACCAGGGGTCGGGCTACGTGCATCTGACGGAACGGGGCGTGACCCTGCTTTGGGCCGCGTTTCTTTTTGTGCTGGTTGGCGGGGTTGTTTTTTGGCTGTTGTTGCGCTCCCTGCGGGGCACGGTTCGCCGGCAGACCGTGACCATCCGGCGGGACTATGAACGGCTTAAGGAAGCGGAGCAAAGCCTGCGGGAACAGGGCGAACAATTGCGCGGCGCATTGGAGCGCCTCACATTCCACGTGCACAATACCCCGCTGGCCGTGGTGGAATGGGACAGCCACGGCCAGGTACGGGGGTGGTCGCCCCGGGCAGAGGAGATTTTTGGCTGGAGCGAATCCGAGGTCCTGGGCAAACGCTCCGAAGAATGGAGCTTTGTGCCTGAGGCGGACCGGGATTTGGTGCAGCGGGGCGCTTTGGACCTGCAACGCGGCGCTCGGAACCAGACCGTGAGTGAGAACCGTAATTATGCCAAAACCGGGGAGGTGCTGTTTTGCCGCTGGTACAATTCCGCCCTGCGGGACGCTGACGGCGCCTTGGTTTCCGTGCTTTCCTTGGTGGAAAACATCACGGAAGGCAAACGGGCGGAGCAGGAGTTGATTCGGGCCAAGGAGGCGGCTGAGGCGGCCAGTGCCGCCAAAAGTGAGTTCCTGGCCAACATGAGCCACGAAATCCGCACGCCTCTCAACGGCATCCAGGGCATACTTCAGCTATTGCAGACCACGGGATTGGACGCGCCTCAGGAGGAATATGTGGACAAGGCCCTGGGGGCCACTCGACGACTTTCCCGGCTTTTGGGCGATATTCTACACCTGACCCTTTTGGAGTCGGGCCGCGTGCGGCTGGAGGACGGTGAATTCTCTCCCCAGGGAGTGCTCCGTTCGGTGCAGGAGTTGTTTGAGCCCACGGCCACGGATTCGGAGCTGGATTTCATCGTGCAGACGGATTCCAACCTTCCGCCGCGGCTCAGGGGCGATGGGGCGCGGGTCCGGCAACTGCTCACCAACTTGGCGGGCAACGCCGTGAAGTTCACGCCGCCGGGCGGTTCCGTGCGCCTGGCCGCGCACGCATTGCCGTACGCCCCGCCAGGGCGGACCCGTGTGTTGTTGATTGTTGGAGACAGCGGCCAGGGCATGTCCTCCGAGGCGATTCGCAACCTGCTGGACACGTTTGTGCCCGGCGAGGTGGCTTACCGACGGCATTACGAAGGGGCCGGGCTCGGGCTGGCCATCGTGGTGCGGCTGGTTCGCCTGCTGGGCGGGAGCCTGTGCATCGCCAGCCAGGAGGATCAGGGCACGGAAGTGTTCTGCTCCCTGCTGTTCGAAAATACATAGCCCGTAATGGAGAAGATGATGGACGACAGGAAATTCAAGGTGCTTCTGGCGGAAGACGACGACGTGAACAGTCTGACCATCCGCAAACTGTTGCAGCATTACGGGCATGAGGTGGATGCGGTTATGGACGGAGCCCAGGCCCTGGAAATGCTGCGGAGCAACACCTATGACGTGGTGCTCATGGATATTCGCATGCCGCGCATGGACGGGCTGGAAACCACCCGGCATATCCGCAGCGATGAGGAATTCCGGAACCAGGCGGAAATACCCATCATCGCCCTGACGGCCCACGCCATGCTTGGAGACCGGGAAACATTCCTGGCCGAAGGCATGAGCGGATATCTTTCCAAGCCCGTGGAGCTGGAAGAGCTTTTGGAGGTCATGGATCAGGTCATACCCCGCAGGCCGGACTAACGCCCCCGAGGGGGGTATGCAGGCGTGGCGCAGCGTCGCGCCCGGGGACAGCTCCCGGGCGGCGTTGCGTCTTTTGTTTCAAAGCAGGGTTCCAGCCCGGCCGTTACCGGGCGGCGTTCAGGCGGGTGATTTTGCAGGCCGCGCAGGCCGCGCCAAATCCGTTATCAATGTTGACCACGGTAACCCCGGCGGCGCAGGAGGTGAGCATGCCGAGCAGGGCGGAAAGGCCTGAAAAACTGGCACCATATCCTACGGAAGTGGGCACCGCGATAATGGGATGCTCCACCAGCCCCCCCACCACGCTGGAAAGGGCTCCTTCCATGCCGGCAATGACGATGAGCACGGCAAAGGAGCGGATTTCGTCCAGACGGTCCAACAATCGGTGGATTCCGGCCACGCCCACGTCCGCGATGATGGCGGCATGGCTGCCGAACATTTCGCAGGTGATCCGGGCCTCTTCGGCCACGCCAAGGTCTGATGTCCCGGCCGTGATAATGCCGATTTTCCCCGGGGTGTAGTGGATGTCCCGGGTGATTCGGGTCAGGGTTCGGGCCGGAGCATA
>JAQVYA010000121.1 GCA_028708865.1 Desulfovibrio sp. | reverse complement strand
CGCCTTTGACTGCGATCCCTACAAAATCGGGGAAATCGTGGAAGGGCTGGAAGTCATCTGCACCCGCAAGACGCGCAACCTCGTGAGCGATCAAAACCTGGAAATCGGCATCATCACCCCTCCGCCCGAGCGCGCCCAGCGCGCGGCCAACTACCTGGTGGAGGCCGGAATCAAAGGCATTATCAACTACGCGCCGTCACGCATCGAAGTGCCGGACCACATTCCCCTGGAGTACGTGGACTTCATTCATCACTTCTATGCCCTGGCCTTCCATATTAACTTGGGCAAGGCCGTGGAATAATCACCGCCAAATTCCGGCGCTCTTTCAAGTCAAGATCCGTACCCGGTTTTCGTCATCAATCCCCACCGCCACGGTTCCCTGCTCCGCCCTTGGGCGGCGTTTTGCTGTGGACGGGGACGCGAAATTCGTGCACTGAGCGCTGGGCGTTGTGGGCATTGCCGCACCGGGCGGCTTTGCAGCATCGTAAAAAGAGGCTACAACCTCGGACGGAGGCGGTATGAGCATGCATGTGGATGTGCGTTCGCGTCTGCGCGGGCGTGGTTTTTCCATTCCGTACAATCTGTTGCTGATCACGGTGGGTTCCGCGCTGATCGGCTTCGGGGTCAAGGCCGTGGCCATTCCGCACGGGTTCATCACCGGCGGCATGTCCGGCGCGGCCCTGCTGGTTTATTATATCGTGGGCCAACTCACCACCGGGCAATGGTTCTGGCTTTTGAACCTGCCCATTTTCCTGCTGGCCTGGTGGATGGTGAGCCGCCGGTTCTTTTTCTACAGCCTGTACGGCATGGCTGCGGTGGGCCTGTTCGTGGACATCATGCCCCAGCCTCTGGTCATTCAGGACACCTGGCTGGCCGTATTCACCTGCGGGGTCTTCATCGGCGTGGGCGCGGGCACCGCGCTCCGCTCCCTGGGATCCACGGGCGGCACCGACATCCTCGCGGTCATCGCCTACCGCCGGTTCAATACGAACATCGGCAAATTCCGATTCCTGGTGGACCTGGGCATCTTTGCGGTGGGCTTCAGCTTTCTGGACCTGGAGCTGATGCTTTATTCCCTGGCCATGACCTTTGTGACCGGGGCTGTGGTGGACTACAGCCTGAATGTGTTCAGCGAGCGCAAGATGGCCATGGTCATCGCCAACAACGCCGAAGAGGTCATGAAGGACGTACTGGACAAGCTGCACCGGGGCGCCACCTACCTTGAGGGCCGGGGCGGCTATTCCGGACGGCGCAAACGGGTTATCATGGTCATGGTCAACAACATCCAGCTCAAGCGGCTAGAAGAAATCGTCTACAGCCACGACCCCAACGCCTTTCTGATCATCGGCTCGGGCTACAATGTTCTAGGCAAGGGCTTTTCCAGCCGCAAGGTCTACTAGAGGAAACGCCATGCACGCACGCCCCATTGCACTGCTCACGGACTTCGGGTTGGACGACCCTTACGTAGGGCAGGTCAAGGGCGTGCTGGCCCGGCTGGCGCCGCAAAGCCGGGTGCTGGACCTGAGCCACGGTGTGGCCCCGTTCCAAGTGGGGCAGGCGGCCTTTTTCCTGGCGGCTTCGGCCCGGCACTTCCCGGCAAACGCAATCTTTGCCGCCGTGGTGGACCCGGGCGTGGGCACGGACCGGCGCGTGGTGCTGGTCCGCCTGGACGACCAATTCTTCCTGGCCCCGGACAACGGACTGCTGGGCCTGCTGCTCTGCCCCCGCGCCCTGGCCGGGCGCACACCGCAACTTTTCAGCGTTACGCCCTCCACCCCTCCGGCTTCCACCACCTTCCACGGCCGGGATTTTTTCGCCCCTCTGGCTGCCCGGCTGGCCTGCGGCGAGCCGCCCGAATCCCTGGGTCCTGCCCTGGCCCCCTCCGAACTGGTCCGCAGCCCGGCCACCACGCCCCGGCCGCTCACATCCGAGGACCAGGGCCGCCGCCTGGACGCGCATGTGCTGCACGTGGACCGCTTCGGCAACGTGGTGCTGAACCTGCAACCCGGAGAACTTTTTCATACCCTGATCGGCTCGGGCCAACACCGAGGCGTGCCCGCATCCCCCCGGGCCGTGCAGACCTACGCGGACCTAGCGGACCGGGAAGTGGGCATGCTGGAAGGCAGCCAGGGATTGCTGGAACTGGCCGTGAACCAAGGCTCCGCCGCCAGGCTCATGGGCTGCCAGGTGGGACACACCGTAACCCTGACCCCTGGCCGCATCTGAACCCGCGATCCGGACCGGCCGGGCTTCCCGCACCGGGCCGAAGCACCGAAACAAAACCAAAGGAAAGCGTATGAACCCGCTCAAGGAACTGCTCACCGCCCTGGGATTTCTCACCCGGCTGGCCCCGGCCCGGCTGGTTGACCACGACTCCATCTCCGCCTGCATGCGCTGGCTGCCCGCCGTGGGACTGGCGCTCGGGCTGATCATCGTTCTGCCCTTCTGGTGGCTGGGCCTGTTCGAAGGCCGGCCCCTGGTGCAGGCCTGGCTGGCGGTCTGCCTGAACCTCTACCTCACCCGCGGGCTGCACCTGGACGGCCTTTCCGACGTGGCCGACGGCTGCGCCTCGCACACGGAAACCGAACGGTTTTGGGCCATCGTCAAGGACAGCCGCATCGGGGCCTTTGGGGCCGTGGCTATCATCCTGACCCTTTCGGGGCAAATCGTACTCTTTTCCGAGCTGCTGGCCGCCGGGCTGTTCGGCGGCATGGTCTGGTGCTTTGTGGTGGGCCGGGGGGCGGCCGTTGTTCTGGGATTCGTGGTGCGCAGCCTGGCACGTCCGGGCCTGGGCCAGCGTTTCATGGACGGCGCGGGCCCGGCGTCCACGCTTTTTGCCACGCTCTTTACCCTGGCCGCGGGCTTTTTGCTCACTCCGGCAGGCGGCGTGCTCCTGGCCGTCGGATTTGTGGTGGTGGCCCTGATTCCGCTCTACTACCTCATCTACACCGTGGAAGGGGTCAACGGCGACTTCCTGGGGGCCTGCATCGTCATTGCCGAAGTGGCTGCGGCTCTGGGCCTGCTGCTTCTGGCCTGAGGACCGCGCCCCGGCCCGGCAACCCTCCCCTGACGCGGCAGACATGGCCCGGCAAGAAAGCTGGTAAGCGTTGCCCGCCAAGGGTTTTTCTGCTATCCGAGGGCTTCCGTCCCTGTCCGGACCGCAAGGAGAACCCATGCGCCCGCCACATCCCCATCCGGAATGCCGCTTCCTGCCGCCGCCCCTGCTGGCGCTGACCCTTTGCCTGGGCTGCTGCCTTCTGTACGCGGCCCCTGCCCTGGCCATGGGGCCGCGCCCCGACGCTCTGCCCCGGTTCCAAGGAGACACGCATCAAACCATTTACGAAGCCTACTCCACGGCGGAAAAAGGACGACTCCAGGCCTACACCCTGGTGGTGCAATTTGCCGGTTGTCCGGACCAGGCCCGCTTTTCCCTCAAGGTGGAAGCGGACCAGGACGCGATCATGCTGCCGGGCGTGGAGCAGCTCGACCGCGACGAAACCTGCCTGCGCCTCAGCGACATCCGCCGGGGGCGGGACACGGCCCTGCTGCGCGGCGTTCTCGGCGGATGCGACCAAGCCGGGCTCACAGCCACGGTTCCCATAGACTGCCCGGACGGCTGCACCCCCCCGGAAATCGAACTGGAGCACGACTGCGCCTACGCCGATGCCTGGGTGGCAGGGCAACCCGGCATCATGGACAGCCATCCCGGCCCACGCGGGTTGGGCTGGATGGACGGCCCGCGCCACACCCTGGCAGGATTCCACTTTTCCGACCTGCGGCCCGGCCCGTTGCAGATCGTGTTCAGCCGCAAGCAGGACCGGGAACTGGAAGTCATTGCCGTGCATTTCGTCAGCGACCCCGAAGCCGAGCACACCGCCCGTGTGGAGTCCCTGGGGGCGCAAAACAACGTCTATTCCGCCATGGTGCATGCCCCCGGAGAATATGAACTGCTGATCCTGCTCAGCGGCGGAGAAGACCTTGAACAGGTGGACGGTCGGGTCATCCCGGCAACCCCGCTGCGGCCCGTGGAGCTGGAAACCGATTACGCCGCGGCCACCCTTTCCCGGAATGCGGTCCTGGGCGAGGACGGCTGGTTTGAATTCGCAGTGGACAATTGCGCGGGCCAATGGTCCCGGCGGCACGGTCTCTGCCCGCCCCGGCCCCAAGACCTTCCGGCTGCGGAAAATCCTCCGGCCCTCCCAAAGCCCGAGAGCAGCCAGCCCCCCCACCCGGACGCTGCCCCAAAAGCAACCTTGCTGGATGCGTCCGAGCTGACGCCCCTGCCCCATCTCCCCAACCCGACCAGCCAAGGAGTCCGGCCATGACTCTGTTACTCGGCGCGCACATGTCCGTGAGCGGCGGCTTGCACCGCGCCGTGGAACGCGTTCGCTCCGTAGAGGGCACTGCCCTGCAAATTTTTACGCGCAACCAGCGGCAATGGAAGGCCGCGCCCCTGAGCCCCGAGGAAGTACGGCTCTGGCACGCCGCCTGGAGGGAATGGGGCCCCTACCCGGTCACCTCCCATGCCTCGTACTTGATCAATCCGGCCAACCCCGACCCGGAAAAAAGGGAACGCTCGCTCCAGGCCCTGGCGGACGAACTGGCCCGCTGCGCCCTTTTGGACATCCCCTCGGTGGTGCTGCACCCGGGTTCGCACCTGGGCCGCGGCGTGGATGCGGGCCTGGCCCAGGCCGCCCGCACCATGGACCTGGCTCTGGAACGTTCCGCCGAAGCCGCGCTCCGCATGCGCGCCCATCTGGAACAGGAAAGCGCAAAGGAGCAGGACAGGGCAAAGGATTCCCTCGCCAATCCGGTCGAAACAACTCCCCGGATTTTATTGGAAAACACCGCAGGCCAGGGAACCAACCTGGGTGCGGACTTTGCCGAACTGGCCGCCATTTTGGAACATTCCCGCCTGCCCGAACGGTATGGAATCTGCCTGGATACCTGCCACGCCTTTGCCGCCGGATACGACGTGCGCACCCCCCAGGCCCTGGACCAGACCCTGGACGCCCTGGACCGGGCCGTGGGCCTGGAACGCCTCGCGTTTTTGCACCTCAACGACTGCAAAACCAACCTGGGCTCCCGCAAGGACCGCCACGAACACATCGGCGAGGGACGCATCGGGGAATCCGGCTTTTGCGCCATCATGCGCTCTTCCCGCCTGCGCGGGCTGCCCATGGTCCTGGAAACAGACAAAGACGAAACCCTGACCCAGGACGTGCGCAATCTGGACCTGCTGCGCCGCCTGTACGCCGATCCCGAATCGGCCCCATAAGCCCCATCGGGCCGAGATAAGGCTCCCTCAAAAACCACAAAGGCCCTCCACCAAGGGGCTCGGCGGCCAAGGCATTAAACCGGCAAAAAAAGCGGGCCGATCGCACCATGCGAACGACCCGTGTCCTGGTCTTGGTAAAAAGACGGTTTACTGACGGCGCATGCGCTGCATGCCCACCAGCCCGGCCAGGGCCGAGCCTAAGAGCCAGACCGCCCCGGGAATGGGCACGGCATTGTGCGGCAGGTCGCCCTCAAAGGGAGCGTGCCCCTGCTGCGTGGGTCCGTCCCAGGACGAAGCCACGGTGGTTCCCCAGATCACGCCGCCCTGGGCGTCCACATGGGCCAGGGGAGCCAGAATGCTGCCCTGCACGCCCACACCGGAGATGAGCAGGTTGGTGGCCTCATGGAAATTGAAGACCACGTTCTCGCGGATGCCTTCAAAGCCCTGCATGCCCATGTTGGCCAGCCCGGCCTGGGTGCCGGAAACATTGATGACCACGATGGCGCCGTCGGCAATGCCGGTAAAGGCGATGTTGTTGGCGTCCAGGAGCTGCTGCCCGTCCAGGTTGAAGACCTGGGTGGCGGAGCCGTTGCCCGCCAGGGTGATGGTGCCCCACTGGAAGGTGGATGATCCGGTGGCTCCGGTCTGGGCCAGGGTCTGGGACAATGCCTTGAGCCGGGCCTCCTCGGCCGCAAAGCTGAAGGGCAGGCCGGCGCCCACGTGGGTTTCCCCTTCGTGGGTCAGGTCGTAGCCGGGCAGATTGGCGGCCCCGCCCACGCGGATGTCGCCGTTATAGACCCGGCCGCCCGTGTAGGTCAGGTCCCCGCCCACCACGAGCACGTCCCCGGAACCGGCAGGCAGCTTGTCGCCCACGCTGTAGTGGTCCAGGCGGGCGTTTCCGCCCACGGCCAAACGGCCCTCGGTATCGGAGGAGCCTTGGAAGTCGTTGAAGACAAAAGTATTGAAGTCTCCGGCAACGCCCAGGCCATAGGTCCCGGCCAGGGCCGGAATGGACAGGGCCAGCAATGCCGCCGAGATGAGTAAGGTTCTGATGGTCTGGTACATAGTTCTCCTCCATGCTCGTGCCGGGTTGGTCCGGATTCGGGCTTATGGTGAATATATTGACGCCCGGCCTCGAAAGCCATCCGTCAAAAGTATGAATTTTCTGCCGCCAAAAGGCAGAACGATATGGGAAGCAAGATGCGGGCCGAAACATATTATGGCCAAAAGCGTCCTTGAGCCCCGAATGCCCCGTGGCGAAACGCAGCGTACCCTTCATCAGAATAGAATAAGAAAGTCAATATATTTCGGTCAAAAACGAAATGACACCACAACAGCCAGCCCCCTGCGGCAATGCCTTCCAGAGCGCGGCCCCGCGCCTCCCCCTCGCAAGGCCGCACCAGCCTAAAACAGGATCAGGCGTTGCGCGGAAGCCCGCAAGCTGCAATACTGCCCTGCGGGGAAGCACGGACAAAGCGCCACAAACGTCCTGGGGAGGAAACATGAAAAAACTGATCATCGCAGGGGTGCTGCTGGTTGCGGCAGCCGTCTATTTCGGCGTCATCACCATCCGGACGGGCGAAGGAGAATTCGCCGTGGGCCTGAACACGGACCGGGCCGGTCAGGTCATTGACACCATTAAAGAAAAGGCCGGACGGATCAAAGACGCGGTTTGGGACGAACAGCAGTAACAAGCAACGAGCCGCGGTTCTTGAAGACGATAAAAGCCGCCCGCACGCATGCCGGGCGGCTTTTATTATGGCCTGTGGCCGCAAAGGGCGGCGGGCAGGCTATTCCACCTGGGCCAACCGCTGCTCAAAGGCGGGCAGCGCAGGCTCGCCGTCCACGGTGACCACGCCGTCCAGCCAGGCCCGGTACACCTCGGGATGCCTCTTGACCCAGCGCAACCCCGCTTCCAGGGTGCCCAGGTTGTGTTCCCCCATTTCCGTCATGATCTGGTTCATCATGGATACAGGGAAATCAAGATTTTCAAGGAATTTGGCCACATTGGGCATTTCTTCCAAAAACCCTTGGCGCACGTTGGTATAGATGGTGGCGGTGCCGTTGTTGGCTCCAAAGGTTTCGGGGGTGCTGCCCGTGAGGTAGCGCATGTCGATGCGCTCGTTCATGCTGTGCGGAGCCCACCCCAGGAACACGACCCAGCGGTTTTCCCGCGCGGCGCTCTGCACCTGGCCGAGCATGCCCGCTTCGCTGGAGGGGATCAGCTCAAAATCGCCCAGTCCGAACATATCCCGATCAATCATGCTCTGGATGATCTCGTTGCCGTCGTTGCCTTCCTCGATGCCGTAGATTTTATGGCCCAGTTTGTCCGCGTACCGGGCAATATCGGAAAAATCGTGCAGCCCGGCCTCGTAAGCGTAGGCGGGCACGGCCAGGGTGTACTTGGCTCCGGGCATGTTGGCCCGCATCTGCACCACGGAGCCGTCGTTGAAGAACTTTTCGGCAATGGTCTTCATGGACGGCATCCAGTTGCCCAGAAACACGTCCGCCTCGTTCATGGACATGGCCTTGTAGGCGATGGGCACGGAGACCAGCAGGTTCTCGGCGTCATAGCCCAGGCTGTCCAGCACGGCCACGGCCAGCTCCGTCTTAATGGTCACTCCGGTCCAGCCGACGTTTACAAAACGCACGGACTTCCCGGCCAGGGCCGTCCCGCTCATGAGCAGGGTGGCGGCGAACAACATCACGGCAAAGATACGTTTTGTCGTGGATCCAAACATCAAAACTCCTTGGTTGCGGTTCCTCCCGACCGGCGGCCCGGGCCTGCCCCGAAAGTTCCGCCGGGACCGGAACGCAAAAAAAAGAGGGGCGCAAAGCCCCTCCGTAAACATCACACTCCGAACCAATTCAACGGCGCGTTGGCGTGGTTCTGATAGATGTGCTTGACTTCGGTGTATTCCTCCAGGCCCATGCGGCCCAGCTCGCGGCCCAGGCCGGACTGCTTGTACCCCCCCCAGGGCGCCTGGACAAAGTAGACGTTGAAGTCGTTGACCCACACCGTTCCAAAGCGCAGGCTCCGGGAAACACGGTGGATGCGGTCCGCATCGCGGGTCCAGAACCCGGCGGAGAGCCCGTACACCGTGGCATTGGCCCGCTGCACCGCCTCTTCTTCGGTATGGAAGCGCTCCACGCTGATGACCGGGCCAAAAACCTCCTCCTGCACAATGCGCATATTGTTTTCGCACTGGTCGAACAAGGTGGGCAGGTAGAACCAGCCCTTTTGCAGCTCCGGGTCCCGGGGCCGGGAGCCGCCGCAGCGCAGGCGCGCCCCTTCGGCTTGGGCCGCTTTCACATATTCCTCCACCTTGGCTAGGTGCTCGGCGGAAATAACAGGCCCCATCTGGGTCCCGGCGTCAAAGCCGCACCCCAAGCGAATCTTGCGGATGCGGGCCTCAAGCGCGTCCACGAATTCGTCGTGAATGCCATCCTGGACCATAAGCCGGGCTCCGGCCGAACAAATCTGCCCGGCATGGAAGAACACCCCGTTCAGGGCATGGTCCAGGGCCAGTTCAAAGTCCGCATCGTCGAACACGATGTTGGGATTCTTGCCGCCCAGTTCCAGAGCCATTTTCTTGACGTTGTCGCTGGCCGCCCGAATGATCCGCTTGCCCGTGTCAATGCCCCCGGTAAAGGAGATCAGGTCCACATCCGGACTTTCGGACAACTCGGCCCCCACCTGGGATCCCGCGCCCAGCACAGTGTTGACCACTCCGGCGGGCACGCCCGCCTCCTCGCACAGCTCTGTTATCTTGATGGTGGTCAGGGGGGTGATCTCGCTGGGCTTCATGACCACGGTGCAGCCCGCGGCCAGGGCCGGGGCCAACTTCCAGGAGGCCTGGAGCAGCGGATAGTTCCAGGGGGAAATCTGGCCGCATACGCCCACGGGCTCGCGGACCAGCAGGCTGGAGGTCCCGGCAATGGGGGATTCGATGACCTCGCCGCCGTCTTTGTCCGCCAGGCCGGCAAAGTAGTGGAATATTCCGGCCACGTCGTCCATGTCCCAGCGGCTTTCCTCCACGGTTTTTCCCGTGTCCAGGGTTTCCAGCCGGGCCAGCTCCTCGCGGTCCCGGGCCACCAGGTCCCCGATGCGGCGTACCACGACCCCACGCTCGGAAGCGGCTAGGTGCGGCCAGGGTCCCTGGTCAAAGGCACGGCGCGCCGCACCTATGGCCAGGCGGGCTTCCTCGCGCCCGGCATGGGGCACCCGGGCCACCACCGAGGCGTCAAACGGATTGCGCACCTCGGTCACCTCGCCGGAATCCGCGTCCACCCACTGGCCGTCCACGAACATTTTCCGTTCCACTATTTCCTGGGTACTCATGCGGCGCCTCCTTGGTCCTGGTGGCGGTAGAACCCCGGCCGCTCGGGCGGGCAGGGCGTATTGCCGAGGATAATATCTGCGGCCTTTTCGCCGATCATCATGACCGGAGCGTAAATGTTGCCGTTGGTGATGCTCGGCATGACCGAGGCGTCCACCACGCGCAGCCCCTGCACGCCGTGCACCCGCAGGGAGGAGTCCACCACGGCCATGTCGTCGTAGCCCATCTTGCAGGTGCAGCTCGGATGGTAGGCGCTCTCGCCCTCGCGGGCCACAAACTCCAAAATCTCTTCGTCGGTCCGCACGGCTTCGCCCGGGGCCAGCTCCCGGCCTCGGAATTCATCAAAAGCAGG
>JAQVYA010000120.1 GCA_028708865.1 Desulfovibrio sp. | reverse complement strand
GAGGACCGGGACGCCGAGGGCGATCCGGTGCGGGCCTGGGTGCGCCGCACCCTGACCAACCACGGCGGTGGCGACGCTTTTGAAGCCATTGTGAACACGGTGGGCAAGATGGCCGTGAGCGAGGCCCTGGAAATGACCGGCAACAACCGCACCCGCGCGGCCAAGCTGCTGGGCATGTCCCGGCCCACCCTGCTCTCGCGCATCGACAAATACGGCCTCAAGGTGGGCACCAAGGTCACCTAGCCCACGACTTGCAATCACCGGGCCGCTGCACGCAAAACAGCCCGGAAGCCGTGACTCCCGGGCCGAACAAGTTGAATTTCAGGGCGGTCGTTAACGGCTGAAGGCGGCCCGGACGGCTTCGGGCGCGGAGCCGCCATCCACGGTGTGCAGGCCTTCGAACCAGGGCAGGACCATGTCCAGGTTGTCGGCGATCCAGTCCGCGGCCACCTGATCCACGGGGTTTTTCTTATACCCGTAGTCGTAAATCCACTGGTCCTGGACCGAGGACGGAATCTGGAAGCGCTTCAAAAAGGCGTGCACCTCAGGGAAGTCTTGCTTCAGGCCCGTGCGCGTCACCGTATAGACGATGGACCGGGTCACGATGCCCTCGGACCCGGGCACCCCTTCCAGGTAATCCATGTCCAGGATCACGTTCATCCAGTGGGGCTTCCAGCAGCCGAACACGGCCCATTCGTTGTTTTTCACCATGTCCCCCACCTGGGTGAGCATCATGGGCGTGGTGCTGCCGATCTGCTCCCAGTCGCCCAGGTCGGCCACGTTGGTTTCGATCATCTCGGCCACGGCCGTGTTCATGGCACTGCCCGCCTCGATGTTGTAAATGGTGCGGTTGAATCGTTCCGCATGGTCCGCCAGATCCGCAATGCTGCGTACTCCCGAGGCATAGGCCTGCTTGGGCACGCAAAGTCCGATCAGGGCGTCGCTCAGGTTGGCGTGCAACAGTTCCAGGTCGCCTTTTTCCAGCAGCGGTTCCAGCATGGGGTCCTGCTGGGGCGTCCAACCGGCAAGGCAGACGTCCACTTCGCCCTGGCCCATGCCGTTGTAGGCGATGACCGGGCCGATTTCCTGTTGGGAGGTCTGATACCCCAGGGTTTCCAGCAATTGGGTGACCACGGTGCTTTTGACCGTGACGCCGGGCCACGGCGGAACAGCGAAGCGAATGGCCTGCGCGGCTTGGGCCGGGGCCGCCGCCAGCAGGATGAGCATCAGCACAAGTACGGGCAGGGTTTGGACGGTTTTTAGGGAACGAATCATCCATTTCCTCCTGGTTGGGGTGATGAAAACCGCGCAGCCCCGTGCAGGGGCCTGGTTCGTCGATTCAGCACGCAAGAAAAGGCATGTTGCGGGGCAAAGCGGAGAATACGGGAAAGCCGTAGGCCGCGTTGCAGCGTGATGCAGATCCGCTTGGTGCAAGGAAGCACGATTTTCTGGCGTTCGACGAAAAGGCGCGGTGCAAAGAAGCATCAGCAACGCATTGCCGACACATCTGTCTGGAAATCGAATGTTTTAATGACACAAAAAACGTGTTTTGTAAAATTTATGAAACGCTGGATAGAAACAAGAGTCTTTTAGGGCTGTTTTTTGCGGGGGCCGGGTATCAGGAAAGCGGCTCAGTCCCAGCGCCAATGCTTGCGGCGCAGCAGCCAGTAGGACCGTTCGCCGTGCACCATCTGGGCCAGGGCCGTGCCGCCCAGCTTGAGGAAGAGGTCCAGGGGCGCCTGGCCGAAACGATTCACCAGAGGCAGCAGGCAGCGTCGCAGGGCGTGGGAGGCGCGCAGCTCGGGCCGGATGTCCCTGGCCAGCCGCTGCATATACGCGCAATCGGCCATGGCCCGGCCCTGGAGTTCGTCCAGCACGGAGAGGGCCGCGAAGTGGCCGCTGGTCAGAGCATAGAAGATGCCCTCCCCCAGCGTGGGCTCTACGATACCGGCCGCGTCCCCGGCCAGAAGCAAGGCTCCCCGGCCAGGTCTCGGCAGCCAGTTGCCATAGGGCAGTGGGTGGCCCCGCAAGGGGCGGCGCAGGGATTCCGGCACCTGGAAGCGATCCAGCATCCCGAAGAAGCTGGAATGCAGGGAACGGGCCTCCCGCAGGCCGCACATGCCCAGCACCAGGTCGTCCTGGTTGGGGAAAATCCAGCCGTATCCGGTCCGGTTGAATCCAGCGTGCAGGGACGGCTCTTGCCGGTGGCGCAGCGGTTCGGGCAAGGCCTCGCGCGGGGCGCGGATTTCCACGGCATCGGCCAGTCCGGCGTGCCAGCGGACCTTGTCCGGCCGCAGGGCCCGTCGCATGCGGCTGTTCACGCCGTCCGCCCCAATGAGGAAGCGGGCGCGCAGCAGGCCGTGTTCCGCGGTTGCCACCTCGCCCTTGGCCGGGGTACATTCCAAGGCGCGGCCAAGCAGTTGGACGGCTCCCGCGTCGCGGGCCCGTTGCAGCAAGAGCGCGTCAAAGCGTTCGCGCCGCACCAGGACAAAGGGTCTGGATGCCCGGCCGGAGCGCAGCAGCCGGTCCTGGTAATACAAATGGTAGTTCGCGGTCCGGGCCGTTACAGCCTGTTCCAGGTCTGGTTCACGGATGGCGGCGATATGTTCCAATGCCAGAAAGGTCTTGAAGGTCAACAGGCCGCCGCAGAGCTTGGGCCGGGGAAAGCGGGCCCGGTCCAGCAGGCCCACGCGCACGCCGGAGCGCGCCAGCGTCAGCGCGGCCGCGCATCCGCAGGGCCCGGCCCCCACGACCAGGACGTCAAAGGGTTCAGCGTGATCGGCATGCTGTGACATGGCCCTCTTTTTGTACCCCGGTCCCCACCATTAGGCAAGATAATCAGGTCACACAGTGGGTTGGGCACCAATTTTAAACAGGCGAACAAGAAATGATCACAGCGGTTATTTTTGATTTTGACGGCACTTTGGCCCATCTGACCATTGATTTCAGCCTCATGAAGCGACGCGTGGCCGCGCTGGCCGAGGCGTTTTTGGGCCGGGCTCCCGAGGAAAACGGCGCGCCCGTGCTGGAGTGGCTGGATGAGCTGGCCGCGCAGGTGGAGGAGTGCGAGGGCCGGGACATGGCCTTGGAATTTCATTCCCGGGCCCGTCTGGTCATCAACGCCACGGAGCTGGACGCGGCCCGCCAGGGCGGGCTGTTCGACTTTACCCGCCCTCTGCTGGACGACCTCGCGGCCCGGGGCGTGGGCCTGGGGGTCATCACCCGGAACAGCACCGCTGCGGTCCGCACCGTGTTCCCGGACATTGCCCGGTACTGCGGCGCGTTCGTGGCCAGGGAGGATGCCCGGGCCGTGAAGCCGGATCCGGAACATGTGTTCCAGGCTTTGGAAATTTTGCAACGCCCTGCCCCGCAGGCCCTGGTGGTGGGCGACCACGGCATGGACATCGTGGCCGGAAAGGCCGCGGGCTGCTTCACGGCGGGCGTGCTCAGCGGCAACATGCAGGCTCCGGCCCTGGAATCCTTTCATCCCGACTATCTGGAGCAGGACGCGGCCGTGCTGGTGCGCCTTTTGGCCGGGCAGGGCATGCTGCCTCGGGCCGCGCAGGGCTGACCATGCCTCGCTTCGTGGCCCGGCTCCATGGCCCGGCGTGTTGCGGCCGGGTGACATTTTTTCGGCATGGCCCGCGCCCCTTGCGGGCGGGTGCCCGATCAGCTAAGGAATTGGGTTCCCGATACTTCGGACGAGGATATGCATGAGACCTGATTTTAAAAAGATGAACGGCTTGGTCCCTGCCATAGCGCAGGATGCGGAAACGGGCGAGGTCCTGATGATGGCGTACATGAACGAAGACGCCTGGGACAAAACCCTGGAGACCGGCGAGGTGCATTATTGGAGTCGCAGCCGCCGGGAGCTCTGGCATAAGGGCGGCACCTCGGGCCATGTGCAGAAAGTGCATACCATCCGCCTGGACTGTGACGACGACACCGTGCTGGTGCTCGTCGAGCAGCTGGGCGGGGCAGCGTGTCACAAGGGCTACCGTTCGTGTTTTTACCGCGAGCTGAAGGACGGCAAAGTCTCCGAATGCTCGCCCGTGGTCTTTGACCCCAAGGAGGTCTACAAAAAATGAGCGATAATCAGCTTCGCCTCGGCGTGCCCAAGGGCTCCCTGCAAGAGGCTACCATCAAGCTTTTCGATAAGGCCGGCTGGCAGATCCGCACCCACCACCGCAACTACTTTCCGGACATCAATGACCCGGAAATCAAATGCTCCCTGGCCCGCGCCCAGGAAATGGCCATGTACGTGCAGAACGGCACCTTTGACGTGGGCCTGACGGGCAAGGACTGGGTTCTGGAATGGGACGCGGACGTGGTCATGGTGGACGACCTGGTGTATTCCAAGGTCTCCAACCGCCCGGCCCGCTGGGTGCTCTGCGTCAAGGGGGACTCCCCCTACAAGCGGCCCGAGGATCTGGACGGCTGCAAGGTGGCCACCGAGCTGGTGGGCTTTACCAAAAATTACTTCGAATCCCTGGGCGTGAACGTGGACGTGTCCTTTTCCTGGGGCACCACCGAGGCCAAAGTGGTGGAAGGACTCTGCGACGCCATTGTGGAGATCACCGAAACCGGCACCACCATCAAGGCCAACGGCCTGCGGGTCATTGCCGAGCTGATGCAGACCAATACCCAGCTCATCGCCAACCGGGCGGCCTGGGAAGACCCCTGGAAGCGCAAGAAGATCGAAAACATCAATCTGCTGCTCCAGGGCGCGCTCCGGGCCGATAAAATGGTGGGCCTGAAAATGAACATGCCCAAGGCCTCGCTCAAAGAGGCCAACGGCGCCCTGCCCGCCCTGACCTCGCCCACCGTGGCCGAGCTCAAGGATCCGAACTGGCTCTCCGTGGAGATCATTGTGGACGAGTCCGTGGTGCGTGAAATCATTCCCCGCCTCAAGGAACTGGGCGCGGAAGGTATCATTGAATACCCGCTGAACAAAGTCATCTGACGGCGCAGGCCGTTTTTTGTTCCGCGCCCCGGCGCGATGTTCGGCAGGGGGCCTTTTTCGGCCCCCTGTCTTGCATCCAGGCCCCGGGCATGACAGCATGGCCGGAGCTGGTTGTTTCCGGGGCCGCGCCCGGCAAAGCCATCCGCCCCGCAGGTTGCAAAGGAGTTCGCATGCTGACGAAAATCGCCATTGTCCTGGCCCTGCTCATCGTGTTCACGGGCATGCTGCGCAACCGCAAGAGCGAACGTCCCAGCCGGACCACCAATGTACTGCTCGGCCTCATCGTGTTGCTGCTGGCCGTTTCCATCGTCACCCATTTTATTCGCCTTTCCTGACCCGCATCCTGCCGCGAGGAACGCGCCATGCTTGGAACCTACCTGAGACTGGCCGCCACCATGACCCTTTGGGGCGGCACTTTCATAGCCGGACGGCTGCTTTCCCATGTGGGCCCGTCCACAGCCTCGTTGATGCGTTTTGTGGTGGCCGGGCTGTTCATGGTGGCACTCTGCTACCGTCTGGAGGGGGGGGTGCCCCGTTTGGAGCGTCGTCAGGTCGTGCCCGTGCTTCTGCTGGGGTTTACCGGCGTATTTCTGTATAATTTTTTCTTTCTTTCCGGCCTGCAAACCATTACCGCGGGCCGGGCCTCGTTGATCATTGCGGGTAACCCGGTGTTCATTGCCGCGTTTGCGGCCCTGTTCTTCAAGGAGGGCTTTGGCAAGCTCAAGGCCGCGGGCCTGATCCTTTCCATCACCGGCGCCCTGACCGTGATCTCCCGTGGCCAGTTGGACGCGGTGCTGGCCCAGGTGCGGCCCGGCGATCTTTTTATCCTGGGCTGCGTATTTGCCTGGAGCAGCTATACCCTGCTCGGCAAGAAGGTCATGAACGGACTTTCCCCCGTGGGCGCGGTGACCTGGTCCTGCCTCGCGGGTATGGTCTTTTTGCTGCCCATGGCCGTGCGCGAGGGGCTGTTCGCCCATCTTGCCGGGGCCACGCCCCTGGAATGGGGCGCCATGGTCTATCTGGGCGTGTTTGGCACGGGCGTTGGCTTTTCGTGGTATTATCAGGGTATCCAGCGGCTGGGAGCGGCCCGGGCCGGAGTGTTCATCAACCTGGTGCCCGTGAATGCCGTGCTCATGGGCTGGCTGCTGCTGGGCGAAAGCGTGGACCTTTCGCTGCTGGTGGGCGCGGGCCTGATCTTCACGGGCGTGTACCTGGTCAACCGCCGCGTTGCGACCCCGGCTTTGGAGGCGGCCTCGGCCTCTTCGGCAAGCCGCTGACCCGTGCCGGGCAATACAATTTTTTGAACTCTGCCAATTCGGACCGGTGGACAGGGTTTCGGCCCGGGCTTTCCAGGGTCGCATCTTGAGGGACTATTGCAGGCAAATATCAATATTCCCCTTTATTGCAGCATATTAACTTCAAAGAGCAGGCGAAGGGGCCAAGTACAAAAAATTTGTCCACCGCAGCAAGGGACGGACAGGTGTTCAAAAAATTTAACTTCGGCTTGGCCGGGCATGCAGGGCCGATTCAGGATATTTTTTTACAACCGCTTCGATTAAAAGGATAAAAATATTTCCCCGAATTGTTCTGAAAGTGGCACGGCCATTGCTACTAAGAAAGTATCCTTCATCCTTCCTTCATCGAGAATTTCAAGGCCCCGTACGGGGCCTTTTCTCGTTGGGCCGTTTTTTGGCAGGGCGGGCATCGCGGTCCGTCAGAGCCAGGCCTGGCGAAGTTTCAGGTTGGCCAAAGCTTCCATGCCGACGTCCACGGCTTTCACGAGCTTGGCCAGCGTCGCCATGCTGGGCATAGGGTCATGCTGGGCATGGTGGTCATAATCTTCATCTTTGGTCGCGGTTTCGGATTTTGGGCTTGACCGCTGCACAACGCAAAACCGCCCCGGCGCCTTGGCGCCGGAGCGGTTTTTTTGCGGGCTGCGTATTACCCGAGGTGCAGGCCCAGGGCGTCCAGGTTCAGGGTGCCGGTAAAGACCAGTTCCGCCGCTCCCTGCAAATAGGGATGGCCGTCCCGCACGAGCACGCCCAGCACTTCCCCGCCCGAGGTGGTCACCCGGACCTCTTCATCCGTGAGGTCCAGGGCGTGGGCAATGACCTGCGAGGCCACTGCGCCCGTGCCGCAGGCGTAGGTTTCCGCCTCCACGCCGCGCTCGTAGGTGCGGCAGATGATCCGGCCGCGGTCCTGCACCTGCACGAAGTTCACGTTGGTGCCTGCGGGTTGGAAGTGCTCGTGGTAGCGCAGGGCCGCGCCCAGCTTTTGCACGTCCACCTGGGCCGCGTCCGGCACGATGACCACGGCGTGGGGCACGCCGCTGTCCACGAAATGAACTTCCAGGCCCTGCCCGGCGTTGTCCGGCTCCACCCGCAGCATGGTCCGCAGGGTGAGGCCTTGGGGATCCGTGAGCTGCACGCGCACCTGCCCGGCGCGCTCCTGGTCCGTGAAGACTTCGGCGTGGATCGGTCCGGCGTCCGTGCCAAAGACGTGGCGCGCCGGGGCCAGGCCCAGGGCATGGGCCAGCCGGGCGGCGCAGCGCGAGGCATTGCCGCACATTTCCGCCCGCGAGCCGTCGTTGTTGTAGAAATGCCAGCGGTAATCCAGGGAATCGTCCCCTGCCGCCTCTTCCAGAAAGAATATGCCGTCCGCGCAGACGCCAAAGGCCCGGGCGCAGGTTTTTTCAGCCCAGCGGGGCATGTCGGCCTCGGGAATGCGCAGTGCACGGTTGTCCACGGCCACGAAATCGTTGCCGCAGCCCTGCATCTTATAAAATGGTATCGTGCCGCCCATTAGCTGCATGAGGTACTCCTTTTGTCTGCCCCGGTTTTCACAGACCCGAGGCCCGGCGTCAAGCGCCGCATGCCGCTCCGCGTCCCGGCCCACAGCCCGGCTTATCGTCAGTCCACCGTCCGGCCATGGCCCGCGAAATTTCGTGCACGGGATGGCGGCCGGGGATTCCCATTTTTTCCCTGCCGTGGTAGATTTGAGTTAATCCTGTTCACCCGTTAACCCCGGTAGCCTGGAAATCGCATGAAGCAGCTCCGATCCCCTGCCCCAACCTCGGGCGGCCAGAGCGCCCTGCTCGTGGCCCTGGTGTATGCGGCGTGCTCGTTCCTGTGGATATTGCTCTCGGACCGGGCCGTGGACCTGCTGGTGGCCGATCCTCAGACCCGGAGCATGGTCCACACCTTCAAGGGCTGGGCCTTTGTTTTAGTGACGGCTGTCCTGCTTTACTGGTTTGTGCGCCGCCAGATTCAGCGGGTTCTTCAGGCGCGGCTGCACCTGCGTCAGCAGGTCACCAACCTGCAACAGACCATGCGCGCATTGCCCCTGGCCGTGCAGGGGTACGACATGGACCGGCGGGTGGTGCTCTGGAACCGGAAGAGTGAAGCCCTCTACGGCTATACCGAGGAGGAGGCCCTGGGCCGCTCCCTGGAGGAGTTGATTATCCCGCTGGGGATACAAGAAAACGTTTTGGGCAGCATTGCCCGCTGGGTCCGCATGGACAGAGGCATCCCCTCGGAGGAAATGACCCTGCGGCACAAAAGTGGGCGGCCCGTGGAAGTTTATTCCTCGCATTTGATGATGGAGGACCCGCATTTGGGCCGGGTCATGTTTTGCCTGGACGTGGACCTCTCCAACCTCAAGCAGGCCCAGCGCGAGCTTGAGGAAAAGGAGCGCATGCTGCGCCTGACCCTGGAGGCCACCAATGACGGCATCTGGGATCACCGGCTGGATACGGACGAACTTCAATGCAGCCCGCGCTGGGCCGTCATGCTCGGGATGGACCCTGCGGACATGGCCCGGACCGGCTGCTCCGCCTGGAAGTACATGCACCCGGACGATCGTCAGTCCGCGGGAAAGGCCATGGAGGATTACCTTCAGGGTCGGCGGCAGGACTACAGCGCCGAATTCCGGCTGCGCCACGCGGACGGTTCCTGGCGCTGGATTTACTCGCGCGGGCAGGTGGTGGAACGCGACTCCGGGGGCCGCGCCCAGCGCATGGTGGGCGCGCATACGGACATCACCGAACTGAAGCAGGTGCAGCAGGACCTGCGCAAGGCCAAGGAGCAGGCCGAATACGCCTCCAAAGCCAAAAGCGAGTTTCTGGCCAATATGAGCCATGAAATCCGCACGCCGCTGAACGGTCTGCTGGGCATGCTCCAGCTTCTGGGACTCAGCGCCGGGCTTGGGCCGGAAGAGCGGAGCTATGTGGATACGGCCCTGTCCTCGGGCCGCAGCCTTTTGTCCATCATCGGCGATGTACTGGACTTTTCCAAGCTGGACGCGGGAACCATGGATCTGGCCCGGGACCGGTTCGAGCTGGCCGACGTGCTGGATACGGTCATGGCCAACTTCGGCATTACGGCCGAAGACAAAAATTTGGATCTGAACCTGCGGGTGTATCCCGGGGTGCCGCGTTTTCTTGTGGGCGATGCCGGGCGGCTGCGCCAGATTCTCTTCAATCTCGTGGGCAACGCCCTGAAGTTCACGGAACAGGGCGCCGTGCGGCTCTCGGTTTCCCCCCTGGCCGGAACTCCCAACACCGTGCGGCTGCTCTTCATGGTGGAGGATTCGGGCATCGGCATTCCCGACGACCGCATCAGCGACATTTTCGGGGCCTTTACCCAGGTGGACGGCTCCTATGCCCGGCGTTTTCAGGGCGCGGGCCTGGGCCTGGGCATTGTGCGCCGCCTGACCCGCCTTTTGGGCGGCTCCGTGACCGTGGATTCCGAACTGGGCCGTGGCACTGCGTTTTACGTGGGCCTGCCCTTTGGCCGGGTGCCGCCCGGGCAGTACAGGGAGGAGAACCCGGCCGACGAATGCCCTGTTGCCGAACGGCCTTTGCGGGTGCTCGTGGCCGAGGACGACCGCGAACCTGCTGCTGGCCCGCAAGCTGCTCCAAAAGCTCGGGCATGAATCCGTGGGCGTGTCCAATGGGCAGCAGGCCCTGGAAGCCCTGCAAAGCCGCCCCTTTGACTGTGTGCTCATGGACGTGCA
>JAQVYA010000119.1 GCA_028708865.1 Desulfovibrio sp. | reverse complement strand
CCTGGGAAAAACATCGCCCCTGTGGGCGGCAAGCCCCTGATCGCCTATTCCATTGAAGCGGCCCTGCAAAGCCGACGGGTGGACCGGGTCGTGGTTTCCACGGACGACGAGGAAGTGGCGCAGGTGGCGCGGGAGTGGGGCGCCTGGGTCCCGTGGCTGCGCCCCCGGGCCATTGCCGGGGACTCCAGTTCCCTGTTCCACGTCTGGGAAGACGCCAAGCAGCGGCTCCGCTCCCTGGGCGTGCCGCTCCGGGGGCTGGTCAAGCTGCTGCCCACCCATCCCTTCCGCACTCCGGGCATGGTCGATCTGGTTTTGGACCACCTCCTGGCCGGAAGCACGGCCCTCACGGTCATGCGCCGCATCGAGCGACCGCTGCATCGCTTTTTTGTCCCTGATGCGGGAAATCCCGCCTGCCTCGCCCCCGTCTGGAAGGACCTGGGACAAAACAACGTACAAGACTGGCCCTTGATGCGGCCCTACGGGCTTATTTCCGCGGTGGCGTTTTCCAGGCCGCACCAGCGCCGCTTTTTCGTGGTGGACAATCCCATCTGCCTCATTGACATCGACACCCCCGAAGACCTGGCCTTGGCCGACGCCGTGGTCCGGCACGGGCTTTTCGATTTCACGGCCGCCACGCCGCATCTGCGCCCGGCCCCTTGCCCCGTGGAACCTTCCCGCCGTTCCCGGGTACCGGAGCTGGAACCATGCTGATCCTCGTGCCCCTGCTCCAGGCTCCGCCCTGCCATGGGCGACAGACCGGGATACATAATTTTCAGGAATCCCCGCTCTCCCCGGCGCAAGCACTCCGCCCCCTGGCGACCCTGCAAGAATGCGGGGCGCAGGTGCTGGTGGCCTCGCCCCACAGCGCCGCGCTCCAGGAGGCCGAGCGGCTCGGGTTCAGCGCCATCCCCCTGCCCCGCGTCACGGACCAGAGCCTTCCCATTCCCGGTCTGGCCCAGGCCGCCAAGGCCGCGCTTTGGTCAGGCTTTTCCGAGGACCGGCCCGCCCTGGCCCTGGGCAGTGCTGAAATCCCGGCCCCTCGGGACCTGCTCGGCGAAGTCCGCCAGGCCCTGGAGGCCGCGCCCCAGGACCTGCACGTCAGTTGCCGCCCGGCGCGGGACAATCCCTGCCAATTCCTGGTCCACTACAATCTGCTGGACGTTTTTCCGCTCTACCCCCTGGAGCCGCCGCAGCCGGACGCGACGTGGCACATTCCCGGCGCCCGGGTTTCCACCCCGTTCCCCATGGACTGGACCACGCGGCTCCATCCCCTGCCCCCGACCCCTGGCCAGAACCCTGCCCAGGCCCCGACCATCATCCGGCGGCGCGTGCCAGCCGAGCGGATCAGCTACGCTCCAGGCCCGCTGGCCGAAAACGACCTGGCCTGGCTCTACGAATCCCCGCGCCAGGCCCGGCTGGTAATTCCCGAGCCGCTGCTGCCGGGAATCCCCGGCATCCATGCGGTTTCCCCGGCCCAGGACCGGGGACGCCTGCACCGGGTGCTCTCCCGCCATGGCCGCGCTCAGTGGCGGCTGCACTCTCCTGAAGAATCGCCGCTCCCCGCCCCGCTGCTGTTCCGGTTCTCCTTGCTGCGGCCCGAACACGGCGAAGAGCGCGTGGTGGACGTCCCTCTTTCCGACCCATACGGACCGTTTTCCCTGCCCCCGGACGCGGATCAGGTCCCGGCCATGATTCTGGGCCTGCTCCAGCCCCTGGAAGAAGGCGATTACGACATCGTGGCTTCCGGCCCTGCGGCCCCGGGCCTTTGGAGCGGCTCCCCGGGCTGCATCCGCAACGAACAAACCGGACGCCCCGTCAATGGAAGGCAGGATGCCCCGCTGGTGCTGGAGCCCGACGGAGTGGCCGTGGCCGGTCCCCTGGGCAGACTGCGGGACGCCTCGAACCTGCTCCGGACCGGAAAGGCGCGGCACTTCACGCTCCGATCCGTGCCCGACCTCATGTCCGAAGCCGAGCAGGCTGTTCGCCGGATGATCCGGCATGCGGAAAATCAGGGAGGGGCCGCATGGTAGCCAAAACCAGCACACCGCTTTGTCCGGACGCCACGGCTCGGGAAAATTCCTGCCCCGGCGCGGAACCAGGGCTGGAGGAGCGCATGCGGCTCTGCTACGCCATGCTCCCCACCAAAAACGGACCGGGCCGTTCCCCCTGGAGCATCGACCTTCCGGTGCTGGCGGCGCGCCTCAGCCACGGACAGCCAGACACCAACGGGCCGTCCCTCCTGCCGGAAGCCCCCCTGACCCTTCCCCCAGGCACCGTGCCCCTGGACATGGCCGCCACGCAGCATGGCGAGGAACTGGCCGTACTCGACGCCTCGGGCCGCATTCTTGTTGCCACGGCCTCAGGCCAGGTCCGCCAAACCCTGGACCCGGGCCTTACCGCTCCACGAGGCCTGTTCCTGGACCAGGAGCAACAGCCCGGCGCCTTGAGCGCGGACGCGGTGTTCTTCCGGCAGCGGATACTGCATCTACCGGAAAAGCTTCCGGAAGGCGTGCCCCAGGGCAGCATTCTGCGCGCGGCCACCTGCCGGGACAGCCTTTTTCTGCTCTTGCAGAGCGCCCGGGGAGAAAAAGCCCTGGTGCGGCTGCACAGCCGACGCGGGTCGGTCCGCTGCGAGCCGGTCCCCTTTTCCTTTGACGGCGACATCCATCTGCTTTTTTCGACCGGAGAGGAACTTGTGGTTTCGGACCGTTTTGGAAACATTTTTTTCATCTGCCCGGATCGCGAACAGATCCGGCCCCTGGACACTCCGCCCCTGCCCGCCCCGGTCCAGCGCGGCTGCGCCGGTCCCGCAGGCCTGTTTTTCAGCTCCGGAAACCGGATCAGCCACATTGCCCCGGCTCCGTATGGCGCGCTCCCCAGCGTGGACCTGGTCACCCTGCCCCTGCCCGCCCCGGCCGGAGCCGCCGTTCCGGCGACGCTGCGCACCCCGGACGGATTCCGGCTCGCCGTGCTGGACCCGGGCCGGGCCAATGCACCGGACGCCATTCAACAATTTTGCTTCGACTCGCGGCCCACATGGTCCGCCGGCTCCGCCCCTTTCACCTCCTACGACACCCCCTCATAAAGGACGCTTTCTCATGTGCGGAATATACGGTTACCTGGGCATTCAAGACCACCAACTGGGCGAGGCCATGGCCCGCAGCCTGCAACACCGGGGCCCGGATCAGGACGGCAGTTTCTCGGACGGCGCCCTGACCCTGGGCATTCGGCGCCTGAGCATCGTGGACCCAGCCACCGGACGCCAGCCCATCAGCAATGAAGACCAGACCGTTTTCGTGGTCTGCAACGGTGAAATCTACAACCATGTGGAACTCCGGGAAGCGTTGCAGGAACGCGGCCACGTCTTTCGCAGCGGTTCGGACACGGAAGTCATCGTCCATCTCTACGAGGAGTACGGGGCGGACATGCTGGAGCACCTTCGCGGCATGTTCGGGCTGGCCCTCTGGGACGCGGAGCAGGGAACGCTGCTCCTGGCCCGCGACCGTGTGGGCATCAAACCCCTCTATTACTACCTGGACGGAAACGTCCTGGTCTTTGCCTCGGAAATCAAGGCCATTCTCCAGTACAGGGGCTTCACCCCGGAACTGAACCGAGACAGGCTCTACGCCCATTCCTATTTCGACTACGGAGACTGGACGCACATCCGGCAGGTCAGGGAAGTCATGCCCGGGCACGCCCATACCGCGGTCCTGGACGGCAACGGCGTCCGCATGAAAAAACGCTGCTACTGGCAGGCCGGGTACACGGCGGACATCACGGACCCGGACCAGGCCGTGGAGGGCATTCAAAGGATCATGGCCGAAGTGATCCCCCAGCACCTGCGCAGCGACGTGCCCTGCGGGTTCCTCATTTCCGGCGGGGTGGACTCCAACTACGTGGCCCGCATGGCCCGGGAACACATCAATGGAGACATGCGCACCTTCACCTTTGGCAGCCCGGTGAAGAACGAATTCGAGGACGCCGGTCTGATGGCCTCCATCTACCAGAGCGACCATCAGGAAATCCTCTTTGCCGAACAGGACGTGGTCCAGGTTTTCCCCCGGGTCATGTGGGCCCTGGAGGCCAGCGAACCCCGGCTGTTCGACGCTTCCATCCCCACCTACATGATCTTCCGTGAGATCGGCAAACACCGCAAGGTGGTGCTCTGCGGCGAAGGCGCGGACGAGCTCTTTGGCGGCTACGTGAAGTACTTCCTGCCCCTGTATGGAGACACGCCCGCCCTCATGCGCGAGTTCCCCCGCCACGTGAACAGCCTCTACAAGCTCAACCTGCAACGGGTGGATAAGATTTCCATGGCCCACAGCGTGGAGGCCCGCGTTCCTCTGCTGGACCACCACCTCATCGAATGGGCCGCCCGCATCCATCCGCAGGTCAAGCTGCACGGAGGCAAGGATAAATTCCCCCTGCGGAGCGCCGCGGCCGCCGTGCTCCCCGAGCGCATCGCCTGGAGAAAGAAGGAACAGTCCAACACAGGCACGGGCATGCCGGAAATCATCAGCGGCTGGATTCAGAAAAACATTTCCCGCAAGGTGCTGGCCGGGCTTCCGGTCCGCGATCTGCCGCCCAAAAAGCCCGGCTGCTGGCAGCCGCACAGCGACGAAGTGTACGAAAAGTACAACGCGCTGCTGGCCAACCTTTTTTACAAGCAGTTCGTGCGCCGGGAACAGGTCGAGAGCATCGAGGACGTGCTGCGCTAGCCCCGCGGCCCGCAACGCAACAGACAGGCAAACCGCCACAAGGAGCAGACCATGCTGAGCTACGTCGTGAACAACCCCGAGGAAATCGCGGTCCGCCGCTGGGGAGAGGCCTACCGCACCTACCGCCGAATTTGGAAACACGCGGGCCGGGGGGAATATCTGGGCGAGGTGCCTCCCTTCATCATCCTGGACACCATCGACGCCTGCAACCTGAATTGCAGCATCTGCCACCAGCGCGGACGGCGACGCACCGGCACCCCGCTGGACGCTAGGCGCGTTGCGGCCCTGATCCGGGACGCGGCCCCCCGCGGGCTCTATTCCATCAACCTGAGCGCCATGGCCGAGCCCTACATGCACCCGGAGAATCTCTACCTCTTGGCCGAGACCTGCCGCGATGCCGGGCTCATGGACATCATGATGCACACCAACCTGCTGCTCCCGGACGCGGACATGATCCAGCGCACCGTGGACGCGGGCGTGACCCATTTCTGCGTCTCCACGGACGCCACCACGGAAGAAACCTACCAGCGCATGCGCGGCGGGGATTTCTCCGCGGTCATGGAGAACATGCGCGTTCTGCGGGAAATCAAAAAGCAGCGCGGGGACGGCTACCCCATCATCCGGGTTTCCGGGGTTCCGGTGCAGGAAAATCACGAGGACATGAAGCACTTCGGCGAGTTCTGGCGCGATTACGCCGACATCGTGGAAATCCAGGGCTACCGGGCCGATGATTCCCACTCCTCGGCAGGCACGGTAATCACCAAGCGCAAGGTGGGCTGCTTCCAGCCCTGGACGCGGCTGATGCTCTGGCCCACGGGCGAGGTGAATTTCTGTTCCAGCAAGGAGGGCTACGCCTGCCCGGAAGTCATCCTCGGCAACTATCTTGAAGACCCGGACGCCACGCTGCGGGACTACTGGCTCGGGGAAAAGGCCTGGAACATCCGCCAGGCGTTCCGGGACGGCGACCTCAGCGGCATCGAATCCTGCCGGGAATGTCTGGCCAAGTCCTTTGTCCCCACTGAGGACGACTTTGCCTGAGTTCCGCGCTCCGGCCGGGCCAAAGCAACGCCAACGGAAAACGACATGTCGCAACAATTGCTTCTGATCACAGGGGTGTTCCGCTCGGGAACCACCCTGCTTACCAAGCTCCTCAACGGTCAGCAGGACTGCCTGCTGGCCACGGACGCCTTTTTGTACTTCTTCAAGTGCTTCCGGAGCCGCATTCACCGGGAGCAAAATGGCGAGTTCCGGCAGGACCAGGCCCCCATCGGCGACGATTTCCTCCCCAGGGACATGAACACCGTGCGAGCCCTACGCCGCGCCACCCTGGACCTGGACCTCACCGAACAGGACCGGGACGCCTTGAAGGGGATCGATGAAACCACGGCGCGCCTGCATCCGGACTTGGCGGCCCCCTTGCGGGCCATCCGCGAGGACACCTTTGCCGCGCACCTGCGGGCCATGCTGCGCCTGCTGGAACGCACCTACCGGCCGGACCGCCGCCCGCGCCTGCTCGGCTTCAAAATGTCTTGGCTGGAGCCCTTTATCCCGGCCCTGGCGCGCAGCTTTCCGGAAATGAAATTCATCATCCCCTGCCGGGACGTGCGCGCGGTCTGCGCCTCGCAGAACGCCAAGCCGGAAAAGCGCTCCCTGCTGTTCTACGCTCGGCAATGGCGCCGCAGCGTGGCCTGCCAGCATGCCTACGGCAGCCTGGATGCGGAGCTGCGCAACCGCCTGCGCCCCCTGCGGTACGAGTCCCTGGTGCGCCGCCCGGAACCAACCCTTCGGGAACTCTGCGCCTTTCTGGAACTTGACTTCAACCCGGAAATGCTGCGGGTGGACCGCCGCCCGGACGAAACCGGCGGCTCCTGGCAGGCCAATACCTCCTTTGAACCCCGGCAGGGCATCTTCACGTCCTCCCTGGAACGCTGGAAAACCGAACTCCGGCCGGAACAGGCCGCCTTCCTGGAATGGCTCTGCGAACCCGAACTCCGGCTCCAGGGGTATGAAACCTCGGGCCGCGCCCCCAACCTGGACCAATGGCTCTGCTCCCCGCCGGAAGTGCCCGCGCATAAGCTGGTGGCCTGGCTGCGGGACTCGCCCCACAGCGACCACCTGCGCGACCCGGGCAGCCACCTGACGGAAATGGCACAGGAACTGCTGCGCCGCCGGGTTCTGGATTCCCAGGCCGCGCCCGAGGCCTGGTCCGGAGAGGTTCTGGACCGGCTCTTCGTGTTCCGGGAATACTACCCCACGCTGCGCCGGGCCTGGCAAAACGCGCCGCATTCCGGCAACGAGCCGGACGGAGGCCCGGCATGATCGCGGCCATTCTTCAGTCCAGCTACCTGCCCTGGCTGGGCGTGTTCGACATGCTCGACCAATGCGACGCCTTTGTGCTGCACAACGACCTGCAATACGACAAGTCCTGGCGCAACCGAAACCGCATCCGCACGGCCACGGCCCAGGGCTGGTCCTGGCTCACGGTGCCGGTCACCCTGCCCGACGGAGCATATACGCCCCTGAACGAGGTGCGGGTCAACCATGACCACCCCTGGCAAAAAAAGCATCTTTCCCTGCTGCGGCACAATTATGCCAAGGCCCGGTTCTTCCGCGAGTATGCCGGAGCGTACGAGGAAATCCTTACCCAGCCGCAGGAGCGGCTCGTGGACCTCAACCGCGCCCTGCTGGCGCTGACCCTGCGACTGCTCGGCATCTGCTGCCCTCTGGTGGACAGCACAGAGCTGCACACCGCCCACAAGGTCAAGAATGAAAAAATCGTGGCCATTTGCCGCGAAGTGGGCGCGGACACCTGGCTGGCCAACTCCGCCTGCCGGAACTACGTGACGCCCGAGCCTTACCGGGACGCAGGAATCCGCGTGGTCTACCAGGATTACCAGCACCCGGAATACCAGCAGCGCTTTTCCCCCTTTGTGCCCTACCTCAGCGTGCTGGATCTGCTCTTCAACCACGGCCCGGAAAGCCTCGAAATCATCCGCAGCGGCCGGACCGCAACGCCCGGGAACGAACAGCGCGCCGAACCAAAGGATCTGATGCATGACTGAAAAAAACAGCTCATCAAAAAACAACTCGGCCCTTGTCCGGGGCGGCAATGCCGCGCCCGTCCTGCTCCTGGACCTTTCCATGCTCGACGCGGACCTGGACCGGACCCTGCGGGCCCTTGACTGGTGGGACCGGGTCCGGGCCGGAGGCTGCGAGGTCCTGACGCTGGACCGCAACGCCCCGGCTCCGGACTGGGTCGGCCGGATTGCGGACCCGGAAGAGCTCCTGGCCGCGGTCACCAAGGCCCCCAGCCAGACATTGGCGCTGCTCCGGGCGGATCAGGTGTTCTTTGATCCGCAGGTCATGCATCGGGGGCTGGACCGTCTGGCCTCCTGCGGCGAGGCATGGGACGTCTTTACCCAATGGGAGCACTGCCGTTTGCCCGTGGGAGTCGGCATCCGCGCCGTGCATGCCCGGGCCGTGCCCGATCTGGTCCGGATTTTGGCCCGGGTTCAGGACCAAGTCGCAGACCAGGGCACGGGCCGAATCACGAACCAAATCACGAGCCAAACAACAGGCCAGCCAACGGGCCAGCCAACGGGCCAGGCCCTGGAAGCCGGATGTTCCCGCAGCCTGGAAGAACTGTTGTTCCAGCCGGAAGTCACCGTCAAATACGACGACCTCCCCCATGCCTCGCACCAGGAAAGCCTGCTGGACGCCCGGATGGGCCGCACCCCGGGCATGGCCGCGCTCCTGCGCGGGGCCGCCCCGGCCAGTGCAGAGGCCGGGCCGTTGCAACACTTTCTTGCCGCCGCAGCCGGGCACCACGCGGAACTGCGCTACCAGCCCCGGCGCAAAGCCCCCTACTGCGACGCACGGCACATGCCCGCGCCCATCGGCTTTGAAACCGAGGAATGCGCCACCTTTCCCACATACGTGATGTTCGACATCACCAACGTCTGCAATTCCCGCTGCATCCACTGCCCGCACAGCACCACCTTTACGGGCGACCGCCACCCCCGGCAGCATCTGGACTGGGACGTGTTCCGCCGGGCCGTGGACGAATGCCGGGGCAGACATCTGGAGTTCGTGCGCGTCACGGCCGACGGCGAACCCCTGCTCCACCCCCGGCTCACGGACATGCTGGCCTATGCCGCGCAACAGGGCGTAGGACCGCTGGGCCTGACCACCAACGGCATGCTCATGACCCCGGAACGCTCCCGCGCGATTCTGGAAACCGGCCTGGACGTGGTGGACTTTTCCCTGGACGCGGCCAACGCCCGGACCTATGCCGTGATTCGCCGGGGGCTTGATTACGACACCGTGGTCGCCAACGTGGAGCACTTCCTGGCCCTGCGGGACCAAATCAACCCCCAATGCAAGGTCATGGTCAGCTTCGTGGAACAGGAGGCCAACACCGGAGAGCGCCAGGATTTTGAACGCCTCTGGAACCACCGGGCCGACAAGGTCCTGATCCGTTCCCTGCTCTCGAACATCAACCTCGTGGACGTGGGCACGACCAGCGCGCCGCAGCAGCGCCACCCCTGCCCGCACCCGTTCCGGCGCATGGTCATCTCCTACGACGGCCGGTTGAAGTATTGCCCCGTGGACTGGGAAATGCGCACCTGCGTAGCCGCCCCGGACGACCGTTCCATCGGCCGGGCCTGGCACGGCGAAACCTGCCGCGCGGCGCGGCTGGACCATCTCAACCTGCGGTTTCCGGCCGGCGGCCCCTGCCGCGAGTGCCAGGACTGGCAGGGCAGCCCGTGGAACCTTGGGTATGAAAAGGTGATCCACAAGCTCAAGGAGTGAGGGGACCATTTTTTGCATATTTTTTCCCGGCAGCAGATGCTCCGCGTCCGGACCCTCCCGACGCGAAGACTGCCGGAACCAGAGCCGGAGCACCGCTTCGGATGCCGCCATCCGGTGGAAAAGGAAATCCTTGAACAGGAGACAAACATGCAGACGTATTTCGTAACAGGAGCCATGGGATTCATCGGATCGCACTGGTGTGAGCATCTGTTGCGCCAGGGGAAGAAAGTCATCGGACTGGACATCAGAAAGATGTACCCCCGGCTTTTGGAGTATGAAAACTTCATCTTCGTGCACGACACCATCAACAATACCAAGGTGGTGGAGCGCTGCATCGACGCCAGCGACTGCGTGTGCCACTTCTGCGGCATCGCCACGCCCAAGACCTACGTCACCTCGCCGGCCAAGGTCATCGACGTCACAGCCAAGGCCGGGCTGGAAATCATCAACCTCTGCCGATTGAAG
>JAQVYA010000118.1 GCA_028708865.1 Desulfovibrio sp. | reverse complement strand
GGCGGGACTTGGAGTTCACGGGCCAAGCGTTGCGGTCCCATACCGTAGATCAGTCCGAAGTTGATGGTCTTGGCGGAGCGGCGCTCTTCGCCGGTGACGGTCCGGGCCGAGTCCTTGTCGAAAAGCAGGGCCGCGGTATGGGCGTGAATGTCTTCGTCGTGAGCAAAGGCGTCGAGCAGGGCCGGGTCCTGGGAAAAATGGGCCAGCACGCGCAATTCAATCTGTGAATAGTCGGCCGCTGCCAGAAGATTGCCTGCCGCCGCCGTGAAGCAGGCGCGCATGCGCTTGCCGTGGGGGCCGCGAATGGGGATGTTTTGCAGGTTCGGCCCGGAGCTGGAGAGGCGGCCTGTGGCCGTGGCCGTGAGATTGAAGTGGGTGTGCAGCCTGCCGTTGGCATCCATGAGCCGCGGCAAGGGGTCGAGATAGGTGGACCGGAGCTTCTCCAGCATGCGGAATTGAAGAATCGCTTCCACAATGGGGTGGTCGGCCCGGATTTTTTCCAGCACCTGGTTGGCGGTGGACAAGGCGCCGCCTGGCGTTTTCCCTGCGGGCTTCAGGCCCAGTTTTTCAAAGAGAATGCGGGCGGCCTGCTGACTGGATCGGATGTTGAAGTCCTCACCGGCCAGTTCGTGGATTTCCCGGGTAAGCTCATCGATGCGTCCCTGAACTTCGTCCAGAAACGACCGAAACGCCTGTTTGTCCAGGTGAATGCCCTGGCGCTCCATGGAGGCGAGCACAGGCAGGAGCGGCAGCTCCACGGTGCGCATGAGTTGATCGAGCCCGGCGTTTTTCAGTCGCGGAGCGATGCGCTGCATCAGGACCAGGGCGGCCTGGGCCTGGGCATCGGGATGTAGGTCGGCGGGTTCATGGGCTTCAGGATCGTCCGGGTCGGACTGGAAAATACTCTGGTGCAGCCGGTCCCAGGAGTAATTGCGCTCTTCAGGATCAAGGAGGTACGTGGCCAGGGAGAGGTCGAACCAGCATTCCAGCGGCAGTGCTTCCCATTGGGAATCCTTACGCAAAAGGCCGTGCACATCTGGAGCGGCCACGGTGTGCGCTTTGGCCAGCGCTTGAATGAGATCGGGCAGAGGACCGGTGTAGTGATGTTCCTCACCGGGATGCTCATTTTGCTGCACGGCAAGGCGCAGTCCATTTTCTTGAGGCACCAGGCCCACCAGCGCGTTTTGCAGGCTCGGGAGTCCGGAGACGGCATCCGCTTTGCGCAGGGCCAGGGGCGGAGCCGACGGGACCGGGGCCGCGCCGAACAGGCTGGCCTGGTCGGAAGACGGCGCAGAAGCCGGGGCCGCAGCGGCTTCGGAAACGTTTTGCGGAGCCAGGTTCGTCATATCCCGAAGCAGGGAACGGAATTCATAGGTGCGCAAAAAGTCGGCCAGGCCGTCCGATTGAAGCGGCCGGACCTGGAGTTGTTCCAGGCCGTGTTCCTCGCAGCAGTCCGTGCGCATGCGGGTGAGTTCGCGGTAGAGGAATACATTGTCCAGATGGTCGTTGACCTTGGCGCGTAGTTTTTCGGGCAGGCGTTGCAGTCCGCCATCGCGCAGTTCTTCCAGGGTGGCGGCCTGGGCCATGATTTTTTCCGCTGTCTTGGGCCCCACCCCGGGGATACCGGGAATGTTATCCGAACTGTCTCCGGTCAGGGCTTGAAAATCGGGCCATTGGGCCGGGGTCAGGCCGGTTTCCTCCTGGAAATCTTCCAGGGTGGTGAGCTTTTCCCGCTTTCCGGCCGGGTCCCAGAGCACCACGTGCTTATCCAGACATTGTTTGAGATCCTTGTCCGAACCCACGATGACCACAGGGCGTTCAGCTTTGTGGCGCGCGGCCAGGGACGCGATACAGTCGTCCGCCTCCACGCCTTCGGAGACCACGAGGTGCAGTCCCATGAGTTGGACGGCCTCGCGCAGCGGTTCGATCTGCACAGCCATGTCTTCGGGCATGCGGGGGCGCTGGGCTTTGTAGGATTCGAACATTTCGTGCCGGAAGGTGGGGCCTTTGCCGTCCATAAAAAAACCGAGATATTTGGGACGTTCGTCCTTGAGCACCCGCATGAGGATGCGCAGCACGATGAAGATGGCGTTGGTGGGCAGGCCGTCGGACCGTTTCAGGTCCGGGTAGGCGTAGAATCCGCGGTAGAGGAAGCTGGTCCCATCCACGAGATACAGGGGTTCCGGGGCGTCGGTGAATCGTTCTTTAATGCTCATGCGGCAAGGTAGCCTGAGCCGTGCCCGGTGGCAAGCGCCAAGGAGCTTGCCACGCCTTTGCCGGGGCGAGCCGGAACGGCATCAGAGCCGTTTGAACATCTTGCGCTTTCCCTGGCCGAGCTTTTTGAGCATGTAGAGCTCAGGGTCTTCGTTGTTCAGGGCGTCCAGAGGAACCTCTCCGCGCGCCGCGCCTTTGTGTCCGCCCGCCGACCCCAGGTCGCCCATGAGTTGGTTTGCGAATTTGCCCATGTCCCGCCGGATTCCGTCGCCGCGGAAGATTCCCACGAGGTTGCCGTCCGTGACGCCGGAAATGACCACCCAGGAGGCTCCGTGCACGCGGGTGAAGAAATCGGCCACAATGACCAGGATGTCGGCGTTCTCCACTTTGCCCATGTGGGCGAAGAGGCCGCCGGTGCCCACGCGGCGCAGGTTGTAGAATGCACGGGAGAAAAAGCGCAGCCAGTCCAGGTGGAATTCACTGCGGGCGATGCGGTTGATCAGGGACCGGTCCGAGAATTTGGAAAGGTATTTGAAGGCGGCCACGTCCGCGTCGATGAAGTCGCGTTCCCAGTCGCTGGTGTCGGTCTTGATGCCGTACATCAGGGCGCTGGCCAGGAGCTTGGCCGGGCGGATCTTGAGGTTGTAGAGATATTCCGTAAGCATGGTGCAGGTGGCGCCGTATTTGGGCCGGATGTCCACGTAGGGGGCTTCGGTGGGTTTGTCTTTGACAATGGGGTGATGGTCGATGACGAGGCTGAACTCGTATTCTTCAAAGGCGGGATGATGGTGCGGCTGGGAATCCACCAGGGCGAAGCGGTCATACTGGGCCGCGAGATTCGGAATGATCTTGCGCGTGGGGATGCGCAGGTAGCGCACCATGGCCAGGTTGTCGGGCCGTTTGACCTCGTTGATCTGACCGATGGCCACGTCCTGCACCTTGCGGGTCATGATGCGGCGCAGGGCCATGGCGGACCCCAGGGCGTCCGGGTCCGCGTTGATGACGATGAGCCATCGCTCGTCCTTGTTGAACAAGGAGAGCATCCGTTCCATTTGCTCTTCGAGCTGTCGAAAAAGGGCCATATCATCCTTTTTTCAGCGTTAGGGGTAAGCCTGCGCTGACCAGGTAGACCTGGGTTGCGATACGGGCGATGGCCTGGTTCAGAGCGCCCAGTCGCCGGACAAAAAATCGGGCCTCCCTGCCTGCGGGCAGAGGGCCGAGACCGATTTCGCAGGACACCAGGATAAGATCGGGGCCGTTCCATTTGTGTAATAATTCCACGAACGGATTTGCATCCCAATCCTCCGACTGGTCCGGGATACAGGAAAAGAGCCAGAAGTCAAGACTGTCGACCAACACCGAGCCATAGCCCTGTGTAAAGGTTCGCAGAGCCTCTGGCAAGTCCGGTCCGGATTCCAGCACGGGCAGGGAAACCCCGCGCTCCTGCTTATGCGCCAGGATCTGACGGCGGAAATCCATGTCCATGGCCTTTCCCGTGGCCACAAAAAGGGAAGGTGCCGGGGAGCGTTCCAGCAGTTGCAGCGCAAAGGCGGATTTGCCGGATTTGTTGCCGCCCAGCACCAGGGTGATCATGACGAAACAGCCTCCTGGGGAGCCAGTTCCCGCAGGACCTCGAGGGATTCCTGAAAGCCTTCGGCGTCGAAGACCTCCAGCACCACGGTGGCTCCGGGGGTCAGAGCGTCGAGCATGGAGCGCAGCAGCAGGCGGCCGTTGTCGTCCAGGTAGGCGAGGGAAAGATGTCGCCCGGGCCGGAACGGGTCCGGTGCATTGAGATGCAGCATGTCCACGCGCTCGCCCAGTCCGGGCAGGGCCAACATGGGGAACTGGCTGTAAAGCAGGATGTGCCCCAGGTCCACGCAGGCACCAAAGCCGCTGTCCAGCACTTCGGGCCAGATTTCGGAAAGGTCACAGCCTTCGATGTTTTCCAAAAGCACTTGGCGCGGCTCAACGCCCGCAGCCGCGAACTGTCCGGCCAGCATCTTGAGGGAAACGCCCGGCGGCGGTGGATGCAGCACGTAGCGGCGCGGGTTCAGAGGGGCGGCCTTCTGGATCAGGGTTTCGATTTTGCGCCAGGCCTTGTTGGGGCCTTGGTCCCAGGGCAGGTCCAGGGGCAGATGGGCGTGGAAGGTCAGGTCTGGCGCGGGGGTTGCTGGCGACTCGTCTTGGCCCGCCTGGGACAGGTATTCATCAAGGTGTTCGAAATCCGCTGCCAAGGCATTGGTTTCCGGGATTTCCGCCTCTGCCAGCCAGGGGGGTAGCAGTTCCTCGCGGGTGTAGGCGAGGCAGGGTTCGGTTTCCAGGAACATGAGCGCAACCTCGTCCACATGCTCGTGGAGGTTGTTGGCGATCCAGGAGCAATTTTCCGAGACGGACCCGGGGTGGAGCCAGCTGGGAGCGGCAATGCGGAAGGGAAAACCCTTCCCTGTCCGCGGGCAGGTAGTTTGATTTGCGTGTTTATCGTGCTTGGGCATGACCTGTGCAAAGTTTTTGGTCAGAGGTTAACGGGAAGGGAATCGAGGAGGCACGAGATGATCAGTCTGCGCGACCGTCTTCAACATGCGCTCAATCCCCTGCATCTGTTTTGCAGGTTGCGCCGGTGCGGCATGCGGAGCGACCCGGCCCGGCGCTTGTGCGCCGTTTGGGAACGCAGCGTGTACCGGCATTGGCTCTCCCGCCAGTGAAGCCGCTGCCTGGGCGGGGCTATGGGACCTTGCCCGGCGGCGTACGGGGCGAGTGAGCGTTTCGAACGGGCATGAGTAGGGAAAGCGTATATCAATGTTGTTCATGTGCATGGCCCGGCCTGGAGGCCAACCACGGTTTGCATGGCGGGGAGCCGGACGGGGAATCAGTCCAGAAGACTGATCTGCCGTTCCTTCCGCACCTTGCGCGCCGCCAGGGTGGAATGGGTCATGAGCTGGGCCGGGATGGCCTTGAGAAAACGGGATTCATGGGGCTTCAGAGTTTTTCCGAAAAGCAGGCGTTGCTGCGCATGGCTGAGGAATAGTTCGCGCCGGGCCCGGGTCATGCCCACGTAGAGTAGGCGCTGCTCCTCGGAAACGTCGGCCTGGAAGGCTCCGCCGGCCTTGCCTGTGAGCATGTCGGTTCCGGCAAAGGGCAGAATGCCCTCTTCCAGAGCTGGGAGAAAGACCACTTCGAATTCCAGACCCTTGGAAGCGTGCAGCGTCATGATCTGAACTTTTTCTACGGACAGGCGCACCAGTTCCAGATCGCTTTGCAGATGGACCCAGTTGACCAGTCCGGCCCACCCGCCGCGCCGGGCATAGGCTTGCTCCAGTTGGCGGAATGGTTGGCTGCGCCAGAAAAAATCGTCGTATCCTCCGGCCGGGTCCAGATGGGTGCGCAGGGCGGCCGGGCCCTGGGTGAGCATCCGTTCCGGAAATTCCGGGCAATCCCGGCCATCGGATTCGTGGCCACAGGCCAGTCCGAGCATGCGCCCAGCAGAACGCAGAATGGCGGCCACACGGGGTTCGTGCCAAAAGGCCGCGGTCTCGGGGGTGGCGCAGGGCACGCCGTAGCGTTTGAGCGCGCCTTCGATGACAGGAATCAGGCCACGGAAGCGCACCAGCACGGCAATGTCCCCAGGAGTATAGATCCCCTGGCCCCCCGCATCCGTGAGGCTGTGGCTGGTAGCTCCAATGAGCCGTTTGATACGCTCGCTGATCCAGGCGGCTTCACGCCGCCCGTCCGGGGCACGGAAAATATGTACGGTCGCTTCTGTATCCTGTTGGGCCGTGAGCTTGGGTTCCTCGGGAAACAGGCTTTGGGCCGCGTCCAGGATGCGCTGCCCGGAGCGGTAGTTGTCGTGCAGGGCAATGGTTTCCAGCTTGGGCCATTTTTCGCGCAGCAATTGCTCCGCGTTCCCGGCTGCTCCGCGAAATCCGTAGATGGACTGGCAGGGGTCGCCGATGGCGAAAAAGCCCTGGCCGTCCTCGGCGCAGAGCGAGGTCACCAGTTTGATCTGCAATGGGGAGAGGTCTTGGACTTCGTCCACGAGCACGTGATGGTGGATGCGCTGAAAGGTTTTGCCCTGGCTTTGTTCCAGCAGAAATTCCAGCAGGTCCGTATAGTCCGCCAGGTTCCAGGATTCTTTTTGTTTGGTGTAGCGCTCCACGGCTTCGGCCAGCCCCGCATCCGGCTCGTTCAGGGTTTCCCGGGCCAGGTTGTAGTTTTTCCAGGCTCGGTCCAGGTCCCGTCCTGTGAGGTCGGGGTTTACTTCCGCAAAAATGGTTTTTGCCGAGGATTCGTCAATAACCACTGGCTCTTCGTCGTAGGCATGCCGCCAATATTCGAAGGCCAGGGAGTGCAGGGTTCCGGCCTGGGGCAGGGGGGCGTCGGATTCCAGATTCAGGGTTTGTTGCAGCCGTTCGCGCAGTTCCACCGCGGCCCGGCGCGTAAAGGTGAGCACCAGGATGCGGCGGGGGGGCTGGCCGGCTTCCAGCAATCGGGTGATGCGTCCCATGAGGGTCTGGGTTTTCCCCGTGCCTGGTCCGGCCACCACCATGACCGGGCCGGGACCGGCGGCAATGGCTTCGCGCTGCATGGTGTTGTAGCGCACGCGGCGGGCGTCCGGGGCCACGCGCACGGCCATGGGGCGGGCCTCCTCATCCGGGAGGGCGTCCGCTGCCGGGGTTCCGGTGCCGGGGGGAGTGATTCGGGCGCCGTCCGCTGCGTTGTCCGGGGTCGGTTGTTCCGGCGTCTCGGGCATGGGGCCCATGAGAAAAAGGCCGTTTTTGATGCGGTCCCGCTCCTGGGGGGTGAACACGGAGATGACGCCGAATTCGCCGTCGAATCCGGGCTTGCGGAGCACCTGGCCTTCGCGCATGCGCCCCACGCCTTCGGCCAGCACCGGGTCCTCGCGGCGCAGGTCTTCCAGGGGGGCGCGCCGCAGCACGGCCAGTTCCGAGCCAAAGCGTTTCATCAGACCGAGGTAGCGGTTGTGCACCTTTTTGGAGCCCGGTCCCACGCCCACCACTTCGCTGAGCAGTTCCTTGAGCGGCACCATGGAGACGAATCCGGGCTGCCCCTTGGGCCGTTGCGGCTCTTCGCGGTCCGCCAGGTCGGCGATGCGGGCGAGCACGCCGCGGGTCACGGGCTTGCCGCAAACCGGGCAAAGCCCCCCGCGCATGGCGGTTTCCTGCGGGTCCATGACCACGCCGCATTTGCGATGGCCGTCCATGTGGTACTTCCCTTCTTCGGGGAAGAATTCCACGGTGCCGAGAAATTTGTGTCCCAGACTTTCGCCGCGCAGGGCCCGGAAAATGCCTTCGTAGGAAATCTCACCCTGAAAGAGGTTGCACTCGCGGCCCAGCTTTTCTCCGGAATGGGCGTCGGAGTTGGAAATCATGCGGAAGCGGTCCAGCGCGCTCCAGGTCCAGTTCATTTCCGGGTCCGAGGAGAGGCCGGTTTCCATGGCAAAGATGTGCTGGCTCAGATCGCCATAGCATTCCTCCACGCTGTTGAACCCGGATTTGGATCCGAACAGGGCGAACCAGGGCGTCCAAATATGCGCGGGGATCAGAAAGGCCATGGGGTCGGTTTCCAGAACCATTTCCAGCAGGTCGCGGGAATCCAGCCCCAAAATGGGGCGGCCGTCCGAGGCCAGGTTGCCTACCTGGGCCAGACGTTCGTTGAAGCGCAGCACTGCTTCCAGGTTGGGCATGTAGACCAGGTTGTGAACTTTCCTGACCTGACCGCCGCGTTTGTATATGGAGCTGATTTCGGTCTGGAGCATGAACCGGGTCACGCCGGAGGGATCACCGCTCATGCCCGGAATCTCTTCCCCAATGCCCGTGGGATCCTTGAGTACATAGAGGCCGCGCCCATCTTCCCGAAGCTGGTCCTGCATTTCGGCCACCCATTCGGGGTGGGTGAAGTCCCCGGTGCCGAGGACATCCAGCCCCTTGATTCTTGCCCAAGCGGCAAGACCTCGAATATTCAGGTTTTTACTCGTGGCGCGAGAGAACCGGGAATGGATGTGCAGGTCAGCGGTAAAGCGGTCCATCCGCGCAAGATATTCTCTCGGACCGCAGAATGCAAGCAAGACCGGAACATACTTATGTTCTTGATAAAAAAGCGGCCCTCCCCCGGGGGAAGGCCGCTTTTGATGACACGGGGAGCGCAGGCTATCCCAGTCCGGTGATGATCTGGTAACTGGCTGCGGCCAGGGTGAAGGCCAGGGCCGTGTTGAAGACCACTGCGAATCCGGCCCAGCCCCAGGACGCTTCCTTGGCCATGGTGACCACGGTGACGAAGCAGGGGGCGTAGAGCAGAATGAAGATGATCAGGGAAACCGCCGTGGCCGTGGTAAAGGCCGGGTCTTTGGCCAGACGCTGGGACAGGGGGGCCGCGTCCTCGGGGTCCACCTCGCCCAGGGAGTAGGCCGTGCCCAGGGTTGAGACGATGACCTCCTTGGCCGCAATGCCGCCGATGAGGGCGATATTTACCCGCCAGTCAAATCCCGCGGCGCGGGTTACGTTTTCCAGGGCCGAACCCACGCGTCCGGCAACGGAGTTCTTCAACGCCATTTCACTTTGCTGATTGTTCAGATCCGTGAGGCGTTGCTCCAGGGATTGGATTTCGTTTGTGTCCTTGGCTTCCGCCATATGCGTTTCCAGGGTGGTGCGCCGGGCGTCGAATTCGGCCTGGGTCTGGTCCGGCAGAGTGGGAAAGGTCATGGCCGCCCAGAACAGAATGGAGATTCCCAGAATCACGGTTCCGGCCTTTTTGATGTACTGCCAGGCCCGCTCCCAGGTGTGCAGCAATACGCCGCGCAGGGTGGGCATGCGGTAGGGGGGCAGTTCCATGAGAAAGGGGGTGGGCTGGCCCTTGAGCACGGTGGAGCGCAGAATCTTGGCCACCACCAGAGCCATGCCCCAACCCACTAGGGTGATCCAGAACATGGCGTTGCCTGCGGATTGTGGGAAGAAGGCGGCCACCAGCAGAATGCATACGGGCACCTTGGCTCCGCAGACCATGAACGGGGCCGTGAGGATGGTGGCCAATCGTTCCTTGGGGCTGCGCAGGGTGCGCGCGGCCATGACGCCGGGCACGGCGCAGCCGCCGGGGATGCCGCCCGAGATGATGAAGGGCATGACCGAGCAGCCATGCAGGCCAAAGGCCTTGAAGACCCGGTCCAGCATATAGGCCATGCGGGCCATGTAGCCGAGGTCCTCCAGGAAGGCGAGCATCAGGAACATGATCACGATGAGGGGGACGAATCCGAGCACCCCGCCCACGCCGTCGATGATGCCCGAGACCACCAAGGACTTGAGCATGCCGTCGGGCAACAGGCTGGAGGCCGTGGCGCTGAGCCAGCCGAACAGGGATTCCACCCAGCCCATGGGAATTTCACCTATGGTAAAGGTGATTTGGAACATACCGTAGAGTACCAGCAACATCAGGGCCGGGCCCAGCAGGGCGCTGGTGACCACCCGGTCGATCTTGTCGGAGATTGCAATCCGGGTTTGGGAGGTGCCCCGACGAACCACACCTTTCTTCATTAGCGAAGCGATGAATCCGTACCGATAATCTGCAATGACCGCTTCGGGGTCCGTGTCCAGGGTCTTGCGGCAATGCTGCTCCACGCGCTCGGCAATGGCCTCCAGCGAGGCGGAAAGCTCTCCGGCCTTGCGCCCTTCCACGCGGATTTGCTCGTCGCCTTCCAGGTACTTGAGGGCCAACCAGCGGGCCGGGTAGCGGTCCGTCATGAATCCGGCCTCGTTGATCAGTCCCTCCATTTCAAGAAGGGCCTCGTCCATGTCGGTGCTGTAGGAAAT
>JAQVYA010000117.1 GCA_028708865.1 Desulfovibrio sp. | reverse complement strand
TATTCGCCATGATCCTGGCCCTGGGCATGAACTTCTTCAGCTACTGGTACTCGGACAAGGTGGTCCTGCGCATGTACCGCGCCCAAATCCTGGAACCCCACGAGGCCCCGCAGCTCCACGCCATTGTGGAGGACCTGGCGCGCAATGCGGGAATTCCCAAGCCCCGCGTGGCCTTGATCCCTCAGGATTCGCCCAATGCCTTTGCCACGGGCCGCAACCCGGAAAACGCCGTGGTGGCTGTTACCAGCGGCATTCTCAAACTGCTGACCAATGATGAACTGCGCGGCGTGCTGGCCCATGAAATGGGTCACGTGGCCAACCGGGATATTCTGATCCAGTCGGTTTCCGCCGTGCTGGCCACGGCCATCATGTTCGTGGCCAACATGATGCGCTTTGCCGCATTCTTCGGCAGCAGCGACGATGAAGAGGGAGCCAACCCCCTGGCCGCGATCCTGCTTTCCATTCTCGCGCCCGTGGCCGCCACGCTCATCCAGATGGCCATTTCCCGCTCCCGCGAATATCTGGCGGACGAAACCGGGGCGCGCCTCTCAGGCAGCCCTCTTTCCCTGGCATCGGCCCTGGCCAAGCTCCAGCAGGGCGTGGAGCGGCAACCCTTGCAGGGCAACCCGGCCACGGAAAACATGTTCATCGTGAACCCGCTTTCCGGTCGCAGTCTGGCCGGTCTATTCAGCACTCACCCGCCCGTGGAGGAGCGCATCGCGCGCCTCAAGGAGCTGGCCCGGCGCGGCTGATGCCCGCAGCCACCCCCGAAGCAAGTGCCGGAAATATTTTACGCGGAGTTGCCATGTCCCAAAGCCCCCTACGCAAGCCCCCCCTGTCTCTCCCCGGCACCCTGCTACGGGGGCCTTGGTCCCGCGTGCGCACGGCAAAACCGGACCGAAAACTCGACCGAGAACCAAGCCGGAAACGCGACCATAAACCAAGCTCAACCACCGGCCCCTTGCCGCTGTGCCGCGTCCTGATCCGGGCCGCCTTTCTGGCCATCCTGCTGACCGTTTTTCCGGCCGCCATGCCAGAGTGTCTCCCGGGCCTTTTGCCGGACATTGCCGCCATAGCCCGGGCGGACGGGCCGCCACCCGCCCAAAGCCCCCGGCGTACGCCTGTGGTGCGCGCCGTGGAGGAAGCAGCTCCCGCCGTGGTCAACATCACGGCCCTGCGCCCCCGGCGCGGCCGCGTCCTGCCGGGGTTCCGCTTTGATCCGGAGCAGAACCGCGGCGGCAGCATGGGGTCGGGCGTCATCATTGACGGGAAAAAAGCTCTGGTACTCACCAACGCCCATGTTATCGACAATGCTTCGGAAGTGCTGGTCCGACTTTTGGACGGGCGGGAATTTCACGCCGAACTGGTGGGCTCGGACCCGGACTTTGACCTAGCCGTGCTCAAACTGCTCCAGGCCCGCGACCTGCCGCAAATCCGCATGGGCGACTCCTCGGATATCCTCATCGGCGAACCGGTCATCGCCATCGGCAACCCCTTTGGCTACGCCCACACCGTGACCACGGGCGTGGTCTCGGCCCTGAACCGTTCGCTGACGAGCCGCGCCGGGACCTTCACCGACTTCATCCAGACCGACACCGCCATCAATCCCGGCAACTCCGGCGGCCCGCTGCTGAACATCACGGGCCAGCTCATCGGAATCAACACCGCCATCCTGGCCAAGGGCGAAGGCATCGGCTTTGCCATCCCCATCAACAAGGCCCGGCGGGTGGTGGAGGAGCTGCTGCATTCTGGCCACGTGGCCCCCATCTGGCTGGGGATCTTCGGCACGGACGTGGACCCGGCCCTGGCCTCGGCCCTGGGCCTGCAACGCCCCCAGGGGCTGCTGGTGACCGAGGTGCTGCGAGGCACCCCGGCCGAATCCGCTGGGATCCGTCCCGGCGACGTGCTGCTGCGCATGAACCGGAATCTCGTGACCACACGCCGGACCTACCTGGACCTGCTGCGCAACCACACCCGCAATGAATCCCTGGAGCTGCTTCTCGTCCGCCAGGGGCAGGAGCAAAGCATCCGCCTGCGTCCCCAGGCCCTGACCCTGGAACAAACCCTGGAGCTGGCCGAACGGCGCTGGGGCTTCCTGGTCCGGCCGGAGGCAGCCCTGCCCCGGGGCGGGGTCGAGGTGCACCGCGTACTGCCGGACTCCCCGGCCGCACGGCTGGGGCTGCAACCCGGGGACGTGATCCACAGGGCGGGCAACGTGCGCGTGGCCGACGCCGCAGACCTGGGCACCGCCTTCCTCCACTACCGACTGCAACACACCCTGCTCATGCAGGTGCAGCGCGGCAATGGGCTCTATTACGTCAAAATGAACGTGCTCCCCTGACCCCGGGCCGCCACCAGGGGGCTGTGGGGACAGGGCGCGTCGGTCTTGAACCCCGAGGGGATACGCCTTCGGAAACCAAAGGATCTGCCATGACTCCCCACTCCCCGGACCAACCACCCGCGGCCCCGTTGCACCCTGCTTCCCCAGGCCAGGACCCGAACCAGGACCGGGAATACTGGAACCGGGTGGCTCCGGAAAAAAATTTCACCACGCCCCTGCCCCTGGAATTGCTTCAAAACCGACTGGCTCCTCAGGCACGCATTCTGGACTACGGCTGCGGATACGGCAGAACGCTGACGCTTCTGGAACAATCCGGCTTCACCCAGACCCTGGGCCTGGATTTTGCCCCGGCCATGCTCCAACGCGGCCATCGGCAACATCCCCATCTGCGTTTGGCCGCCTGCGCTCCGGGCCGGGTGCCCCTGGCGGACCAAAGCGTGGACGCGGTCCTGCTTCTGGCCGTGCTGACCTGCATACGCCATGACCGGGACCAGCGCTCCCTGCTGAACGAGTTGACACGCGTGCTGCGGCCCGGCGGACTCTTGCTGGTGAACGACTTTCTGCTGGCCCCGGATCAGCGCAACCAGGAACGCTACGCCCGGTTCGCCAAGCAATTCGGCACCTACGGCGTGTTCGCCATTTCCGGCGGCGGCGTCATGCGTCACCACGACCCAGCCTGGCTGGACCAGCTTTTTTCCGGATTGCACCCCTTGGTCCGCAAGGAAACCCCCTTCACCACCATGAACGGCAACAGCGCCCAGGGCGTCACCCTGTTACTGCAACGCCCCCGGATTCCGGCGCAAGACCAAAGCCCATAAACGCCAAAACGCCCTGGCGAACCAGGGCGCTTGCCGCGTGCCGACAGCGGCAACGCGAATATTTTCTCAATCGGACCACTGTCCGGGAACCGGAACGATCCTGGGAAACTATTTCCTGTCCAGGCGATCCTGCACGGCCTTGAGTAATGTGGCAGCCACTTCGGCTTCGGAAAGCCGCGTGGTGTCCACCACCACGGCGTCAGGCGCAGGCCGGAGCGGAGCCACGGCCCGGTTGCGGTCCTGCTCGTCCCGGGCGCGAATGCTGGCGGTCAGTTCCTCCAGGTCCGCTTCCTGGCCCATGGCGCGAAGCTGTTCGCAGCGGCGCCGGGCCCGTTCTTCAGGATCGGCATCCAAAAAAAACTTCATCTCGGCTGCGGGAAACACCACGCTGCCCATATCCCGGCCCTCGGCCACCAGCGAGGAGCGCTCGCCCATGGCACGCTGGGCCGCCTTGAGAAAATCCCGCACCACGGGCAGCCTGGCCATGTGCGATGCCCACATGCCCACCTCCTCGGTGCGAATTTCCTGGCCCAGGGCCCGGCCTGCCAGACTCAGGCCCGAATCCGCGCCCGAACCGTGCAGATCAAAACGAATTTTCTCCAGGGCCTCGGCCAGTCGCGGCTCTTCCCATTCCCAGGCCCCCTGGCCCAGGGTCCAGGCCACGGCGCGGAACATGGCCCCGGTATCCAGATAGGGAATGCCCAACGACTCGGAAAGCCCTTTGGCCATGGTGGACTTGCCCACTCCGGCCGGGCCGTCCAGCGTCACCACAATGCGCTCCATCAGAGCAGCTCCTTGCAGGCGGCCGCAAAGGCCGCGTTTTCCCGCCCGGTGCCCACGTTCACTCGCAAATGCTCCGGCAGACCAAAGCTCTTGAGGTGGCGCACAATGATGCCCCGGCGCAGCAGATTCTCGAAAAGGGCCTCCGCATCGCTGGGAGGACGGAACATCAAAAAGTTGGCCTGGGAAGGCGTCACTTCGCAGCCCATTTCCGCCAGCGCCGAGGCCAGGTAGTCCCGCCCCTGCCAGACCACGCGCAGCGTTTCATTCAAAAAAGTCTCATCCTCCAAAGCGGCCAGCCCGGCCGCCTCGGCAGCAAGGTTCACGGTAAAGGGAATTCGTGCACGTCGCAGGTAGGACGCCAGCCATGCGGGCATCACCCCGTAGCCAAGCCGCAGCCCGGCCAGGCCATAGGCTTTGGAAAAAGTACGCAGCAACACCAAATTTTCCAGCTCGGCCAAGCGCGGCGCCGCCTCATACACTTCCTCGGGCCGGGCAAACTCGGCATAGGCACCGTCCACAACCAGAAGCGCTCCCTCAGGCAAGGCCCGGGCCAGCTCTCCCAGTTCTTTGGCCGTGGCGGCCAGCCCCGTGGGGTTGTCCGGGCTGGTCACGATCACCAGGGCGGTATGCTCGTCCGCAACGCGGGCCAGATCCGCCAGGGGCAGCCCCAGGCCGTGCCCACGGGGCACCTCCCGGTACTCCACGCCGCAAAGCTTGGCGCACATGCGGTACATGCTGAAGCTGTGCTCGTAACAGACCACGTTGTCCCGGCCAGGCTCAGCCACGACCCGGTAAAGCATGTCAATGATCTCGTCCGAACCGTTGCCCACCACCACCATGTCCGGCGTCACCCCCAGACGTTGGGCCAGGGCCGCGGCCAGACGCGGGGAATGGTTCTGCGGATAGCGAAATACCTCGGCCGCTCTGCGGCCAAGCACCTTCTGCACCACAGGAGAAACCCCGAGCGGATTCTCATTGCTGGCCAGCTTGATGACCTGCTCCACTCCGTACTTCTCCCGGATGTCCTCCAGCGTCAGCCCCGGAGTATAGGGCTTGAAATCCAAAATCTGCTTGCGCACACGCTCTTTCATTTTTCCGCTTCCTTTGGCAGTCACACAGGCCTGCCGCGGCAGGTCCCGATACACAACAGAAACAAGGTCGTCCCCCCCCAAAAAAAAGATACGACCCTGCCGGGCCGTATCTGATATAATCTTTCCGGCGCAGCGTAAAGGCCACGCCCGGCAAGGCGGAAAAACCGCCCCACTTTCGGACTACTCGGGACGCACCGTCACCACCGGGCAGCGGGCCGACTTGACCACCTTTTCCGCCACGGAGCCAAAGAGCACGCGGTCGATGCCCTTGCGGCCATGCGTGCCCATGATGATCATGTCCACGTCCTCTTCCTTGGCGTATTCGAGCACCTCTTCGCCTGCGTAGCCGGTCACCACCTTGCCGGTGGCGTTGATTCCCTGGAACTCCTTGCCCAGGAACTCCTCCATGGTGCTCTCCGCGCCGGTCACGATCTCGCCCACGAACTCGTCGATGGAACTGGCCGGAACCTTGAATCCGACATATTGGCTCAGACTCGGAGCCACATAGATGCAAACGATTTCAGCGTCGAATGCCTTGGCCATGGTCCGGGTGTAATCCGCAACCTTGGAGCTGTGCTCGGAAAAATCCACCGCGCAAAGAATCTTCTTGATATCGGGCATTTCATTTCCTCCTTGAGATGCTCACATTCCAGTGCTTGACTTTTTTGTACCATGTTCACCACGGTGAGGCCATGATTTTCTACCATGTTTTCAAGGGGAACATCCAGCCTGCCTTCAGGTTTGCACCTGTGGCCCGCTTCACGTATCCTACAAAACAGGCCTCAAAGCCCGGCGGCAAGTTTTGCCGCCCATGCGAAATAAAAAATCCACAATATCAAACAAGTACGCACAAAACAAACTTTGGCAAACCTCTTGCAGACTTTGAGCAAAACCCAGGATGAGGAGAACCATGATGAAGATCCATCCTGACCAGATCGAGGGTGTCCGCCAATCGCAGCAACAGCAGCGGGCGGACAAGGCCAAGCAGTCCGGCGCCGCGTTCGACGAACTGCTCGGGCAAGAGGTGGCCAAGTCTGCCGGTGCAGCCAAGGCTCCCGGCGTCACGCCCCCCGCGCCCCTGAGCAATCTCAATCCGCTGCTGAATATCCAGGCCGTGCAAAACGTCCAGCCCGCGGATGCGGCACAGGCCGCCGCCAAGGTGGAAGCCGCACTCGACGGACTGGACAACTACGCAGCCAAGCTACAGGAAGTGGCACCGGACGGCAGCGGGCTGCGCGAAGCGCACGCCGCACTCCAAACCATGCAGGGCCAGGTGGACGGACTCAAGTCCGTAGCCGACCAGCAACCCGGTTTGCGCAGCGTTGTGAACGAACTGGAAGTGCTGGCCCGCACCGAACAGTTCAAGTTCAACCGGGGGGACTACCTGGGCTGACCACATGGCCCGCCAAGGGCGCCCCCCCGCCCTCGATGGAATGTAAAAAGCCGTGACTTTGAGTAAAAAAGTCGCGGCTTTTTACATTCCACCGGCCAGCGTATCGCTGGAAAAAACTTTCCGGGGGCAAACCTTTCTGAAGAAAGGTTCTTCCCCCGGACCCCCTTTCCAAAGACTTTTATCGCTCGCGGCTGCCGCCGCTCGGGCTTTTCACTAAATATCCAAGTAAAATAAACACGCCCCCGGGCGTGCGCAAGCGCGGCCGGTAAACGGGGTTCCAAGGGGCCGCGGGCCCTTTGGCCGCCGGAGGCATTGCTTTTGCCTTTACGATACAAGGTAAGCTTGCTTTCCGGGGGCAAACCTTTCTGAAGAAAGGTTCTTCCCCCGGGCCCCCTTTCCAAAGACTTTTATCGCTCGCGGCTGCCGCCGCTCGGGCTTTCCACTAAATGCCCAAGTAAAAAAACACGCCCCCGGGCGCGCGCAAGCGCGGCCGGTAAACGGGGTCCCAAGGGGCCGCGGGCCCTTTGGCCGCCGGAGGCAAATTTCTTCTTGTTATATTTCAGCCAATGCTTCACCGAGGACGCGATATTCCGGCCCGGCGGGCTGCAACGTGGATTGCCAGAGCACGATGCGCTCTATGGGCAGTTCGGGCCATTGCGCCTCTTGCGCCCGGGCCAGGGCTTCTTGCCAGTCCGCGTCCCGCGCTTCGCGCACCCGGCAGAGCGTCAGATGGGGGTGATAGGAGCGGCGTTCCGGTTCGACGCCCAGGGCTCGCAGACCTTGGTCTACTTTCCCGGCCAGGGCGGTCAGTTGCTTTGCTCCTTGCTGCACTCCGGCCCAGAACACGCGAGGACGCGGCAGCCCGGGGAAGACTCCGGCCCCGCCAAGACGCAGGGTAAACGCATTCCAGGAGATATTTCGCAATGCTTTGAGCATGGCGGGGACATGGTCTTCGTCCACGTCACCGCAGAATTTCAACGTCAGGTGCAGCCGTTCACGGGCGGGGCAGGAGAGCCGAGCCCCGGCCAGGGGGCCGTTTTCGGCACGCAGAGAGCGCACCAGTCCCACCGCGGCGTGCTCACACGCCGCGTTCAGGGGGATGCCTACAAATACTCGTATCCGGGAAGATGGGTTCGGCATGCGTCCTCCGGGCAGGGCCCTGGGTGTGCCGCACGGGCCGAAGCCCCGGAAGCATCAGCGCAAAAACGCGCGGAGCCCTTCCAGGGCCGCGTAGGTGGCCTGCTCCCGCACGGCGTCGCGGTCACCTTCAAACTGAAACAGTTCGGTACGCAGATTTTCCTCGTAATCGGACCAGGCAATCCAGACCGTGCCCACGGGCTTTTCCTCGGTGCCGCCGTCGGGTCCGGCAATGCCGGAAATGGCGACGCTCACGTGGGCCCCGATGGTTCGCAGCACGGCCGGGGCCATGATGCCGACCACCTCTTCGCTCACGGCGCCCACGCGGGAAAGCAGATCCCCGGAAACGCCGAGCAGCGCGATTTTCACGTTGTTGGAATAGGCCACCACGGATCCGGCGTACCAGTCGGAACTCCCGGGCAAATCCGTGCATCTTGCAGCCACAAGCCCGCCCGTGCAGGACTCCGCCGTGGCCAGCCGCCAATGCCGCTCGCGCAGCATGTCGCCGAGTTCGGCGATCAAATCAGTCAGGTTTGAACTCATTTTTTATACACCTCGCCTTCACGCCATCATATCAACCCCGACCAACTGTTGCAATTGCCGTCCGCGAAGCTTAAAAATAGGGGCTATGCGGCATCGTCCCCCCCTGGCCTCCACGCTTTGGCGGCGGCACCAAACTCCCTGGAACTGGCTGGTCCAGATGCTGGGTATTTTTTTGGTGGCCATGGCCGTGTGGCTGCACAGCCCGGCCGAGGGCCTGGCCGGAGTGGGGCTTATTTTGTTGGGCATGCTGAACTTTCGTCTGCCGCCTTTCCCGTCCCGAGGGCGCTTCCCCAAACTGGTGCGGCGGCTCATCCAGGCCGAGGTGGTCTGGGTCAACAAACCGTTGACACGCCGCAAAGCGTGGGAGGCCGTGCAATTGGCGCTGGGCGGTTTGTTCATGTTGGGCGTGCTTTGGTGGGGCAGTCTTCCGGGGCTGGGGTTGACCCTGGGCGGATTCGTACTGCTGCGCGTACGCCGCGCCAACCGGGAGGCGGGCATTGATCCGTAGCCGCCCCCGGGGGGGCCGACCTTTGCCAGCGGCGGGGAAATCCGGTAGGTGCACCGGGAACGAGTTGACCATCCGAGGAGTGGATATGTTGGATCTGAAATTTGTACGCGGCAACCTGGACACGGTAAAACAGGTTCTGGCCCGACGCCGGGCTGGCCTGGACGTGGCTGAATTTGCCGAATTGGACGAAAAGCGGCGCACCCTGACCCGGGAAGTGGAAGGCCTCAAGGCCGAACGCAACGCCACGTCCGGGGAGATAGCCAAGAAAAAACGCGCCAAGGAAGACGCTTCCGAACTCATCGCAAGCATGTCTTCCGTGGGCGAGCGCATCAAGGAACTGGACGCGGCCCTGGAAGAAGTGGAAGCCCGCGAAAACGAATGGCTGCTCTCCTGCCCGAACCTGCTGCACGAAAGCACTCCTGACGGCGACTCCGAGGACGATAACCCGGAGGTTCGGCGCTGGGGAACGCCTCGCTCCTTTGACTTCCCCATCAAGGAACATTGGGAGCTGGGCGCGGAACTGGGCCTGCTGGACTTTGAACGCGCAGCCAAACTGGCAGGGTCGCGATTTGCGGTGAGCTACGGCTCCCTGGCCCGGCTGGAGCGCGCCCTGGCCATGTGGATGCTGGACGTGCACGTCTGCGAGCACGGGCTGATCGAAACCGCGCCGCCGTTCATGGTCAACCGCGCCGCCATGCAGGGTACGGGCCAGTTGCCCAAATTTGAGGAAGACCTTTTCCGCCTGGATTTCAAGGATTATTATCTAATCCCCACGGCCGAGGTGCCCCTGACCAACCTGCACGCAGGCGAGGTGCTCCGCGAGGCCGACTTGCCCCGCGGCTATTGCGCGTTCACGCCTTGCTTCCGCTCCGAGGCCGGCTCCTACGGCAAGGACACCAAGGGTCTCATCCGCCAGCACCAATTCCTGAAAGTGGAAATGGTCTACTTCGCCCACCCGGACAATTCCTACCAAGTGCTCGAGCAAATGACCGGCCAGGCCGAAAAACTGCTCCAGCGCCTGGAATTGCCGTACCGCGTCATCACGCTCTGCACCGGGGATATCGGCTTTTCCGCGGCCAAGACCTATGACCTGGAAGTCTGGCTGCCCGGCCAGGACAAGTATCGAGAAATCTCGTCCTGCTCCAATACCGAAGATTTCCAGGCCCGGCGCGCCAACATTCGCTTCCAGCCGGAGAATTCCAAGAAAAAGGCCTACGTGCACACCCTGAACGGCTCGGGGCTGGCTGTGGGCCGTACCCTGGTGGCGGTGCTGGAGAACTACCAGCAGCGCGACGGCTCCATCACCGTGCCGGAAGTGCTGCGCCCCTACATGGGCGGGCTCGAATCCATTGAACCGTCCCGATAGCCCGACCCGTGCCGCAAGGCGTTGACGGATTCGGGCACTGCCGGTTGACCGGAAGCCTTTGCCGGGTATGGCAGGGGCTTCCGGCACCTGGACGCGATCCGGCGGCATGGCCGGCA